>NZ_JBSGXZ010000007.1:53001-246699 GCF_053610285.1 Lentzea sp. NPDC054927
TGGGCTTCATCGTATTCGTGTTTGGTGTTGTTATCCAAACTCTCGTCTTTTGGGGCGCGCTCTGGTACGGCTTGTGACGGGACCACCCACCCGAACCGCACCACCTACGCAACGCAACTCCGCCCAACGCAACAGGCGTGCCATCAACCCGCGCACGGCGGAGGACAAGGTCCTTGATCAGATTGGCGGGGTCCGGGGCGGAGCCCCGAAATCCCTAAACCGGAACCAACGCACCCAACCGGACCACCGCGACTACTTGGTCAACGCCCGAACCACCCGAGAAGGACTGGGCCGCCCCAACTGCTCAGCCATCCACACCGAGCACTCGACCAGCCGATCCAGATCAACCCCGGTCTCGATCCCCAACCCGTCCAACATCCACACAAGATCCTCAGTAGCCAGGTTCCCCGTAGCCGACTCCGCATACGGGCACCCCCCAAGCCCCCCAGCCGAAGAGTCCACAGTCGTGACCCCGCAACGCAAAGCCGCCAACGTGTTGGCCAACGCCTGCCCATACGTGTCGTGAAAGTGCACCGCCAACGCGGAAACATCCCGGAACCCCTCCAAAAGGGACTCCACCTGCCCAGGCGTGGCAACACCGATCGTGTCCCCGAGCGACACCTGCGAGCAGCCCATCTCCAGCAGCCGCTCCCCCACAGCCACCACCTGCGCCCGGGAAACCGCCCCCTCCCAGGGATCCCCGAAACACATCGACACGTACCCGCGCACATTCAGCCCAGCAGCCAGCGCCCGCGACACCGTCGGCTCGAACATCTCGAACTGCGAGTCCAACGTCCGGTTCAGGTTCCGAGCAGCAAACGTCTCCGTGGCCGACGCGAAGATCGCGATGTGCGAAACCCCGGCCTCCAACGCCCGGTCCAGCCCGCGCTCGTTGGGCACCAGAACCGGATAGACCACCCCAGGCCGCTGATCCAGCCCAGCCAGCAACTCAGCAGCATCAGCCAGTTGCGGCACCCACTTGGGATGCACGAACGAGGTGGCCTCCAAAACGGACAGTCCGGCATCAGCCAGGCGAGCCAGGAACTCCAGCTTCACCGAGACCGGCACCACCACCGACTCGTTCTGCAGCCCGTCCCGAGCCCCGACCTCCCAGATCGTCACCCGCGAGGGCAGCGATCCAGAGCCGACAACATCAGGCAGACCAACCTCACGCGCGCCCATCAACAGTCCTCGGGTGGAAGTCGTCATCGGGGTTGTCGTTGACCTCGCGGTACAACAGGGAGTGCACCTGCTCCACGGCCGGGATGTCGTCGAACTCCAACGGCTCGTCCGACGCCGACTCGATGATCAGCGTGCCGCAGCCCAGCACCCGGTCGAGCAGGCTGTGCTCGAACCGGACGCTGTTGACACGTGACAGCGGGATGTCCAGGCCGGTGCGTTTGAACACGCCCTCGCGCGCCATCACGCGGTCCGACGTGACGATGAAGTGCGTCGTCCGCCAGCGCACCACCGGGGTGATGGTCAGCCACATGATCAGCACGACGCCGACCACGGCCAGCGCCACCCACGCGATGGTGGCCCACGACTGGTCCACGACCAGACCGGCCAGGTAGGTGCCGATCGCCACCACCACCAGCAGCCAGAACACCGGGAAGATCAGCATCTTCCAGTGGGGGTGCTTGTGGATCACGACGTGCTCGCCTGAGCTCAGCAGGTCGTCGGGATAGGCCATGAGCCAACCCTAATCACGCCGGACGCAAATGCACCACGTCACCTGCGGACACGCCGTGGTCCACCCCATCGGTGCCCCGCACGACCAGCGTGCCGTCGGGCTCGATGCGCTGTGCCACACCCGTTAGCTGCACGCCGCCGGCCAGTTCCACACGCACGCGGACACCAACCGTTGCCGAGTGCTCCTGGTACTCCTCCAGCACGCCGGACTCGACCGCGTCGCCGCCGTTCTTGCGCCACACGCCTTCCAGCTGGGCCAGTTCGACGAGCAGCCGGAACGCCAGCTCGCCACGATCCAGTTCGGCGGCGCCCACGTCCTCCAGCGACGTCGGCGCGAGGCCGCCCGGCGCGGGCTGCACGTCGTCCGGCAGCTTCGCCACGTTCAGTCCGATGCCGACGACGACGGCCTGCGCGACGCCGGCGGTGATCTCGGACAGAATGCCCGCGCCCTTCTCCGCCTTCGGGCCGAGCAGCAGGTCGTTCGGCCACTTCAGCGAGGCCTCGACGCCGACCGACTGGGCGACGCGCACCAACGCGAGACCGGCGATCAGGTTGAGCCACGGCAACTGCCGCGGCGGCACGTCGGTCGGCCGGAACAGCACGCTGACGTAGAGCCCGCCCTGCGGCGACGACCAGGTGCGGCCGCGCCGGCCCTGCCCGGCGGTCTGCTCCAGCGCGATCAGCACGGTGCGATCCGCCGCGCCGGCCGCAGCGGCCGTGGCGAGATCCGCGTTCGTGGACTGAGTGCTCTCCACGACGTCGAGAGCGGCGTACGGGCCGTTGGGTGCTACCAGCCGTGCGCGCAGCGCCTCGGCGTCGAGTGCGGTGTCCATCGCGCCAGGCTATTGGAACGAGAGAGGGTACGTGCGATCAGAGATGACCAACAGATTGCCGTGACCTGGACAACTGCACGGGGCAGTTCAGCAATGCTCTCGTTAGGCTGCGGGCCCATGAGCAGTGCGACCGAGCCGATCGGGCACGTCCCCACCGACGCTTCAGGCGTCCCGGACGTCCACACCACCGCGGGCAAGCTCGTTGACCTCTACCGGCGCAACGACGAGGCGGTTCACGCCGGCTCGGCACGCGCGGTCGAAAAGCAGCACGCGAAGGGCAAGAAGACAGCCCGCGAACGCATCGACCTCCTGCTCGATCCCGGATCGTTCGTCGAGCTGGACGAACTCGCCCGGCACCGCTCCACGAACTTCGGCCAGGAGAAGAACCGCCCGTACGGCGACGGCGTGGTGACGGGCTACGGCACCGTCGACGGCCGCCCGGTGTGCGTGTTCTCCCAGGACGTCACGGTCTTCGGCGGCTCGCTCGGCGAGGTGTACGGCGAGAAGATCGTCAAGATCATGGATCTGGCGATCAAGACCGGCCGCCCGATCGTCGGCATCAACGAGGGCGGCGGCGCGCGCATCCAGGAGGGTGTCGTCTCGCTCGGCCTCTACGGCGAGATCTTCACCCGCAACGTCCGCGCGTCCGGCGTGATCCCGCAGATCTCGCTGATCATGGGCTCCAACGCCGGCGGGCACGTCTACTCCCCCGCGCTCACCGACTTCGTGGTGATGGTCGACCAGACCTCGCACATGTTCATCACCGGCCCCGACGTCATCAAGACGGTCACCGGCGAGGACGTGACGATGGAGGAGCTGGGCGGCGGTCGCACGCACAACACGAAGTCCGGCAACGCGCACTACCTCGGCAACGACGAGGAAGACGCGATCGCGTACGTCAAGGAACTGCTGTCGTACCTGCCGTCGAACAACCTCTCGGACACGCCCGCGTTCGAGGGCACGCTGGCCGAGGGTTCGCTCACCGACTCCATCACGGACGAGGACCGCGAGCTCGACACGCTGATCCCGGACTCCGCGAACCAGCCGTACGACATGCACGAGGTCATCAACCGCGTGCTCGACGACGGTGACTTCCTGGAAGTCCAGCCGCTCTTCGCGCCGAACATCCTGGTCGGCTTCGGCCGCGTGGACGGCCAGAGCGTCGGTGTCGTCGCGAACCAGCCCACGCAGTTCGCCGGCTGCCTCGACATCGACGCCTCCGAGAAGGCCGCGCGGTTCGTGCGCACCTGCGACGCGTTCAACATCCCGGTGCTGACGTTCGTCGACGTGCCCGGCTTCCTGCCCGGCACCGACCAGGAGTGGAACGGCATCATCCGCCGCGGCGCCAAGCTGATCTACGCCTACGCCGAGGCCACCGTCCCGCTGGTCACCGTCATCACGCGCAAGGCGTACGGCGGCGCGTACGACGTCATGGGCTCCAAGCACCTCGGCGCGGACATCAACCTCGCGTGGCCGACCGCGCAGATCGCCGTGATGGGCGCCTCGGGCGCCGCGAACATCGTGCACCGCAAGACTCTCGCGGCGGCCGCTGCCAACGGCGAGGACGTCGACGCCCTCCGCGCACAGCTCCAGCAGGAGTACGAGGACACGCTGTGCAACCCGTACCAGGCCGCCGAGCGCGGGTACGTCGACTCGGTGATCCCGCCGTCGTACACCCGCGGTTACGTGGCGCGGGCGCTGTCGATGCTGCGGGACAAGCGGGAGACGCTGCCGCCCAAGAAGCACGGGAACATCCCGCTGTGAGCGCGCCGGACGAGAAGGCCCAGGAAAAGCCGCTGCTCAAGGTCGTCAAGGGCACGCCGGACGACTACCAGCTGGCTGCTTTGACGGCAGTCATCGCCGGGCTCGCTTCAGCCGCGCCGATCGAGGACAAGCCGAAGCAGCGTTCGGAGTGGGCGAACCCGGCACGCCGGGTTCGGCGGCCGTTGCAGCACGGACCGGGCGCCTGGCGTGCGTCCGGCTTCCCCGGCTAGGAGCAGTCGACCCGGCGACTGGTGACGTTCAGGCCGACGGCGACTTCGCGACAGCGGACCTCGCCGTCGACCTCGAGCTTCAAAGTCCAGAACTCGCTGCCGTACGCATCGGTCTTCTTCAGCACCCGCACGTTGTCCTGGTCGACCGGCTGTTTGTCGCGCACGGCGGACACGACCTGGCTGAGCAGCGCGTTCTCCGCGCGGTCCGCCGTGTCGGCGAACGGCCACACCGGGACTCCATAGCCAATGGGGTCGCTCGCGAGCACGCTTCCAACGGCCCACGATCCAATGAGGCCGCCGAGCACGACGAGCAGGGCCGCGATCCGTCTGCGCTTGCCTTCGCGATCGGAACCGCGTTCGGTGAGGACAAGCACCCAGCGCTTCACTTGGTCGAGGGTGCCGATGGAAGAGGTGATCGCGCATCAGTAGTACTACTCGAACGGACCGCGAGAACTGGCGGACCGTGTACGCGCTGTGCATCGGCTTCTTCATGACGCTGCTGGATACGACCATCGTGAACGTCGCGATGCCCTCGATGATGACGGGCCTGAACGCGACCCTGAACGACGTCATCTGGGTCGCCAGCGCCTACCTGCTGGCCTTCGCCGTGCCGTTGCTGCTGACCGGACGGCTCGGCGACCGGTTCGGGCCGAAGCGGCTGTACGGCATCGGGCTCGTGCTGTTCGTGCTGGCGTCGCTGGCCTGCGGTCTCGCCACCAGCGCGGAAGCGCTCATCACGGCCCGCGTCTTCCAGGGGCTCGGCGCCGCGGCCATGACACCGCAGACGATGGCGTTCATCACGCACCTGTTCCCGGCGGCCAAGCGAGGCGCCGCGCTCGGCATGTGGGGCTCGGTCGCCGGGCTCGCCACGATCTCCGGCCCGTTGCTCGGCGGGGTGCTGGTCACGCACCTGGGCTGGCAGTGGATCTTCTTCGTGAACCTGCCGATCGGCGTGCTCGCGCTGGTGCTGCTGATCATGTGGGTGCCGGACTACCAGCCCGGCCGCGCGCCGAGGTTCGACGTGCTCGGTGTCGTGCTGTGCTGCCTGGGGCTCGGGCTGCTGGTGTTCGGCATCCAGAACGGCGAGCACTACGGCTGGGGCCAGGTCGCGGGACCGCTCACGATCACCGAGATCATCGCGGCCGGCGTGCTCCTGCTCGCGGCGTTCGTGCTGTGGCAGGCGTCGGCGCGCAACCCCGAACCGCTGCTGCCGCTGCGGATCTTCCGCAACCGCAACTTCTCGCTCGGCAACGTCGCGAACATCATGATCGGGATCACCGTGACCGGCCTGTTC
Organism: Lentzea sp. NPDC054927; assembly: GCF_053610285.1. Lineage (NCBI taxonomy): Bacteria > Bacillati > Actinomycetota > Actinomycetes > Pseudonocardiales > Pseudonocardiaceae > Lentzea > Lentzea sp. NPDC054927. Next base: position 58,815 of record NZ_JBSGXZ010000007.1, read on the forward strand.
GTGCCGCTGACGCTGTTCCTGCAGACCGTGCCGAAGCTGTCGCCGCTGATGGCGGGCCTGGTCACGGCACCGGCGTCGCTGATGTCCGGGGTGGTCGCGATCTTCGCGGGGCGGCTGTCGAACCGGGCAGGCGCCAAGTACCTGCCGATCACCGGGTTCGTGCTGCTCGCGCTGGCCATCGGCGCGATGACGTTCCTGCTGACCGACGGGTCGCAGTGGGTGCTGCTGCCGTCGATGATCGCCGCCGGCACCGGCATGGGACTGGTGTACTCGCCGCTGACGAACATCTCCACGCGGACGCTCGACCGGTCGCTGCTGGGCGCCGGATCCGGGATCTACAACACCTCGCGGCAGTTCGGGAACGTGCTGGGCAGCGCGGCGACCGGTGCCGTGCTGCAGATCGTGCTGTCGGCGACAGGTGACTTCACCAGCGCCGTGCGGGCGGCGTTCTACCTGCTGCTGGCCGCGCTCGCGGTCGGGCTCGTCGTCGCGTTCGCCTTTCGGCAGGGAGTTCCCGACCCCGTGAAAGACTCCGCGCGTGCGACTGATCCTGGCCTCCCAGTCACCCGCCCGTCTTAGCGTCCTGCGGTCCGCGGGCATCGAGCCCGTGGTCCGGGTCTCCGGTGTCGACGAGGACGCGCTCGTGGAGTCGCTCGACAACCCGACGCCGGAGGACACCGTCGTCGCGCTGTCCGCGGCGAAGGCGGAGGCGATCGAGCTCGACGACGAGTGCGTCGTGGTCGGCTGCGACTCGATGCTGCTGTTCGAGGGCGAGCTCGTGGGCAAGCCCGGCACGGCCGAAGTGGCACGCGAACGGTGGCGCCGGGTCTCGGGCAAGAGCGGCGTGCTGATCACCGGCCACACCGTGCTGAAGGTCTCCGGAGGCGTGGTGGTCGACCGCGCCTCGGCCGCCGAGTCGACGACCGTGCGGTTCGGCACGCCGTCGGACGAGGAGCTGGAGGCGTACATCGCGACCGGCGAGCCGTTGCACGTCGCGGGCGGCTTCACGATCGACGGGCGCGGCGGCTGGTTCATCGACAGCATCGACGGCTGCCACACGTCCGTCATCGGCATCAGCCTGCCGCTCACCCGAAGGCTGCTCAGCCAGGTGGGTGTTTCCGTGTCCACACTCTGGTAGTCCTGGTCACAGTTCACCCGATCAGGGAAGACTGCCCTCAACGCCGGCGTTGGGGGCTAGCGGTGAACGAGTACTTGACGCGTCGCAGGCACATCGACCTGGCACGCAGGACGAGCACGGGCTGTCGGAGCTAACCGCTCCCGGCCCCCTTTCGCTCATCCCTGCACAGGAGATGTTCCAGTGTCGCTCGTTCAGACCTACCGCAAGCCCAAAGTCTTCGGCCTGACAGTGCTCGCCGCGCTCGTTCTCGGCGCGCTGGCCGGCTGGCTCGGCAAGGGCACGTGGCTCGCGCCCGTGCTCGCCAAGATCGGTTCCACCTTCACGGCGCTGCTGCAGCTGACCGTGATCCCGCTGGTGTTCACCGCGATCGTCGTCGGCATCGCGTCGCTGCGGAACCTCGGCGGCGGCCGCACCGCCGCGCGGCTCGGCGGCAAGACGTTCCTGTGGTTCGCCATCACGTCGTTCATCGCGGTGCTGATCGGCATCGCGGTCGCCTCGATCATCAAGCCCGGCGCGGGCCTGCAGATCGAACCCGCCGCCGGCGCGGTCGACAAGCTGGCCAAGCGCGCGTCCGGCTCGTGGCAGGCGTTGCTCGACAACCTGGTGCCCACCAACATCTTCAGCTCGTTCACCGAGGGCGACGTGCTGCAGGTCGTGTTCATCGCGGTGCTGGTCGGCTTCGCCGCCTACGCGCTCGGTGAGAAGGCCGCGCCGTTCACGAACCTGGTGAAGTCGTTCTTCGAGATCGTCCAGAAGGTCGTCGGCTGGATCATCCTGCTGGCACCGATCGGCATCTTCGGTCTCATCGGCAACGCGGTCGCCTCGTACGGCAACTCGTTCGTGAAGCCGCTGTTCTCGTTGATCCTGGCCGTGTACATCGGCACGCTGCTGGTGCTGTTCGTCGTCTACCCGATCCTGCTGAAGTTCGTCGGCAAGACCTCGCCGGTCGAGTTCTTCCGCAAGGCGGGCACGGCGATCCAGTTCGCGTTCGTGTCGCGGTCCTCCGGCGCCACGCTTCCGTTGTCCCGCAAGGCGGCCACGGACCTCGGCGTCCCGAACGAGTACGCGAACTTCGCCGTGCCGCTGGGCACCACGACCAAGATGGACGGTTGCGCCGCGGTCTACCCGGCCGTCGCGACGATCTTCATCGCGAACCTGTTCGGCATCCAGCTCTCGGTGTGGCAGTACGTCGGCATCGTGCTGGTCGCGGTGTTCGGCGCTTTGGCCACCGCCGGAACGACCGGCTGGTACACGATGCTCACGCTGACGTTGAGCGTCGTCGGCCTGCCGCCGCAGGTGATCGCGACCGGTGTGGCCGTGGTCTACGCGATCGACCCGATCCTCGACATGATCCGCACCGCGACCAACGTGGCAGGGCAGATCACCGTGCCGGTGCTGGTGGCGCGCAGCGAGAACCTGATCGAGGAGCCCGCCGCCCCGGCCGAGAAGGACCTCGTCAACGCCTAACTGTCCGCGCAGGGACGGAGCTGCGACATCTTCGGCACCGGTGCAGGCCAGCCAGCGAGCTGCTCCCGCGCCGGTGCCGCCGTCGTACAGCCGAGGTTCGGTCCCAGCACGGAGAACACCTGCACGAACGTGTCCCTGCACTGGCCGTCGCAGGCGAACTGGGCGGCGACGACGTCCGCCGTGCCGTCCTCGTTGACGTCGTGCAGCCCGAGATATCCAGCGCTGGACTGGTAGGCGGTCTGCACGCGCGACCACGTTCCGTCCTTGCGCACCAGCACCTCGCCGAGGGCCTTGCCGCCCTGCACCCCGTGCACCAGGCACACGCTGACCTCCGCCTCCACACAGCGCAGGGACTTGTCGTCGACCACCGCGCCGGACTCGGCGATGGTCATCTCGAAGATGAACGGTCCGGACGCGCCGGTCACCCTGATCCGCCCGCCGCCGGTGCCGCCGAGCAGTTCCACCAGGTCCTTGCCGACCGACTTGCCGATGATGACCTGGCAAACGGTCGTACCGCAGCGCATTCCTCCGTCGGTGCCGGATTGACCTGAATCGGTGTTGTTCGGACGCTGGAAATAGGCGAACACCACCCCCGCGACGACGACCACGGCGGCTACGACGGCGATCACCTGCACGGACCTGGTTCCACCCACATCGCAGATTGTGGCCGATGGGCCCAGGATGGATGTGAAGTGAGCCGTCTCTCCCTCTCGGAGTTCACTGATTTCCGTAGACTGCGGCACCAGCCAGAGCCGTAATTACCGGTCCAGCAGGAGGTACGACGCCGTGTCGCTGCGCAAGGTCCTCATCGCGAACCGCGGTGAGATCGCCGTCCGGGTCATCCGCGCCTGCCGTGACGCCGGTCTGACGAGCGTCGCCGTCTACGCCGATCCCGACCGGGACGCGCCGTTCGTCCGGCTCGCCGACGAGGCGTTCGCGCTCGGCGGCAACACGCCCGGCGAGAGCTACCTGTCGTTCGAGAAGGTGCTGGCCGCCGCCGCGCAGTCCGGTGCCGACTCCGTGCACCCCGGTTACGGCTTCCTCTCCGAGAACGCGGAGTTCGCGCAGGCCGTGATCGACGCGGGCCTGATCTGGATCGGCCCGACCCCCCAGGCCATTCGCGACCTCGGCGACAAGGTGACCGCGCGGCACATCGCGATGCGTGCGGGCGCACCGCTGGTGCCCGGCACGAAGGACCCGGTCAACGGACCGGACGAGATCATCGCGTTCGCCTCGGAGCACGGCCTGCCGGTCGCGATCAAGGCGGCGTTCGGCGGTGGCGGCCGTGGCCTGAAGGTCGCGCGCACGATGGAAGAGATTCCCGAACTGTTCGACTCCGCGGTCCGCGAGGCCGTCACGGCGTTCGGCCGCGGCGAGTGCTTCGTCGAGCGCTATCTGGACAAGCCGCGCCACGTCGAGGCGCAGGTCCTCGCCGACACCCACGGCAACGTGATCGTCGTCGGCACCCGCGACTGCTCGTTGCAGCGCCGGCACCAGAAGCTGGTCGAGGAGGCGCCCGCGCCGTTCCTCACCGACGAACAGCGCGCCACGATCCACTCCTCGGCTCGCGCGATCTGCCTGGAAGCCGGCTACCACGGCGCCGGCACCGTCGAGTACCTCGTCGGCCTCGACGGGTCGATCTCGTTCCTCGAGGTCAACACGCGCCTGCAGGTCGAACACCCGGTGTCGGAGGAGACGACGGGCCTCGACCTGGTGCGCGAGCAGTTCCGCATCGCCGCCGGCGAGAAGCTGCGGTTCACCGAGGATCCCACGCCGCGCGCGCACTCCATCGAGTTCCGCATCAACGGCGAGGACGCGGGCCGCGGCTTCCTGCCCGCGCCGGGCACGGTGACTTCTTTCGTGGCGCCGTCCGGTCCCGGCGTGCGCGTGGACGCCGGTGTCGAGAGCGGTTCGGTGATCGGCGGGCAGTTCGACTCGTTGCTGGCCAAGCTGATCGTGACCGGCGAGAACCGCGACGAGGCACTGGCCCGCGCCCGCCGCGCGCTGGACGAGATGGTCGTGGAGGGCATGGCGACCGTGCTGCCGTTCCACCGCGTGATCGTGCGGGACGCGGCGTTCACCGCCGAGAAGCCCGAAGGATTCACTGTGCACACGCGGTGGATCGAGACCGAGTTCGACAACCAGATCGCGCCGTTCGCGGGTGGTGGCTCGGAGGCTGACGAGGAGGCGCCGCGGCAGACCGTGGTGGTCGAGGTCGGCGGGCGCCGGCTCGAGGTGTCGCTGCCTGGGGATCTCGCGGTTGGTTCGCGGCCGGCGGCTGCGGGTGGCGCCAAGAAGGCCAAGTCGAAGCGCGCGGGTGGCAGCTCGGCCGCGGTCTCGGGTGACGCGGTGGCGGCGCCGATGCAGGGCACGATCGTGAAGGTGGCCGTCGAGGACGGGCAGACCGTCGAGGCGGGCGAGCTGATCGTGGTGCTCGAGGCGATGAAGATGGAGAACCCGGTGACGGCGCACAAGGCGGGCACCGTGACGGGGCTGGCCGCTGCTCCTGGTGACCCGATCACGCAGGGCACCGTGATCTGTGAGCTGAAGGACTGAGCTGAAGGACTGCGCGCGCAGGCTCACGCAGAGGTCCCCCTGGCTGGTGGATCCCCCGCGACCCAACGTACTCGCGGGGTCTGACAGTGACGGCCGATCGAGGCTGTTGGCTGTGATCTGGGCGCTGACGGACTGACCCGGCGGGTCGCTCACCTACGATTGCAGGGTGAGCGACCCTTCACGGGACATCCGCATCGGTGACACCGAGCGGCATCAGGCGTTGCAGGTGCTCGGCGAGCACATGAGCGCCGGGCGCATCGATCTCGAGGAGTACGGCGCGCGGTCCGCGAAGATCACCACCGCGAAGACGCGCGGTGAGTTGATGGCGTTGTTCTTCGACCTGCCGGATCCGCGGCCGCAGTTCGCCGCGCCGATGGCGATGTTCCCGGAGCCGTCCAAGGCGCCCGCGCGCACGTGGGAGGGCATGGTCATTCCCGCGGTCGGGGTGATCGTGGTGATCGTGTTCTTCGTGGCGCTGCGGAATCCGTTGATCTTCCTGGCCATCCCCGCCGTGGCGTTGCTGTGGGGGCAGTGGAACGGACGCCGACGCTGAAACCGTTGTTGTTGCTCGATCTCGACGGCGTGCTGCGGGCGTACCCGCCGACGCCACCGGAGATCGCGAAAGTCGCCTTCGAGCCGACGCTCCTACGCCGGGCCGTCACCGGGCAGATCACCGACGCGCAGTGGCACGACGAGATCGCGAAGGTGGTGCCGCGCTCGGCGGTCGAGGCGTGGGCGGTCACGGGTGAGGTGATCACCGAGGCGTTGGCGTTGGTGCGGACGGCGCGACGACAGTGCTTCGTGGCGTTGCTGTCCAACGCGACCACGCGACTGGAAGCGGACCTGGCCCTGCTCGGCCTGGACGTCGAGTTCGACGCGATCTTCAACTCGGCGCGGCTCGGTGTCGCGAAGCCCGACCTCGCGATCTACCGGCGGGTGCTGGACGAGCTCGGTTACTCGACCGCGGTGTTCTGCGACGACTCGGCGGAGAACGCGGCCGCTGCGGCTGAGGCGGGGCTGGACGGCGTGCACGTGCCGGACACGGCAGCGCTCAGGACCGCGCTGGCGGTGCGCGGGCTGATCCCGGCGACGGTGTTGCTGATCCTTCCGGACCGCGACGAGGCCGAGCAGCTGGCGGCCGAGCTGCTGGCGGACGGCTGGGGGCCGTGCGCGGTGCACCGGGACATGCTGGCGGGCGAGGACGACGCCGAGGACGTGGACTGGGTGATCGAAGTCACCACCGCGCCGGACGGCACGCCGGCGTCCGCGCACCGGGCTGGGCTCGATGATCTGGCGGCACAGCACGACGGGTTCACGAGCGAGAGTTAGCCTTCCGGCCGTGGAGCCAGTCGAGATCAACGCGGGCGAGTACTACCTGCGCGCCTTCCGCCACGACGACCGCATCAGCGACGTCCAGGCGATCGTCGAGGCGTTCGCGGACGAGGACACCCGTCGCTACCTGCCGCGGGCGAGGATCGACGGGGCTCCGGCCGCAGAGATCTTCATCCAGTACCTGGACGACGGCTGGAAGCACGACTCCCGCTGGTCGTGGGCGGTGTGCGAGGCGACCACGGCCGAGGTGCTGGCTGGTGTCGTCATCCGGGACGTCGATCTCGGCTTCGGGCTCGCCGAGGTGATGTGCTGGACCCAGCCGAAGCACCGCGGCAAAGGGGTGCTGCCCGCCGCGCTGAACTCCGTGCTGAGCTGGGCGTACGGAGCGATGGAGATCCACCGGATCAGCTACCGGCACGCCGTGTCGGACCAGGCGGCGCAGCGGGTCGCGGAGAAGTGCGGGTTCACCCTGGAGGGTCGTCTTCGCGAGGAGGCGATCGTCGATGGTCAGCGAGAAGACGTGTTGTTGTGGTCTCGCCTGGCTGCAGACCCCGTCCCAGAGCAGCTACGGTGACCGGCCATGCGGATCCCCGCGCTCCTCGTCGTCGTGGTGGCGCTGGCCGGATGCACGGCCGCGCCTGAGCAGAGCTCGCTGACCACCCCACCGCCGCCCCCGCCGCCTACGACGTCCGTCTCGCGGATGGACTTCCCGCAACGGCCGCGCGACGTGCCGCTCGACGCCGTCGACCCGTGCGCGGTGCTCAGCCCCGACCAGCTCACGTCGTTGAGCCTGGACAACCCGCCCAGCGCGTACGTGGAGTCGAGCTTCGGCGGCGCCAAGGCGTGCACGATCCGCAGCACGACCAGCGGCAACGTCGCCCGCCTCGCGCTGGTGCTGGTCTCGGGGGCCGACGTGTGGCTCTCCGACAACGCCCAGGTGGAGTACAGCGTGAGCTCGATCGAGGGGTTCGCGGCGATTACCGTCCGCACACCCGACGTGCACGACGTCTGCAACGTGGAGATCGACGTGGCCGAGGGTCAGTTCCTCGACGTCATGTTCCGCGACGGCGGGAATTCCACTGCGGTGCAACAAGATCATCTTTGCCTCGGCGCCCAGCGGGTGGCAGAGGCGGCGATGGCCAGTTTGCTCCAGAAGCGCTGACCCACACGGGCGGATGTCACTGATCGCACTCCCCAGCGTTACCTTCGGTGGTTAGAGTGACGAAGCGCTTGTACGCACAACCGCCGGAGGTTTCACCATGCCGCCAGGGGGACGCAGCGGGGCAGACTCCTCGCCACCCGTCAGCCACGAGCTCAGTGTGGAACCAGAGGCGATTCCCGCGTTGCGCAACACGTTCTCCGCCGCGCTCACCAAGCTCGACAAGCAGATCGAGATGGCGATCACGGAGTTCCGCGTGCGGCCGTGGGCGGGCGACCCGGTCAGCCAGGAAGCCGCCGAGAAGTTCAACGACCGGTCGATCAGCGACGGCGACTCGGGGCTGCAGGCGCTGCTGAACTACCAGAAGCAGCTCAAGACCGCGATGGACAACCTCAACCAGATCGAGCGCCAGTACAAGGTGGTCGAGGGTGACAACACGGGCATGATGAACAAGAGCGGGTGCTGACCATGGCAGACCACCGCTGGCAGGGTTACAGCCACAAGGAACTCTACGAGCGCATCCACGCAGGTCCGGGCCCCTCCGCGTCGTTCGCGTCGATGGAGCGCTGGCAGGGCGTGTCGGCCGCGCTGACCGAGATCAACGACGACCTGCACTCCGGCATCGCCTCGTCCGGCGCGAAGTGGACGGGCAAGGCCTCCGAGATCGCGCAGGCCGGCCTGAACCCGATCGCCGCGTGGGCCGACAGCGCCCGCACCGGCTCGGACGTGATGCGCTACTCGGCCGAGCTGCAGGCGGGCTACGTCTCGAAGGTCCGCGCGGACATGCCGGCCCCGGTCAACGTGACCGCGGAGCAGCCGGGTGCCCTGGTCACGGGCCTCACGCACCTCTTCGGAGGCCAGACCGACCACGAGAAGCAGGAGGCGGCCCAGGACGCCGCCGAGCGCCGCGCCCGTGAGGTCATGTCCACCTACGCGTCGTCCACGACGTCGAACACCTCGACGCTGGGCCAGTTCAGCCAGCCGCCGCAGCTGCAGATCAGCGGTTCCTCCGTGGTGCACGGTGGCGGTACGCAGGTCGGCACGGCCGGGGGCTGGGTCGGCGGCCCGCTCGGCTCGACCGGTGGCGTCACGCGCACCGGCCGCACCGGTTCGGGCACTCGCGGGACCACCACCCCGCCGCCGCGCAGCACGACCACCTCGGGTTCTCCGACGCGCACCTCGGGCGTGTCGGCACCCGCCGCCTCGACTTCTTCCTCGAAGGGCACGACGACCTCGGTGTCGTCGGCCGGCACGTCCGGTCCCGGCGGCACGGGCGGCACGGGCACCGCGGGTGTCGCCCTGCCGGGTCAGCGCTCCGGCCGTTCTGGTTCGGGCTCCGGTTCGGAACCGAAGCAGATGGAGGAGGGCGCGACCGCCGCGTCCGGGGCCGCGATGGGCTCGGTCATGAACCACGGGCACGCAGCCGGTGTCGCCAACGCCTCCGGGTCCGCCATGGGCCCGATGGGCACGGTCGGCGCGTCCAACAACGACCAGGTGCACCGCAGGGTCGTGCCGATGCCGCAGTCGTTCGACCCGTTCGGCGGCATGGGCCCCCGCAAGGGCGAGGACGAAGAGGACCTCGAGCACAAGGCTGCCGACTACCTCCGTGAACGGGACGACATCTACGGCGTCGGCAGCTACACGATGCCGGTAATCGGGGAGAGCACGACCGACTGATGACTCTGTTCGGCTTGGACGCCGGGACGAGCGACACGCGCGACCCGGTGGTCATCTCCACGCTGGAGTTCGACGTCCTCTGGGAACACCTGGGCCTGGAGACGATGCCGCTCGTCCTGAAGGTCCCCTCGCCCGGCAAGACCCGCGAGGAGCGCAGGGGCATCGAGGACCAGGTGTGGCGCCAGCTGGGAGCCCGCGGCCTGGGCGGCCCGCGTTCCCTGGACCCGACCCTCGAAGACCTGCTGCACGTCCTGAACCGGCCGCAGCAGGAAATCGACGCCCGCATGTGGCTCGGCGAACGCAGCGTCCGCCTCCTGGCCGCCGGCAAGGGCCAGGCAGGCGTGCTGGCCGTGCTGGACACCGGCCAGCTGGTCCTGCGCCCGGCAGAAGCCGACGGCCTGCCCCGCGAGGCCCTCACCGCCCTGCCCACGGCAGCCGCGGGCGAGGGCCACTCGATCACCCTGCCCTCGGCCGACCTGGACGCGGCAGCCGCCTCAGCGGCCTCGCCGGAGGACCTGGAGTCGGCGCTGCTGAGCCGCGGCGTGCGCACCCAGGACGCCCACACGCTGGCCGAGATGGTCCGCGACGCCTCGAATCGAGGCCAGTTCGGCGCGGCCGCCCGCGACAAGTGGGGCAAGCGGGTGCGCCCGGACCGCGTCGTGGCGTTCTACGACACCCCGAAGGGCCGCTACCTGCAGATGCGCCGGGCCACGGACGGGCAACCGCCCTGGTCGACGATCACCCCGGTCGACTACCGGCGGCTGCACCACCACCTGGTGGAGCTGCTGGCGGAGGCCGCGGGCTCGTAGCGGGTCAAGGGCCGGGGCTGCGGGTGCGCGGCGCACCCGTCATCGCGATGCGGATGCTGGCGTGTCGAGACCTCGGCCACCCGGTCAACGGGCGATGCGAAGCGAGCCGGCACACGAGGATGCGGCGATGGGTGCTCTGCCGGAATCGCCATGCTGGGTGAGCCCGTAATCGTCGCGCAGCGGCGATGCACCCCACGCCTCGTCAATGCCCGCGCAACCACCCGTGCAAGGTGAGATGCGCACGGCATGCGACCACCCCGTGGAACGTGACCATGCGCACGCGAGCCGACCCGCACAGCCCAGCGGCCAACCCCGGGCCCGGCGGACGCGTGTCGGCTGCGGCCCGTTGCCGGGCCGCTCACCCCACCTGACCAGCCAGGATCAGGGCCCGATGCCGGAGCAGGGGCGGGTCCTCAGGTCGTTCACGTAGTCGTCCGGCGCCCCGGCAGCCTCCGCCGCGTCGGCGACCACCCCGATGTAGCGGGCGGACGGCAGCCCGCCCTCGTAGGCGTCGAGCACGTAGAGCCAGGCCACCACGGACCCCTCGAGGGTCTGCACGCGCAGCCTGATCTTCTTGTAGAGGCCGAGCGCGCCCTCCCAGCGGTCCAGGCGCGACTCATCGCGAGGCGAGACGTCGTAGAGGACGCAGAACGTCTGCTGGTCAGGCTCCTCGACGATCGTCGCGAGAGCGCCCTCCCAGCCGAGGTCCTCGCCACCGAACGTCAGACGCCAACCGACGAGCCAACCGGTCCCCGCGAGCGGGGAGTACGGGGCTCGCTCCATCATCTGGTTCGGATCCATGTTCGACCCGTACGCGGCATAGAGCGGCACGTCCGACAGCGTAGCGACCCAACGATCAGCTTTCGGTACTGACGACACGGGCGATTCGGCCAACACGTACGGTTGAGCCGGCCAGCAAGCGCGCAGAAGGGAACTGATCGTGACCCGCATCGTCATCATGGGCGGCGGCCCCGCAGGTTACGAGGCAGCCCTGGTCGCGGCGCAACACGGCGCCGACGTGACCGTGGTCGAGAACGACGGCGCCGGTGGCGCGTGCGTGTTGTACGACTGCGTGCCGTCCAAGACCTTCATCGCTTCGGCGGGCGCTCGCAGCGCCTTCCGCAACGCCGGTGAGCTGGGCATTCAGACCAACAACGACCAGGCCGCGGTCGACCTGCCGGTCGTTCACGGACGGGTCAAGGGCCTCGCCCTGGCGCAGTCCGCGGACGTGCGGGCGCGGCTGCAGCGCGAGGGCGTGCGGCTGATCAACGGGCGCGCGAAGTTCGCGGACGACTCGCGCGGGCTCGCCCAGCACCGGGTCGTCGCGATCAGCGCGAGCGGTGAGGAAGAGATCCTCAGCGCCGATGTGGTGCTCATCGCAACCGGTGCCACGCCGCGCGTGCTCAACGGCGCCGAGCCGGACGGCAAGCGGATCCTCACCTGGCGGCAGATCTACGACCTGCCGGAACTGCCCGAGCACCTCGCGGTCATCGGCTCCGGTGTGACCGGCGTCGAGTTCGCCAGCGCCTACACCGAGATGGGTGTGAAGGTGACGATGGTCTCCAGCCGGGACCGGGTGCTCCCCCACGAGGACGCCGACGCGGCCGTGGTGCTGGAGGACGTGTTCGCCGAGCGCGGCACGGCAGTCGTCAAGCACGCCCGCGCGGACCGGGTCGAGAACACCGGCGACGGTGTCCTGATCCACCTGGAAGACGGTCGCACGATCGAGGCATCGCACGCCCTGATGACCGTCGGCTCCGTGCCGAACTCGACCGACATCGGTCTCGAGAAGATCGGCATCGAGCTCGGCCGCGGCGGGTACATCCCGGTCGACCGGGTCAGCCGGACCAACGTCAGCGGCGTCTACGCGGCCGGCGACTGCACCGGTGTGCTGCTGCTCGCGTCCGTGGCCGCCATGCAGGGCCGCATCGCGATGTGGCACGCGCTGGGCGAGGGCGTCAGCCCCATCAAGCTCAAGACCGTCGCCGCGAACGTCTTCACCAACCCCGAGATCGCCAGCGTCGGCATCAGCCAGCAGGCGATCGACTCGGGTGAGGTGCCCGCGCGCACGATCATGCTGCCGCTCGCCACGAACCCCCGCTCCAAGATGGAAGGTCTGCGCCGCGGCTTCGTGAAGCTGTTCTGCCGCCCTGCCACCGGTGTCGTCATCGGCGGCGTGGTCGTGGCGCCGAACGCGAGCGAGCTCATCCTGCCGATCGCGCTGGCCGTGCAGAACCAGCTGACCGTCGAGCACCTCGCCACGACGTTCTCGGTCTACCCGTCGCTCTCGGGCTCCATCACCGAGGCCGGCCGCCAGCTCATGCGGCACGACGATCTCGACTAGGTAACACCGCACTCCCCTGGCAACCGAGGCGCCCGCAAGGGCGTCTTCGGTGTGCAAGTACAAGCTGGGGGAGAAACAAAATGAAGCGCATTTTCGCGGCTGTGGTCGCTCTGGGGGTTGCGTTCGCTTTTGCACAGTCGTCGAGCGCGCAGACCGAAACCGAGTTCGCCGGCGCCGATCTGTTCGTCATTCCACAAAGGACCACCACACCCGGCGGCATGGTCGTGGTCCTCAGGTCGGGCCTATCGAAGTGCACCGATCCGGTGGTGTCGAAGGGTTTCGTCGCACCGATCGAGTTCACCCACCAGAACGCCGACGGATCGTGGATCGGTTTCGGCGAGGTGATCGGCACGCCCGGTTCCTACGCCGCCAGCACGACCTGCGAGGGCAAGAACGTCACCCGCACCTTCACCGCCGGTGCGGCACAATGAAGCGCCTCCTCGCCGGAGCGCTGCTGTCGGTCCTGGTACTGACCGGTTGCGCTTCCCCTCAAGCATCCGAACTTCCGCCCGCACCAACGACTTCGACACCGTCCACTCCGGACACTCGCGGGCTGCCGCCGTCGGAACCGACCGAGATCCGCATCCCGAAGATCGACGCGGTGTCGTCGTTGGTGCCACTGGGACTCAACGCCGACGAGACCGTCGAGGTACCGCCGGTCGAACAGCCGATGCAGGCCGGCTGGTACCGGAACGCGAGAACGCCGGGCGAAGCGGGACCGGCCGTCGTCCTCGGTCATGTCGACGGCAACAAGCAGCCGGGAATCTTCTTCCGGCTCAAGGAACTCGTCGCGGGAGACGAGATCGTGGTGTCCAGAAAGGACGGCACCACGGCGAAGTTCCGCGTGCACAAGAAGGAACAGATCGCCAAGGACAGCTTCCCCACGGAGGCCGTCTACGGCGACACCGACGTACCCGAGCTGCGCCTGATCACCTGCGGGGGCAGTTACGACCAGGCAGCACGCAGCTATCGGGACAACGTCATCGTCTACGCCACGCTCATCTGAGCAATCACCAGAAAAACCGTTGGGGAGAAAGAACAATGAAGGTCACCAAGGCTGTCATCGGGCTGTCCGCCGTCGCCACCGCACTCGCGTTCGCGCCGTTCGCCAACGCCCAGTCGCTCGACGGCTTCTCGCTCGACAAGGCCGAGTACGTGCCGGGCGACAACGTCACCCTCTCCTACGACGTCACCGCCAAGTGCGAGGGCAAGGCGACCTCGAAGGGCTTCATCAACCTGTACTCGTCCGACTTCCTGGTCGGCGGGCCGAACACGATGGTCGCCGAGGCCTCCGCCAGTTTCGTTCCCGGCTCCTACACCGCCGAGATGACCTGCAAGGGCGAAAAGGTCACCAGGGCGTTCAAGGTCCTCGCCCCGCGCGACACCTTCTCTCTCGACAAGAGCCAGGTCGAGGCGGGCGGTGAGGTCACCGTCACGAAGAAGCAGGACTCGGACTGCGGCGACGCCGCGAACTCTCCCGGCTTCGTCTCGCGCATCGAGCTGAAGAAGCAGGCGGACGGCACGTGGAGCGGCACGGCCAAGGCCATCGACACGCCTGGCACCTACCAGGTGGCGATGCTCTGCTCCGGCGCCCACAGGTTCAAGGACTTCACGATCGTTCCCAAGACGCCGACGACGCAGCCGCCTACCTCCACCACGGAGAAGCCCAAGGCCAAGGCTCCGATCGTCAAGCCGAAGGGCGCCCCGCAGACCGGCGGTGGCGGCACCGCCTGATCGTCCACTCACTCTCGTTCACATCAGAAAATCCCTGGGGGAAACAGAAATGAAGAACACCAGAACCATCTCCGGACTGGCCGCGATCGCCGCCACCCTCGCGTTCGCACCGTTCGCGAGCGCCGAGACGAACGCGGGCTTCGAGCTCGACAAGGCGGTGTACGGGATGGCCGAGACCATCAAGATCGCCTACGACGCGGCCGACAAGTGCGAGGGCAAGACGACCTCGAACGCCTTCATCAACGGAACCTCGACCGAGTTCAAGCTCGACCCGCCGAACATCATGCGCGCCACCGCCCAGGCCAGCTGGGTTCCCGGCAGCTACACCGCCGAGATGACCTGCGGCGGGGAGAAGGTCGTCCGGCCGTTCAAGGTCGTGCAGACGGACGAGCTCACCTTCTTCCTGGACAAGGACCAGGTCGAGGCGGGCGGTGACGTCACCGTCATGAAGACCGCGAAGTCGGGCTGCGGCGACGCGGCGAACTCTCCGGGCTTCGTGTCCCGCATCGAGCTGAAGCAGCAGGCGGACGGCACGTGGAGCGGCACGGCGAAGGCCGTCGACACGCCGGGGACGTACCAGGTGGCGATGCTCTGCTTCGGCACCCACACGTTCCGCCAGCTCACGGTCCTGCCGAAGTCGCCCGCACCGACGCAGCCGTCCACCACCGTCACGGAGAAGCCCAAGCCGAAGGCTCCGATCGTGAAGCCGAAGGGCGCCCCGCAGACCGGTGGCGGTGGCACCGCATGATCGCGCTGATCACATTTCGGCGCCTTCTTGATTGGACGAGCAACTAACCCACCGGATGTGCGTCAATGGATCCGTGGGGACTCGTGTCTTGATCGCGGTGCTGTGTGTGGCGCTGGCCACCGCCTGCTCGCAGGCGCCGGCACCGAAGCCATCGGCGGCGACGAGCGACAGCGCTCCGCCGCCGGTGGTGTCACCGCTCGGCAAGTCAGACCCGATGGAGCTGCGGATCGAACGCATTGGCGTCCGGTCGTCGCTGGTCCAGCTCGGCCTCGACCCGCAGGGCGTCGTCCAGATGCCGCCCGCCAACGAGGGCATGCAGGCCGGTTGGCACCAAACGCATCCGCAGCAGTGGATCGTCGTCGGGCGAATTGAGAGCAACAAGGCCAGGGGCGTGTTCTTCCGGCTGAACGACCTGCAGAACGGCGACCTGCTCGAAGTGTCCAAGAAGGACGGTTCGGTCGCCCGCTTCACCGTGACGCGCACCGAGAGGATCATCCGCGACGACTACTTCGCCGAAGCTGTGGCGAAGGACGCGGACGAGCAGGGGCTGCGGCTGATCACGTGCGGCACCCGCGACAACGTGATCGTGCACGCAGCCCCCGCCCAGTAACTCAGCGGCTCAGCAACTCACCAGCTCAGCGAACTCAATCCTCGACCCAGTCGAACGTCTTCGTGACGGCCTTCTTCCAGTTCGCGTACTCGGACGTGCGGCGAGCGTCGTCCATCTGCGGCTCCCACTGCTTGTCCTGAGCCCAGTTCTCGCGGATCTCGTCCTCGGTCTTCCAGAACCCGACCGCGAGACCCGCCGCGTAGGCAGCGCCCAGCGCGGTGGTCTCCGCGACGACCGGCCTGATCACCGGCACGCCGAGGATGTCCGCCTGGAACTGCATCAGCAGCTCGTTCACGACCATGCCGCCGTCGACCTTCAACGCCGTCAGGTCGACGCCAGAGTCCGCGTTCATCGCGTCGAGCACCTCCCGCGTCTGGAAGGCCGTTGCCTCCAGCACGGCCCGCGCGAGGTGGCCCTTGTTGACGAACCGGGTCAGGCCGACGATCGCGCCACGGGCGTCGGAACGCCAGTACGGCGCGAACAGGCCGGAGAACGCGGGCACGAAGTACGCGCCACCGTTGTCCTCCACGGACCGCGCGTGCTCCTCGATCTCGGCCGCGGTCCCGATCATGCCGAGGTTGTCGCGCAGCCACTGCACCAGCGAACCGGTGACCGCGATCGAGCCTTCCAGCGCGTAGACGGGCGCGGCGTCACCGATCTTGTAGCAGACGGTGGTGAGCAGACCGTTCTCGCTCATCACCTTCTCGGTACCGGTGTTGAGCAGCATGAAGTTGCCGGTGCCGTAGGTGTTCTTGGCTTCACCTGGCGAGAGGCAGGCCTGGCCGAACGTCGCCGCCTGCTGGTCGCCGAGGATGCCGGCGATCGCCACCCCCGCCAGCGCGCCGCGCTCGCGCACCTGGCCGTAGACCTCGGACGAGGACCGGATCTCCGGCAGCATCGACATCGGAATGCCCATGTCCGCAGCGATGCCGGAGTCCCACTGCAGCGTGTCGAGGTCCATCAGCATGGTGCGCGACGCGTTCGTCGGGTCGGTGACGTGCACTCCGCCGTCGGTGCCGCCCGTCATGTTCCACAGCACCCACGTGTCCATGTTGCCGAACAGCAGGTCACCGGCCTCGGCCTTCTCCCGCGCGCCTTCGACGTTGTCGAGGATCCAGCGGACCTTGGGCCCGGAGAAGTAGGTCGCGAGCGGCAGGCCGACCTTGGCCCGGTAGCGCTCCTGCCCGCCGCCGAGCGCACCCAGCTCCTGCACGATCTTGTCGGTGCGGGTGTCCTGCCACACGATGGCGTTGTAGACGGGCTCGCCGGTGTTCTTGTCCCACACCACCGCGGTCTCGCGCTGGTTGGTGATGCCGACGGCAGCGATGTCCGAAGTGGACAGATCGGCCTTCGCGAGCGCCCCGGCGGCGACCTGGCGGGTGTTCTGCCAAACCTCCAACGGGTTGTGCTCGACCCATCCGGCCTTGGGGAAGATCTGCTCGTGTTCCTTCTGGTCGACCGAGACCACCCGGCCGGAGTGGTCGAAGATCATGCACCGGGTCGACGTGGTGCCCTGGTCGATCGCGGCCACGTACTGGGTCATTGCGGAAAGTCCTTTCAGACCGGGAGAACCAGGAAGAGCAACGCGGCGAGTGCGGCACCCACCAGCGGACCGACCACGGGCACCCAGGAGTAACCCCAGTTGGCGTTGCCCTTGTTGTGGATCGGCATCATGAACGCGTAGGCGATGCGCGGACCGAGGTCACGCGCCGGGTTGATGGCGTAGCCGGTGGGGCCACCGAGCGAGGTACCGATCACCAGGACGACGAACGCGACACCCGCGTACCCCAGCGCGGAGTTGCCGAACTGCGGCACGCCACCGTCACCCATCTTCGCGGCAGGCGACAGCAAGATCCACGCGACCAGCACGAACGTGCCGATGATCTCGGACACGAGGTTCCACACCCGGTCCGGAACCGTCGGCCCGGTGGAGAAGATCCCGAGCGTGTTCTGCGGCTCGTCGTGCGTGTCGAACTGCTTCTTGTACGTCGCCCAGCAAAGCATCGCGCCGATGATCGCGCCGACCATCTGACCGAGGACGTAGAACGGAACGTCGCCCCACGGTGTCTTGTCGGCGATCGCGAGTCCCAGCGTGACGGCGGGGTTGAGGTGAGCGCCGCTGGGGTTGGCGATGCTCGCGCCGGTGAAGACGGCGAACGCCCAGCCGACGTTGACGAACAGGAACCCCGTGCTGTTGCCGAGAGTGTCTTTGAGCACCTGGTTCGCGACAACACCGGTGCCCAGGAGAATGAGGATCGCCGTCCCCAGCATCTCCCAGACGAAGATCGAGCCTGCACTCATCGTCGACCTCCTTCGTTTGCGGCCAAGGAGGACGCGCAAACCCGAGGTCAGGGCCGCGCCGCCCGCCTGCAACGTGCTCGGACGCTATTACCGTGCTGATCAGTTGTCTACGCCAAGTACCTGCGGTCGGGCCGTTTTCAGGCCATAAGGTTCTGGACCGCTCGCCCGTGGGCGAGCGGAGGCCGCTGAAGGTAACGTGATCCGCGAGTCGTCACAGGGAGGCGTCTGCCGTGGCCACGCGCAAAAACGCAGGTGCAGCACCGCAAGTCCACACCGCCCCGCCGATCACCGGCAGGCTCGGCCCGGCCGAGCGTGAGGAGTCGTGGCGGCGGTTGGAAGCGGAGACGTTCGACGTCGTCGTGATCGGCGGTGGTGTGGTCGGTGTCGGCGCGGCGCTCGACGCGGCGACGCGCGGGTTGCGGGTTGCGCTCGTCGAGGCCCGTGACCTGGCGTCCGGCACGTCCAGCCGGTCCTCCAAGCTCTTCCACGGCGGTCTGCGCTACCTGGAGCAGCTGGAGTTCGGTCTGGTCCGCGAGGCACTGCGCGAGCGCGAGCTGATGCTGACGCGGATCGCGCCTCACCTGGTGAAGCCGGTCGCGTTCCTCTACCCGTTGAGCAACCGCCTGTGGGAGCGCCCGTATTCGGCGGCCGGGCTGTTCCTCTACGACACGATGGGCGGCGCCCGGTCTGTGCCGGGGCAGAAACATCTCACCCGAGCGGGTGCACTCCGGCTGGTCCCTGCGCTGAAGCGCGATGCGTTGATCGGCGGAATCCGTTACTACGACGCCCAAGCCGACGACGCGCGGCACACGATGATGGTCGGCCGCACCGCCGCGCACTACGGCGCCGTCGTGCGCACGTCGACCCAGGTGGTCGGGTTCCTGCGCGAGGCGGACCGGGTGTCCGGTGTGCGCGTGCGGGACGTCGAGGACGGGCGCGAGACCGACGTGCGGGCGCACGCGGTGATCAACGCGACGGGCGTGTGGACGGACGAGCTGCAGCGGCTGTCCGGTTCGCGTGGGCGGTTCCGGGTGCGGGCGTCGAAGGGCGTCCACATCGTGGTGCCGCGCGACCGGATCGTGGCCGAGGCGGGCATGATCCTGCGCACCGAGAAGTCCGTGCTGTTCGTGATCCCGTGGCGCAACCACTGGATCGTCGGCACCACGGACACCGACTGGAACCTCGACCTGGCGCATCCCGCGGCGACCAAGCACGACATCGACTACATCCTCGAGCACGTCAACTCCGTGCTCGCGACTCCGTTGACGCACGACGACATCGAGGGCGTCTACGCGGGCCTGCGTCCGTTGCTGGCGGGCGAATCCGATTCGACGTCCAAGCTTTCGCGCGAACACGCGGTGGCACGGGTCGCTCCCGGCCTGGTCGCGATCGCGGGCGGCAAGTACACGACGTACCGGGTGATGGGCGCGGACGCGATCGACGCGGCGCACGTGGACCTGCCGGGCAGGATCCAGCCGTCCATCACGGACAAGGTGCCGCTGGTCGGCGCCGACGGCTACCACGCGTTGATCAACCAGGCCGACCAGCTGGCCGCCAAGCACGGCCTGCACCCGTACCGCGTCCGGCACCTGCTCGACCGCTACGGCTCACTGGTGCACGAACTGCTGGCGCTGGCCTCGGACAACCCCGAGCTGCTCAAACCGATCCCGGCCTCCCCCGACTACCTGCAGGTCGAGGCGGTGTACGCGGCCTCGCACGAGGGCGCGATGCACCTGGAGGACGTGCTGACGCGGCGCCTGCGCATCTCCATCGAGTACGCCCACCGCGGCGTCGACTCGGCGGAGGCGGTGGCCCGGCTCGTCGCCCCGGTGCTCGGCTGGGACGAGGACGCGATCAAGCGCGAGATCGAGGTCTACAACGCCCGCGTCGAGGCCGAGCGGGCGTCCCAGACCAAACCGGACGACCAGGCGGCGGACGCTGTTCGTGCCTCCGCACCGGAAGCCCGGTCGCAGTTGATCGAACCCGTGAGCTGATTCCGCCCACCCCGGGCATGCTGGAAGACATGACTGGGGTCGACAGAAGAACGTTCCTGAAGGCGGGTGCGGTGGCCGGTGCCGCCGCAACCGCGTCCACCACCACCGCTGTCTCCGCGTCCGCCACCGAAGTGGCGTTCCAGCACGGCGTCGCGTCCGGTGATCCGTTGCCGGACGGCGTGCTGCTGTGGACGCGGGTGATCACGTCCGAGCCGATCAGGTGGGAGATCGCTCGCGACGAGGACTTCCACCGCGTCGTGAAGCGCGGCGTCACCCGAACCGGGCCCGCGCGGGACCACACGGTGAAGGTCGAGGTCCACGGCCTGCGCCCGAACACCCGCTACTGGTACCGGTTCCGCGTCGGCGGTGCCGTGTCGCCGGTCGGCAGGACCAAGACCGCCGGCTGCGAGTCCGAGCTGAACTTCGGCGTCGTGTCGTGCGCGAACTGGGACATGGGCCACTTCGCCGGCTACGGTTTCCTGGCACAGCAGGACCTCGACGCGGTGATCCACCTGGGTGACTACATCTACGAGGGCGTCTACGCGGTCACGCCGCAGCTCCGTCCGACGGATCCGCCGCACGAGTGCGTGACGCTCGACGACTACCGCCGCCGGCACGCGCAGTACAAGACCGACCGGCACGTGCAAGCGATCCACCAGGCCCACCCGATGATCGCGACCTGGGACGATCACGAGAGCGCCGACAACTCGTCCAGCACCGGCTCGCCGCTGCACGATCCGGCGACCGAGGGACCGTGGGGCGTGCGGATGGCCGCCGCCACGCAGGCCTACTTCGAGTGGATGCCGATCCGCGAGGGCAAGCTGGACCGGAGCTTCCGCTTCGGCGAGCTGGCGTCGTTGACCATGCTCGACCTGCGCTCGTACCGCACCGACAGCACGATCCTCGGAGCCTCCCAGCGGAACTGGCTGATCAACAGGCTCACCACCGACAACGCGCGCTGGCAACTCGTCGGCAACTCGGTGATGATCAGCCCGTTCAAGATCCCGCCGCTGCCGGGCTTCCCGCCGTCGAACCCCGACCAGTGGGACGGCTTTCCCGCGGATCGGGAGCTGGTGCTGCGAGCGCTCGGCGACCGCAAGAACACGGTGTTCCTCACCGGTGACATCCACAGCTCGTGGGCGTGCGACGTGCCGTTCGAGGGCCGTTCCGTCGCCACCGAGTACATCGTCACGTCGCTGACGTCCGACAACTTCGACGAGCTGCTGAAGGTGCCGCCGCGCACCGGATCAGTCCTGCTCGAAGCGCAGATCCAGCTGCTGAACCCGCACGTCGAGTTCGTGGAGCTGGACTCGCACGGCGTCGCGACGCTCAAGGTCACCGAGGACGAGGTCCGCTACGACTGGTACTACACGGCGGACCGGAAGAACCCGGACAGCGCTGTGGCGCGTGCGCATTCGTTCCGCACGCGCCACAACACTGCACAAACTGAACGGGTTCTGTTCTAGAACCGCTGGTTCTGGCCGCTCTCAGGCGAGGGCGGCCAGAGCCGTGTGGACCATGACCCGCACACCCACGAGGAGCGCGCGCTCGTCCAGGTCGAACGTCGGCTGGTGCAGGTCGCGCTGCTTCTCCTGGCCGTTCCACACGCCGAGGCGCGCGAACGAGCCGGGCACGTGCTCCAGGTACCAGCCGAAGTCCTCGCCACCGGACGACTGCTCGGTGCCGGCCAGCGCGTCGTCGCCCAGGGCGGCCTCGATGCCGGCGCGCAGGATCTGGGTGGACTCGCGCTCGTTCACCACCGGCGGCACGCCGCGGCGGTGGTGCAGGTCGAAGCCGACGCCGGTCGGGGCCAGCAGACCCGTGACCAGGTCCTTGACCAACGGCTCCAGCTCGGCCCAGATGTCGCGGTCGCCGGTGCGCAGCGTGCCGCGCACCATGCCGTCCTGCGGCACCGCGTTCGGCGCCTCACCCGCGTGCACCGCGCCCCACACCAGGACGGTGCCGGAGCGGGGATCGACGCGGCGGGACAGCATCGTCGGCAGGCCGGTGATGACCGTGCCGAGCGCGTGGACCAGGTCCGCGGTCAGGTGCGGGCGCGAGGTGTGGCCGCCCGGCGAGGACAGCCGCAGTTCCAGCAGGTCGGAGGCCGACGTGATGGCGCCGATGCGCGTGCCGATCCGGCCGACCTGCAGCCGCGGGTCGCAGTGCAGACCGAAGATCCGCTCCACGCCGTCGAGACCACCCGCGGCCAGCACGTCCAGCGCGCCACCCGGCATGACCTCCTCGGCCGGCTGGAACACCAGCCGGACGCGGCCGGGCAGTTCGGTGGCGGAGGCGAGCGCCAGCGCCGTGCCGAGCAGGACCGTGGTGTGGGCGTCGTGACCGCACGCGTGCGACACACCGTCCACAGTGGAGGCGAACGGCAGACCGGTGTTCTCCGGCAACGGGAGTGCGTCCATGTCCGCGCGGAGTGCCACACAGCGGGGGCCGCGGCCGATGTCGCAGATCAGGCCGGTGCCGCCGGGAAGGATGCGCGGCTTGAGGCCGACCTCGCGCAGCAGCTTGGCCACGAGCTCGGTGGTGTTGTACTCACGGCGGGACAACTCGGGGTTGGCGTGGATGTGGCGCCGCCACGCGACTACGTCCGCGGCGTTCGCCTTCAGCCAGTCGTCGAGCCACGCGGGGCCGCGGCCCTCTCCGAGATCATCCACAGGAGACATGCTCACCCCGGTGGGGTCGACAAGCATCTCGGTGGACGTCTTCACAGTTGAGGTTCCCGAGGGACGGGAGTCCAGAACCGTCATGCCGCACCTCCGCGGGCCAGCAGCCGTGCGCGCTGCTGGGAATCGGTGGCTGTCGCGATCGTCGTCCAGGCCATGGCAAGTGCTCCTTCGAGCACCCCACGGTCCGCCGACGCCGAGGCACAGGCGGTCGCGAACTCTTGTTGGTGATTCACCGCGTCTCCGCAGTCGATGGCAATGGTCGGGTGGATGGCGGGCAACACTCTGGTGACGTTGCCCATGTCGGTGCTCCCGATCTTCTCTCGCTGTTCCTGCTCGGGCGAGAGCGGTCGTCGTCCCAGCTCAGTGGCCGCACGCCGGTAGGCGTCCGCGAGCCACGGGTCGGGAGTCAACTCGGCGTAGATCGGTGAGACCTGCTCGACCTCATGGGTGCAGCCGGTCGCGAGCGCGCCGGCGGAGAAGCAGTCCCGGATCCGGTTCTCCAGGCGCTGCAACGATTCCAGATTTTCCGCCCTCACATCGAACATCGCTGATGCGCGGGCGGGTATTACGTTCGGCACGGTGCCGCCGTTGGTGACGATGCCGCTCACCATCTGGCCCGGCTCGAAGTGCTGCCGCAGCAAACTGATCGAGATCTGCGCGACGGTCACCGCGTCCGCGGCGTTGACGCCCAGGTGAGGAGCGGCGGCCGCGTGTGACGGCTTGCCCTTGTAGTGCACCTGGAGATCGGTGATGGCCAGCGATTTCGCGGCGCACGACTCGTACGGCGCGGGGTGCACCATCATCGAGAACGCGACGTCGTCGAACACGCCGCGTTCCAGCATGAGCACCTTGCCGCCGCCGACTTCTTCGGCCGGAGTGCCGATCACCTTGATGGTGATGCCCAGTCGGTCGGCGATGTCACGCAGCGCGAGCGCCGTGCCGACGGAAGCGGCGGCGATGACGTTGTGCCCACACGCGTGCCCGACTTCGGGCAAAGCGTCATATTCGGCACAAAGCCCCAGCACCAGCTCGCCGTCGCCGAACGTCGCGACGAACGCGGTGTCGAGATCCGCGACACCTCGGTCGAGCTTGAAACCCTCGCGGGCGAGCAGGGAGGTGATCTTCTCGACGCTGCGGTGCTCCTCGAAGGCCAGCTCAGGCTCGGCGTGGATCGAGTGCGACAGGTCCAGCAGCGCGTCGGAGTACCGCTCGACGGTCGAGCGTGTGCTGATCTTCAAATCGGTACCCATTTGCCACCATCCTGCATCACCACCTGTGGGACGCAGCACGCTGATGATGATCAACCGGCTGGCCGGTCGCAGCGCTGCGCCGAGCGGCGAGCGAGTTTCGGTCTGACCGATCAACGATGACGCAAATGGTCGGCAAGCACGCTTAATTTTGACTATTCCGTCCCACCATCCGGGACGGAACGTCTCAGCTCGAACGACCGGCGGACTAGCCCTTCTTGGCCGCCCGCGCCTTGCGCCACGCCGCCCACCGGCGCTTGTTGCGGTAATAGACCAGCGCGAACAGTCCCACGGCGATAGCGCCGATCCACAGCTTGCGCTTGGTTTCCTGCCTGATCTCAGGCGACGGTTCCTGCGGCGCGTTCACGCTCGGTCCCGGATTCACTGTCGTCTGCTGCACAGCCGCCACGGGCGCGTTCGGCGCCTCTTGCGCGGACGCCCCACCGGCGATCCCGACAACGCTCATCAGCGCGAACACGCAGGCCAGCAGCAACCTCGACATGGCCTGAACTGTACCTCGAATACCACGATCGAAGGTCACCCAAACTAGTTAAGCGCCTACCGTGAGTCCGATTGGAACGCCTTGAGAATCTGCTCTGCCGCAAGCGTGGCGGTGAGCTCTCCCGACCGGACCTTCTCCTCCAATGAGGGGGCGAGTGTGCGCACCGCCGGGCTCTCCCGCACCTGTCGCCACAGTTCGTCGTGGACCATCATCCAGGTCCATTCGACTTGCTGGCGGCGGCGGCGTTCGTCCAGTTCACCAGCGTCCTTCAAGGTGGCCCGGTGTTCCAGCACTCGGGACCACAACTCGTCGAGACCGGCACCGGTGAGGCCGGAACACGTGAGCACCGGCGGGTGCCACAACGCGTCCGGCGGGCGCAGCAGCTTGAGCGCGCCGGCCAGTTCGCGCGCGGCCTTGCGGGCGTCCAGTTCGTGCTCGCCGTCGGCCTTGTTGACCGCGACGACGTCCGCGAGCTCCAGGATGCCCTTCTTGATGCCCTGCAGCTGGTCGCCGGTGCGCGCCAGGGTCAGGAACAGCGAGCAGTCCGTCATGTTCGCGACGGCCACCTCCGACTGCCCGACACCCACGGTCTCGACCAGCACCACGTCGAACCCGGCGGCCTCGACCAGCACGATCGTCTCGCGGGTGGCCTGCGCGACGCCGCCGAGCGTGCCGGACGTCGGCGAGGGCCGGATGAACGCCTTCTCGTTCACCGACAGCCGCTGCATGCGCGTCTTGTCGCCCAGAATGCTGCCGCCGGTGCGGGTCGACGAGGGGTCGACGGCGAGCACCGCGACCCGGTGCCCCTGCTCGGTCAGCGTGGTGCCGAGCGCGTCGATGAAGGTCGACTTGCCCACGCCGGGAACACCGGTGATGCCGACCCTGATCGCGTTGCCCGACTTGGGCAACAGCTCGATCAGCAGCTCCTGGGCCTTGGCCCGGTGGTCGGCGCGCGTCGACTCGACCAGCGTGATGGCCCTGGCCAGCACGCCGCGATTGCCGTCGAGGACGCCCTTGGTGTACTCGGCGACATCGATCACCCGAGTGCGGTGACCGCCCACCTTCGGCGCGTTGTTTCGATGGTCAGACGGGTTCATCGCGGTGTCTCCCCCGCGCCCTCATATCGGGCATATGGGGGCGCGGGGGAGACACCGCGAGGGACCCTGCTGAGCACCGAAAGAACCCGGTGAAGGTGGGTGGTCATCGCACTACCCATGGTGCCCGAGCTGATCTGCGAGTTTCACCAGCAAATCCTTGGCCGCGTCCGCGATCACCGTGCCGGGCGGGAAGATCGCCGCCGCGCCCGCCGCGTACAGCTCGTCGAAGTCCTGCGGCGGGATCACGCCACCGACGACGATCATGATGTCCTCGCGGCCGAGCTTGGTCAGCTCTTCCTTCAGCGCCGGCACCAGCGTGAGGTGCCCTGCTGCCAGCGACGACACGCCGACGATGTGCACGTCGGCCTCGGTGGCCTGGCGCGCGACCTCGTCCGGCGTCTGGAACAGCGGGCCGACGTCGACGTCGAAGCCGAGGTCCGCGAACGCCGTCGCGATCACCTTCTGGCCGCGGTCGTGCCCGTCCTGCCCCATCTTGGCGACCAGGATGCGCGGCCGGCGGCCTTCTTCCTCCGCGAACGCCTCGACGACCTCGCGGCAGGCGTCCACGTTGGACACTGAACCGACCTCCTGCCGGTAGACCCCGGAAATGGTGCGGATCTGCGCGCTGTGCCGCCCCCACACCTTGCCGAGCGACTCGGAGATCTCGCCGACCGTGGCCTTGGCCCTGGCGGCGTTGATCGCCAGCTCCAGCAGGTTACCGCCGCCGTTCGCCGCGTTCGTGAGGGCGTCGAGCGCACTGTCCACAGCGGACTGGTCGCGTTCTTCCTTCAGGCGCCTCAGCTTTTCCAGCTGCTGGACGCGCACGCCGGCGTTGTCGACCTTGAGCACGTCGATCTGCTCGTCGTTGGCCACCAGGTACTTGTTGACGCCGATGACGGGCTGCCGCCCGGAGTCGATGCGCGCCTGCGTGCGGGCGGCGGCCTCCTCGATGCGCAGCTTGGGAATGCCCTCGTCGATCGCGCGGGCCATGCCGCCAGCCTTCTCGACCTCGGTGATGTGCTGCCACGCCTTCGCGGCGAGCTCGTTCGTCAGCCGTTCGACGTACGCACTGCCACCCCACGGGTCGATCACACGCGTCGTGCCGGACTCCTGCTGGAGCAGCAGCTGCGTGTTACGGGCGATGCGCGCGGAGAAGTCGGTGGGCAGGGCCAGCGCCTCGTCGAGTGCGTTGGTGTGCAACGACTGCGTGTGCCCTTGCGTCGCCGCCATCGCCTCGACGCACGTGCGCGCGACGTTGTTGAACACGTCCTGCGCGGTCAACGACCACCCGCTCGTCTGACAGTGCGTGCGCAGGCTCAGCGACTTCTGGCTCTTCGGCTCGAACCCGTTGACCAGCTTCGCCCAGAGCAGCCGCGCGGCCCGCATCTTGGCGATCTCCATGAAGAAGTTCATGCCGATCGCCCAGAAGAAGCTGAGCCGCGGCGCGAACGCGTCGACGTCCAGCCCGGCTTCCTTGCCGGCGCGGATGTACTCGACGCCGTCCGCCAGCGTGTAGGCCAGCTCCAGGTCGGCGGTCGCTCCCGCCTCCTGCATGTGGTAGCCGGAGATCGAGATCGAGTTGTACTTCGGCATGTGCCGGCTGGTGTAGCTGAAGATGTCGGAGATGATCCGCATCGACTTCGCGGGCGGGTAGATGTAGGTGTTGCGGACCATGAACTCCTTGAGGATGTCGTTCTGGATCGTCCCCATGAGCTGCTCCGGCTTCACCCCCTGCTCCTCCGCCGCCACGACGAACAGCGCGAGAATCGGCAGCACCGCGCCGTTCATCGTCATCGACACCGACATCTTGTCCAGCGGGATGCCGTCGAACAGCGTGCGCATGTCGTAGATGGAGTCGATCGCCACCCCGGCCATGCCGACGTCACCGGCGACGCGCGGGTGGTCCGAGTCGTAACCGCGGTGCGTCGCCAGGTCGAAAGCCACGGAGAGGCCTTTTTGGCCGGCCGCGAGGTTGCGGCGGTAGAAGGCGTTCGACTCCTCGGCCGTCGAGAAGCCCGCGTACTGGCGGACGGTCCACGGCTGGTTGACGTACATCGTCGGGTACGGGCCGCGGAGGAACGGCGCGACGCCGGGGTAGGTCTGGAGGAAGTCCAGACCGTCCACATCGGACGGACCGTAGACCGGCTTGACCGCGATGCCCTCCGGCGTCTCCCACGGCGGGAGGTCGGTCTCGTACTTGGCCGACGGGAGCGGGCCGAGGTCGATGTCCGCGAAGTTGGGGATCATCGGCTCACTCCCATTTCTTCGATGGCAAGGAATTCGAAGGTGTTGTTCAGGATCTCGAGCGCCGGGCAGCCCATGAACACGAACCCGTCGACCTCGGCGTCGCTCTTCTTGCCGGCCAGGAGTACCCGTTCCGCGCCGGCTTTGCGCAGCGCTTCGACGGTTTCGACGGCCAGGTCGGCGTAGCTGGTGTCGCTGCCGCAGACGACCGCGATCTTCGCGCCGGACTCCGCGAACTTCGCGGCCACGTCGTCGGCGGTCTTGGTCGGGCCCGCGTTGGGGGTGGCGAACCCACCGGCGTTGAACAGGTTCGCGGCGAAGGTGGCACGGGCGGTGTGCGCGGACACCGGGCCGAGGGTGGCGAGGAAGACCTGCGGGCGTTCGGGCTGGGCGTCGGCGAGGTCGCGCAGCTCTTCGAAGGCCTGTGCATAACGGACCCGCGGCAAACCATCGGTCGGCAGCTCGGGGGCGGGTTCGCG
Source organism: Lentzea sp. NPDC054927 (assembly GCF_053610285.1). Taxonomy (NCBI): domain Bacteria; kingdom Bacillati; phylum Actinomycetota; class Actinomycetes; order Pseudonocardiales; family Pseudonocardiaceae; genus Lentzea; species Lentzea sp. NPDC054927. Next base: position 86,937 of record NZ_JBSGXZ010000007.1, read on the forward strand.
GACGACCGGCTTCTCGGTCAGGTTCGGGAACTCGCTGACACCCGTGATCGGGTCGCTGCGATCCGCCAGCCGCGCCGACCGCTTCGCCCACGTCTCCGCCAGGCGATCCGCGATCAACCCGCGCGACGCTGCGAAGCCGCCCGCCCGTTCGATCTCCTGGAACCACGACCAGGCGTGAGCGGCCAGCGACTCGGTCAGCTGCTCCACGTACCAGGAGCCGGACGCCGGGTCGATCACCTCGCCGAGGTGCGACTCCTCCAGCAGCAGGTTCTGCGTGTTGCGGGCCACCCGGCGGGCGAACTCGTCCGGCAGGCCGATGGCCGCGTCGAACGGCTGCACCGTCACCGAGTCGGCGCCACCGAGGCCGGCGGCCAGGGTCGCGATCGTGGTGCGCAGCATGTTCACCCACGGGTCGCGGCGGGTCATCATCGCCGACGACGTCACCGCGTGCTGCACCTGCGGCACGTCGACGCCGGACACCTCGGCCACGCGCGCCCACAGGCGGCGGGCGGCGCGCAGTTTGGCGATGGTCATGAACTGGTCGGCGGTCGCGGCGAAGCGGAACTCCAGCTGCGCGAAAGCCTCCTCGACGCCCAGCCCCGCGTCCGTCAAAGCACGCAGGTACGAAACGGCCAGCGCGAGAGAGGCGCCCAGCTCTTCCGAGTCCGAGCCGCCCGCGTCGTGGAACGGCAGCGCGTCCACCACCACGGTCCGCAACGACGGGAACTGCCTGCGCGCGTCCTTGATGACCTCGAGAGACGAACCGAACGGCGTGAGCGCGAGGTTGCCGCGCACCTCTTCTGGCAGCAGCGGCGCCTGGTCGTAGATCCGCAGCATCGCGCGCGCCGCGTCCACGTCGCCGTCGAGCGTGATCGGCGCGAGGTCGAGGTAGACGCCGTCGAGGACGCGTTCCAGAGAATCAGCCGGAAGAGCGAGCCACAACGAGGTGACACCGCCCTCCAGGTCGTTCATCAGGGCGACCGGATCGGGAACGGCGTGGCGCTGGCGCACGTCCCAGCCCTGCTTCGCCGGGGCGAGAGCATAGGCCGGCAGCGCGTCGTCGAGGGTGTAGAGCGGCTGCAGTTCGATGCCGTCGTAAGTCTTCGTGACCAGCGATTCGTAGCTCGCGCCGGTCTTGCGGAGGACGGCGTCGACCAGCTCACGCCACTGTTCCCTCGACGCCGAGGGGAACTCGTTCGGGCGGAATTCGGCGGGCAAGGCCAACTCCATCATGCGTTGCAGTGTTACCGACCAGTACCGACACGGCTATGTGAGGTTCACCGCCGTTAACGATGCAGCCAGTCTGTCAGGAAGAATGAACTAGTGGAAAACGGTGACCAGGAGCGCTTGATCGCGGCTCGGTACCGCCTGCTGCATCTGCTGGGGCGAGGGTCCATGGGCACCGTCTGGGCTGCTCACGACGAGGTGCTGCGCAGGCAGGTCGCGGTCAAGGAGATCCTGCGACCGCCGGGCATGACCGACGTCGCGGCCGATGAGCTGCGCGAACGGACCATGCGCGAGGCGCGTGCCGTCGCCGCGCTGTCTCACCCGAACCTGGTCACGCTCTACGACGTCGTGCAACACGACGGCGACCCGTACGTGGTGATGGAGCTCGTGCCGTCGCGCAGCCTGAGCGAGTTGCTGCAGGAACAGGGCTGCCTCACCGAGAAGCAGGGCGCGGCGGTGCTGGACGCGGTCGCGGCGGCGCTGGCGTCGGCGCACCGGGTCGGCATCACGCATCGGGACGTGAAGCCGGGCAACGTGCTGATCGCGGACGACGGCCGGGTGAAGCTCACCGACTTCGGCATCGCGCGCAACGTCGCCGAGGCCACCATGACCGCCCGCGGCATCACGCTGGGCACGCCCGCCTACATCGCGCCCGAGGTCGCGCAGGGCGGTGACGTGTCGGCGGCCGCTGACCGGTGGTCGCTCGGCGCGACGGTGTGGGCCGCGATGGCAGGCGAGCCGCCGTACGTCGGCAAGAACGTCATGCAGACGATCAACGCGGTCATCAACGGGGACGTGCCGGTGCCGGCGGGTGCAGGGCGGCTCGCGCCGGTGATCAGCGGGTTGATGCAGAAGGAACCAGCCGAGCGGCTGTCGCTGGTCGACGTGCGCAGGCAGGTCTACTCGCTGCTGCCGGAGCCCGGCACCGACGCGTTCGAGGTCCGCGAGTCGGTGCAGCTGCCGATCGTCGTGCGGCCGAAGCCGAAGATCGAGCCGGACGCGCCGCTGGCCGACGACCCCGGGCCGTTGCCGTTCATGATCACCAAGCCGATGGCGCCGCAGCGGCCGCGGGGACGGCTGGCCACGACGTTCATGCTGTTCGTGGCCGTGCTGCTGTTCGTGGCGGGCTCCGGCGGCGGCTTCGCGCTGACCCGCCTGGCCGCGGGCGCGTCACTGCTGCCGCCGACCCAGCAGACGTTGCAGACGCTGCCGACCCTGCCCACCTCCGCGACGCTGGAGCCGCGGACGGCGCTGGCCGTCACGGCGAACGGCGACCAGGGCGGGCGGTTCACGCTGAACGTCGAGGCGAGCTGGTCGACCTACAGCGAACAGCGCGCGGCCGACAAGCTGGTGCCGCTGTCCTCGGTGGTGCACTTCGTGTCGGGCACCGGCGCGTACGAGGTCACGGTGCGGTGGTTCCCCGACTACTACCCGAAGCGCACGGTCAACACGTACACATCGAGCGTGCAGGCGCGGTGGCCTGGCCGGTTCTTCGGCGGCGAGAAGGTGCCGACGCCGAACCTCGCCGGGCCGCGCGTCGAGGACGGCATCCAGTTCATCTATCGGACCGTGGAGGGTGACGAACCCAACGCGCTGAGGAGGTCGCACTTCTCTCGCGTGCTCCCGTACGGCAACGACCTGTGGGTGGTCGAGGTCATCGTGCCGACCGAACAGGAAGATGAAGCGCGCGTCCGCCTGTTCGACGCGATCGCCTCCACCTTCGCACCGGTGTAAGCCGTGTCCTGCGGGTCACGTCCGCGATAGCCGCGCCCGAGAGGGTCCCTGACGGCACCGCCGCGTCTCCCAAATACAACCCGGTATGAGGAAGACGCGGCGGCACCGCCAGGAACCCACTCGAACACGACTCTCATCGAACAGACCCACAGGACACGGCTTACGCTCTCGCGGTGACTCCAGAAGAGCTGGCCGGCAAGGCCGCGGAAGAGATCCAGAGCCGCACCGGCGTGGCGAAGCACGACATCGCGATCGTGCTCGGCTCCGGCTGGCGGCCCGCCGCCGACGTGATCGGCGAGCCGGTCAGCGAGATTCCCGTTGGTGACCTGACCGGCTTCGAAGCGCCGACCGCGCTCGGCCACGGCGGCACCATCCGTTCCGTTGAGGTGGGCGGCAAGAAGGTGCTCGTCGTCCTCGGCCGCACGCACGGCTACGAGGGCAAGGGCGTCCAGAAGGTCGTGCACGGCGTGCGCACCGCCGCTGCTGCTGGTGTGTCGTCGATCGTGCTGACGAACGCCGCCGGTGGTCTGCGGCAGGGCATGTCCGTCGGGCAGCCCGTGCTGATCTCCGACCACCTCAACCTGACCTCGCTGTCGCCGCTGGTCGGCGCCCGGTTCGTGGACCTCACGGACCTGTACTCGCCGCGTCTGCGCAAGGTGGCGCAGGAGATCGACTCCTCGCTCGAAGAGGGCGTGTACGCCGGTCTGCCCGGCCCGCACTTCGAGACGCCCGCCGAGATCCGGATGCTGCGCACGATGGGCGCGGACCTGGTCGGCATGTCGACCGTGCACGAGGCCATCGCCGCGCGCGCCGAGGGTGTCGAGGTGTTCGGTCTGTCGCTGGTCACGAACCTCGCTGCGGGCATCACCGGCGAGCCGCTGAACCACCAGGAGGTGCTGGAGGCCGGTGCCGCCGCCGCTCAGCGCATGGGCACGCTGCTGCGCGAGCTGGTGGACCGGGCATGAGCCTGACGCCGGCCCTGCGTGACGCGACGTTCCGGTGGATCGCCGACGACCCCACCGCGGCCACCCGCGAGGAGCTGCAGGGGGTGCTGGCTCGGGCCATGGGCGGTGATTCCGCCGCGCTGGCCGAGTTGCAGGACCGGATGGCCGGGCCGCTGACGTTCGGCACCGCCGGGCTGCGCGGGCCGGTGCGGGCGGGCACGAACGGCATGAACGTGGCCACCGTGGTCCGCACGACCGCCGGGCTGGCGTCCTGGCTCGGATCCCCTGGCCTGGTGTTCGTCGGTCGCGACGCCCGGCACGGGTCGGAGGAGTTCGCCACGGCCGCCGCCGAGGTGATGGCGGCCGCGGGCTTCGACGTCCGGGTGCTGCCGGACCCGTTGCCGACGCCGGTGCTCGCGTTCCTGGTGCGCAACCACAACGCGGTGGCGGGGATCCAGATCACCGCGTCGCACAACCCGCCTGCCGACAACGGTTACAAGCTCTACCTGTCCGGCGGTGCGCAGATCGTGCCGCCGTCCGACGGGGAGATCGAGAAGGCGATCGAAGCTGTTCCGGCCGCGGTTTCCGTGCCGCGTTCGCCGTCGTACTCGACGGTGTCCGAGGCCGAGATCGACGCGTACCTGGACCGGGTGGCCGCGCTGCCGTCCGGCCAGGCGCGCACGCTGAAGATCGCGTTGACGCCGATGCACGGTGTCGGCGGCGCGTTCGCCACGGAAGCGTTGCGGCGCGCGGGTTTCACCGACGTGCACGTGGTGCGGTCGCAGGCGGTGCCGGACCCGGACTTCCCGACCGTGGTGTTCCCGAACCCCGAGGAGCCGGGCGCGTCCGACGAGCTGCTTTCCCTTGCGGCGTCGGTGAACGCGGACCTGGCCATCGCGCTGGACCCGGACGCCGACCGGTGTGCTCTGGGCGTGCGCGACGGCGACACGTGGCGGATGCTGCGCGGCGACGAGACGGGCGTGCTGCTCGGCTCGCTCGTGCTGTCCACCACCGAGTCCGCGGATCCTTTGGTGGCAACGACGATCGTGTCCTCGTCGCTGCTGAAGTCGATCGCGGCGGCGCACGGTGCCCGGTACGCGGAGACGCTGACCGGCTTCAAGTGGCTGGCGCGGGCGGGCGAAGGCCTGGTGTTCGCCTACGAGGAAGCACTCGGCAACTGCGTCGACCCCGCTTTCGTCGCGGACAAGGACGGCGTCTCGGCTGCCGTCGTGGCCGCAGATCTGGCGGCCGGTTTGAAGGCGTCCGGACGGACGTTGCTCGACGCGCTGGACCAGCTCGCGTTGGACCACGGCCTGTACCTGACCGACCAGGTCTCCTTGCGGTACACCGATCTGAGCCTGATCGACGCGACGATGGCACGGCTGCGCGCGGAACCGCCTTCCGACTTCGCGTCGGAAGACCTGTTGCCCAGCGCGGACGTCCTGCGCTGGACGGCAGACGGCGTGCGCGTGGTCGTGCGACCGTCCGGCACCGAGCCGAAGCTCAAGGCGTACCTCGAGATCGTCGAGCCGGTCACGGACGGACTGGAGTCCGCCCGTGCGGCTGGTAAGGCTCGGCTGGCCGAGTTGCGGGAACGGGTAACGGCTCTCGTGAGTTAGCTCAGCCGGCGAGCGCGATCATCAGGCACAGCACGGCAAGAGCGAAGCCCCCGCCGGCCACCCAGTAGGCCCTTCTGGTCGGCGGGGCGATCGCACCGCGGCGCCCCTCGGTCACTGCCGCGACAGCGATCCGCCCGAAGATGTACGCGATCGCGCAAAGCCCCACGCCGAGTCCGAGCAACATCGTGTTGACGTCCCACGGGCTGTGGTCGAACCCCGGCCACAACGACGCGAAGAGTGGCCCGATGCCGATCATCCCGATACCGATCGCAAGGCCGAAACCCCAGGTGATGCGACGCTGACGAGGACTGGTGTGCATAAGGGCAGTGGTCTTCATGGTCCCTCCTGTGTACACCCTTTAGGACGCCTTTCCGCCTTCGGGGTTCCATGGTCGCTCGCTCTGATGACGTTGCGAGCACACCACTTCGTTGAACTAGGTTCCCACGCGTGGAATACACCCGCCATGACCTGGCACAGGCCGTGCTCGACGCACATCCGGACAGCAAGCACGGACTCGACATGTTCCGCGGCGGCTTCAGCGACGACATGAAAGCGCATCAGGTACGCCTGCGTGACGGGCTGTTGAAAGCGTTCGGCATCGACCTCAAGGCCGACATGGCGCTGTTCATGATGCTGCGCGCCACGCTTGAGTCGAACGCGGCTGTCAGGGGTCCGATGAGCACGTTCGGCGAGGCCGGCTTGCTCATCCGCAAGCTGGAAGGCACCGGGGTCCTGGACCGGGTGAATCAGATCGGTGAGCTCAACGTGCGGTCCCGGGAGGTGCACTTCGAGATCGTCGAAGAGCTGATCGGCCTCATGGGGCCTACCGTCGAGAAGGTGACCTCGGAGGACCTCAAGGCGATGCAGGTGGACGACACGCCGCCGAACCCCTACGACTACGAGATCGACTACTGATGGCGCGCCTGCTGATCGTCCACCACACGCCGTCCCCCGCCGTGCAGGCGATGTTCGAGGCTGCGGTCGCTGGCGCGTCCACGCCCGAGATCGAGGGCGTCGAAGTCGTGCGCCGAGCCGCGTTGTCCACAACCGCTGTGGATGTCCTGGAGGCCGACGGCTACCTGCTGGGCACGCCCGCGAACCTCGGCTACATGAGCGGTGCGTTGAAGCACTTCTTCGACACCGTCTACTACCCGTGTCTCGATTCAACGCGCGGCCGGCCGTTCGGGCTCTACGTGCACGGCAACAACGACACGACGGGTGCGGTGCGCAGCGTGGAGACAGCCACGACCGGGTTGGGCTGGGAGAAGGCCGCCCAGCACGTGGTGGTCACGGGTGAGCCGTCGAAGGCCGACCTGGAGGCGTGCTGGGAGCTCGGAGCCACCGTCGCGGCCCAGTTGTCAGGCTGAAAACGGAACAGAGTATTCCCGCGGTTCTCCTTCCGCGTCATTCTGACTGCCGGAGGGGGTCCGAATGAAACGAATCTGCGCAATTCTGGCGGTGCTCACGCTCGTGTCGGCGCCACCGGCTCAGGCCGAGGCACCGGAAAGCGTGAAAGCTGTCCTGGCCGAGTTCGGCGAGGGCGGTGAGCTGATCAGTTCCGCCGACATCGCACTGGCGAAGTCCCTGCTCACACAGGGGTCGACCGGGGTTGCCGCGCCGAGTGCGAACGCTGTGGTGTCGCCGACGGTCGGCATTCTGGAGTCGCGGACGGGACAGTGCACGGCCAGCACCATTTCGAGCACGCACAAAGTCCTGATCGTCACGGCCGCTCATTGTGTGCACGACGGCAACGGCGGCACCTGGCAGCAGCCCATCTACTTCACGCCGGGTTTCCAGGCCGGGCGGCCCGCGCCGCACGGGAGGTTCCAGGCCAAGGCGGCGGTCACCTTCGACAGGTGGGTGACCAAGAGCGACTACAACTTCGACGTCGCGTTCGTCGCGCTCAGGCCGAACGACACCGGTGACGCAGTAGGCGAGCTCGTCGGCATGAACGGGCTCATCGTCAACGCGGGTTACATGGTCGACCGCACGATCGTGTCCTACGAGAACAACGTGCTCAGCCAATGCAGCGGCACGACGATCCAGTCGATGGGCTTTCCACTGGAGGACCACCTGTGGATGATCGGCTGTCCCGCTCCGCCCCACGAGGGTGACAGCGGATCGCCCTGGTTCGCCGAGTACGACGGCCGGCGCGGGTACGTGAACGGCGTGATCAGCAAGGGCAGTGGGGTGCTCCCGCACGTCAGCACGCCGCGCTTCGACGACGACGTGCTCTCCATCTGGAACGGCTTCAAGGACCACACCGGAACCTGAGGTTGTCCACATGAACCCAGGGTTGTCCACAGCTTCTTGTCCCCAACCTGTGGACAACCCTGGGGATATCTTCGAACGTATGTTCTAACGGCCGATCGAGCTCATGTCCGGGTAGCGGTCACCGGCCACTGCCGAGGCGGGCACGGCGGCCTCGATCGCGGCGAGATCGTCGGCGGACAGCTCCAGAGCGGCCGCCGCGACGTTCTCCTCCAGGTACTTGATCCGCTTGGTTCCCGGGATCGGCACCACGTCGTTGCCGCGATGCTGCACCCACGCCAACGCCAGCTGGCCCGCGGTCACGCCGCGGTCGGCGGCCAGAGCGCGCAGCTCCTCGACCATCTTGAGGTTCACGTCGAGGTTCGAGCCGGAGAACCGCGGCTGTGCGACGCCCCGGAAGTCGCCGGCGCCGAAGTCGCTGGCCGACGTGAAACGGCCGGTCAGCACGCCACGGCCGAGCGGCGAGTACGGCACCAGGCCGATGCCCAGCTCACGCGCCGTTGGCACGATTTCGGCCTCGATGTCCCGCGACCACAGCGACCACTCGCTCTGCAGCGCCGTGATCGGGTGCACCGCGTGGGCCCGGCGCAGCGTCGACGCGCCTGCCTCCGACAGGCCGAGGAACCGCACCTTGCCCTCGGTGACCAGCTCGGCCATCGCCCCGACGGTCTCCTCGATGGGCGTGTCCGCCGGCACCCGGTGCAGGTAGTACAGGTCGATGACGTCGGTCCCGAGCCGCTTCAACGACCCTTCGACGGACGCCCGGACGTAGTCGCGGTCGCCTCTCACGCCGCGGCGGTCGCCGTCGCGCACGATGCCGAACTTCGTGGCCAGCACGACGGAGGAACGACGGTCCGCGATCGCGCGGCCCACCAGCTCCTCGTTGACGTGCGGCCCGTACATGTCGGCGGTGTCGAGCAGCGTCACGCCGAGCTCCAGGGCCCGGTGGATCACCGCGATCGACTCCGACTCGTCGCCGGCGCCGTAGAACTCCGACATCCCCATGCAGCCGAGCCCCTGCGGCCCGACCTCCAACGATCCCAACAAACGGCTCACGCCGTCGCCTCCAAGTCCCGCTCGACCACCGCGTAGTGGTCGATCTTGTAGTCCAGCACTTCCAGTGAGGTCTGCAGCTCCGCGATGCGGGCGCGGACGTCGTTGCGGTGCTCGACGAGGATCTGCTTGCGGCGGCCTGCCGTCAGGTCGCCATGGTGCCTGAGCTGCGCGAACTCGCGCATCATGCGAATCGGCATGCCGGTCGTGCGCAGGCGCGTCACGAAGGCCAGCCAGCCGAGGTCCTCCTCCGAGTAGCTGCGGCGACCACCCGAGTCACGCGCGGGCGGGTCGACGAGCCCGATTCGTTCGTAGTAGCGCAAGGTGTCGATGGACAACCCACTGCGCTGCGCGGCTTGGGCTATCGAGTAACTCACGCCTTCGACGCTATGACCTAGAGCGCGCTCTAGGTCAAGCGGAATCCTTCGGGAGTCCCCACGCTTCGAGATGGCCGGCCATTTCCGGGACGTCGATCTTGTCGCGGCCCAGTGCGCGCACGAGGTCCAGCGCGTCGTCCTCGTCGGCGTCGATCCAGTAGCCGTTGATGTCGCACATCGTGACGGCAGACACCCAGCCGAGCCGCCAGTTTCCCTCGACCAGAGGGCGAGTTCGCACGATCGAGTCAAGTAAAGCGGAGGACTTCAGCCACAGCGTGTCGTAGGCCTCCACGCCGAGCACGGTGGCGCGGGGACGGTAGGCCGCCGTGTCCAGCAGGCCGATGTCCCTGACGACGAGGTCGCCGCCGGTCACGGCCGTGGCCAGCACTAAGAGGTCCCCGGCGTCGAGGTAGGAGATCACGGCACCCAGTTGATCACAGAGGTCTGACAGTTTCAGGAAGAACCGAGCCTATCCAAAAGACCTCGGTACTTGGGCAGGACTCGCCCGAGCACCTCGCCGAGCTTTTCCTCCTGCTGCATGCGCTGGTAACGGTCCGCGATCGCCAGCCGCACGACGTCCTGCTTGGAGCGACCCTCGGCCTGCGCCAGTTGGGCGAGCCGCAGGTTCTCCTCCTCGGTCAACCGCAAGGTCATCGCCATGCAGGGGACGGTACCAATCTGATACCACTCAGACCAGCGGCCGTTAGGATTGCGTGATGCCGCGGCCCAAGACCCACGACGACGCTCTGCGACGACGTCTGCTCGAGCGGGCGGGCGAGTTGCTCAGCACCGAGGGACCGGCCGCGGTGAGCCTGAGGAAGATCGCCACCGACGTCAACACGTCGACCACGGCGGTCTATTCCCTCTTCGGCGGAAAACCGGCGTTGCTCGACGCGCTCTACGACGAGGCGTTCCTCCGGTTCGGCACGCACCTGGCGTCCGTGCCGGTCACCGAGAACCCCGCGGAGGACCTGGTCCAGATCGGGCTGGCGTACCGGCGCAGCGCGCTCGCGGACCCGCAGTTCTACTCGGTGCTCTACTCGAAGGTCGTCGAACCGACGAAGGCGATGAGCCGCGCGGCCGGACGGACGTTCGCACCGGTGATCAACACGGTGCGGCGGGCGGTCGAGCGGAAGGTCTTCCTCGACGAGGACCCGGAGCAGATCGCGATGTCGATGTGGGGCATCGCGCACGGCCTGGTGAGCCTGGAGCTCAACGGAAATCTGCCACCGGGCATCGATCCCGCCGCCACCTACGAGCTCGCGTTGCGCGCGCACGGCAGGGGGTGGCTTGCGGAATCCGGGGAGGCGGCCGCCGCGAAACCTCCCCGGACCCGCTGAACTGTCCGATCCGGACAGTCCGTTCTGGTGCGGCCTAACTGCAGGGCACTACTTTCAGTACTTCAGTGCGGCTATTTCTGGGCGGCTATTTCAGGGCGCCGTCGAGCGCCTTGATCAGCTGACCGTCCGCGGTGTCACCGTCGAGCGACCAGATCATCGCTCCACCGAGTTTGCGGTCGTTGATGAAGCGAGCCTTGCGCTTCATCTCCGTCGCGTCGTCGTAGGTCCACCACGTCTTGCCGTCGTAGATCCACGCGAAGCCGGCGCGCTCGTCGCGGTAGATCTTGTAGGTGTTGCCGGGTTCGGAGAGCTTCGCCGTGATGCGGTGGAAGTCCTCGTAGCCCGCCTCGTACTTGGCCGGCGCCGGCACACCGGTGCCGAACAGGCCGTTGCGCGTGCCGGGGGCGACGCCGTCCCAGCCGCGGCCGTAGAACGGAACGCCGAGCACCGCCTTCGAACGCGGCGCACCGCGCCGCAGCCAGGCGTTGACCGTCACCTCGGAGCTGAACTCGAACTCCGACGGGTCACCCTTGGGCACCCGCAGCGCGGACTGCTGGTTCGCCGGGGCGTCCCACGCGCCGTGGTAGTCGTAGCCCTGCAGCGTGCCGAAGGTGAGGTAGCAGAACACCTTCGAGACCTCGAAGCCGCGATCGATCTGCACCGGGTCGGCCGGCAGGAACGCGGTCAGGTCGCGGTTCCAGCCCATCTGCTTGCGGTACTCGGCGAGCAGCTTGGTGAAGTTCTGCTTGTCCTCGGGGCGCACGACGTTGGGCGGCAGCATGTTGCCGTTGCTGGCGGGCCATTCCCAGTCGAGGTCGATGCCGTCGAAGACGCCCTTGGCGGCACCCGCCGGCAGACCGGGCAGGTCGCCCTTGATCCACATGTCGGTGCACGACTTGACGTGCGCGGCGCGCGACTCTGGCGTCAGCGCGGCGTTGGAGAAGTAGCGCGAGCCCGTCCAGCCGCCCAGCGAGATGTTGATCCTCAGCTTGGGGTACTTGGCCTTGAGCTGCTTGAGCTGGTTCAGGTTGCCCATCAGGGCCTGGCCGGCCTCGTCGGCCTTGCCGCTCACGGACTGCTCCGCGGTGTGCGGCATCTGCCAGTCGGCCCACGGGTCGGCGCTGACGCACTTGCCGGTCTCGTCGAGGAAACCGAAGGCGTAGTTCAGGTGCGTGAGCCGCGCGGCGGCCCCGCTGTCCACGAGGTTCTTGACGCGGAAGTTCCGGTCGTACACGCCCCACTGGATGAAGTACCCAACGGTGCGGGTCTTCGAGTAACCGTGGTGCCCATTGGTCTCGACATCGGCGTTCGCGGGCGCAACGGCCAGCGACGCTGACAGGGCGCCAACCGCAAGAGCGGCGACACCCCATCTCCGTCTGGACATGAGTCTCCTAATTCGGATCGCGGCAGCGGCGATGTGTGGTCCAGAGCACGATAGGCCTGAGGTCTAGACCACTGCTACGTCCGATCGGAGGTATGTCCTAAACCGCCCCGTACAGACGGTCACCGGCATCGCCCAGACCAGGCACGATGAAGCCGGAATCGTTCAACCTCTCGTCCACCGAGGCCGTAATGAGACGAACTGGCAGCTTCGAGTCCTCGAGATGGTTGATTCCCTCGGGTGCGGCGAGCACGCACACGGCCGTCACGTCGGTCGCGCCGCGCTGGGTCAGCAGGCGGATCGTGTACGCCATCGAGCCGCCCGTCGCGAGCATCGGGTCGAGCACGAGCACCGGACGTCCGGCGAGGTTCTCCGGCAGCGACTCCATGTACGGCGTCGGCTGCAGCGTCTCCTCGTCGCGGGCGAGCCCGACGAACCCCATCTGCGCGTCCGGGATCAGCTTGTGCGCCTGGTCCGCCATGCCCAGCCCGGCCCGCAGCACCGGCACCAGCAGCGGCGGGTTTGCGAGCTTGTAGCCGGTGGTACGAGCAACCGGCGTGTGCGTGCGGTCTTCCTTCAGCGGCGCCTCGCGCATCGCTTCGTAGACCAGCATGACGGTGAGTTCCTGCAACGCCGCGCGGAAAGCGGCGTTGTCCGTGCGCGCGTCACGCATTGTTGTGAGTCTCGCCTTGGCGAGTGGATGATCGACGACGAGGACGTCCATGCTCGACACCGTAACCGCTGGGAGGAGCTAGGGGTGTTCGAAGAGATCTACCGCGAGGCACGTCAGCGCATCGTCGGGCTGACGATGGGCCTGACCGCCGACGAGCTCGCCCGCACCGTGCCCGCCTGTCCTGAGTGGACCGTGCACCAGGTGATCGCGCACCTGTCCGGCGAAGCGTCAGATCTCGTGAGCGGCCGCATGGAGGGCGCGCCGTCGGACGAGTGGACCGCGCGCCACGTCGCCGAACGCGAAGGCGTCCCAGTGGACGACCTGCTGGAGCAGTGGAACGTCTTCGCCGAGCAGATCGACAGGATGGAGCGCCTCCCGTTCCAGCTCGCGCTGGACGCGATCACGCACGAGGCCGACCTGCGCGCCGCGCTCGGCCGCGAACGCCTGCCGGACGCCGTGTGGCAGCCGACCCTGGTGTGGATGGCCCCGCGCGTGCTGACCGAGGTGACGGTGAAGACCGAGTTCGGCGCCCTCGGCGACGGCCCGATCACGCTGGAGGTCGACGGCTACGAACTGTGGCGCGCGTTCTTCGGCAGAAGGTCACGCCGCCAGATGGAGTCGTGGAACTGGTCCGACCCGGCGCCGATCGAGAAGATCTCGTTCTTCCCCACGCGCGAAACGGATCTGACGGAGTGAACGCCGTTTACTGAAGGTGTAGGGTCGGCCCCGTGACAGACCACGTGCGCATCGGAGTGCTCGGCGCGGCCATGATCGCGCCGCCCGCTGTCATCCGGCCGGCCCGCTCCTCCACCGTCGCCGAGGTCGTGGCGGTCGCCGCGCGGTCCGCCGAGCGAGCCAAGGCTTTCGCGGACAAGCACGGCATCGCGCGTGTGCACAGTTCTTACGAGGACCTGCTCGCGGACTCGGCGGTGGACGCCGTCTACAACCCACTGCCGAACGGCCTGCACGGCAAGTGGACGCTGGCGGCGCTCGAGGCGGGCAAGCACGTGCTGTGCGAGAAGCCGTTCACCGCCAACGCCGCCGAAGCCGCCGTGGTGGCCAAGGCCGCCGAAGCGTCCGGGCTCGTGGTGATGGAGGCCTTCCACTACCGCTACCACCCGCTGGCGATGCGCGTCGCCGAGATCATCCAGTCCGGCGTGCTCGGCCCGTTGCGGCACGTCGAGGCCTCGGTCTGCTTCCCGTTGCCGGTGTTCTCGAACATCCGCTACGACTACTCGCTCGCGGGCGGCGCGATGATGGACGCCGGCTGCTACGCCGTGCACATGGCGCGCCTGCTGGGCAACGAGGAACCCGAGGTGCGGTCGGCACGGGCGTTGCTGCGCGGGCCCTCCATCGACCGGGCGATGCGCGCCTCGCTGCGTTTCCCCTCCGGTCACACGGGTTCCGTGCACGCGTCGCTGTGGTCGTCGACGGTGTTCAAGTTGTCGATGAAGGCCATCGGCGAGAACGGCACGCTGAGCGTGTTCAACCCGCTCGGCCCGCAGACGTTCCACAAGTTGTCGTTGAAGCTCAAGAACCACAGCTCGTCCGAGAAGTTCGGGCGGCGCGCCACCTACGCCTACCAGCTGGACGCGTTCACCGACGCGGTGCTGCACGGCAAGCCGTTCCCGACGACCGCGGACGACGCGGTGAAGAACATGACGGTGATCGACTCGATCTACCGGACCGCCGGACTGCCGCTGCGCCAGCCGACCGGGTGACCCAGGTCACCCAACCACACTCCCCCTGCGCCGTGTCTTGAGTGCGGATGGAAGGGGGAGGGTTGGCTGACAACGAGTACACCGAGTACGTCACGGCGGCGCTGCCCTGGTTGCGGCGCACCGCGTATCTGCTCTGCGGTGACGTGCACAGCGCCGATGACGTCGTGCAGGTCGCGATCACGCGGCTGTACACGAGCTGGCGCAAGGCCAGGGCCGCCGACAACCTCGACGCGTACGTGCGGGCGATCCTCGTCCGCACGTTCCTCAACGAACGCAGGCGGCCGTGGAGCCGCGTGCGCCTGTTCGACCGCGTGGACGAGTTTCCCGCGGTCGCGAACCCGGACTTCGAGAACAGCTTCGAGACCCGCGAAGAAGTCCGGGTCGCCCTGATGCGCGTGCCACCGGGGCAGCGCGCGGTTCTCGTGCTGCGGTTCCTGTTCGACCTGCCGGTGGCCGAGGTGGCACGCGCTCTGCAGTGCTCGGAAGGCACCGTGAAAAGCCAGACTTCGGCCGGACTCTCGGCCCTGCGCACCCAGTTGGGAGTGACTCAGTGATGTCCGAAGAGGACGGTGCACGGCTGCTCGGACCGTTGCGCACCATGGACGTTCCCGCTTCCGAGGGTGTCTGCGTCCAGCGGGCGATCCGGTCGGGCAAGCGCACCAAGGCGTTGCGGGTGGCGGCGGCCGGGGTGTTCGTGCTGATCATCGCGGGCGTGCTGCCGTTGCTGATCCGGCCTTCCGAACAACCGCACGTGGCCGCCGGGTCGTTCGACCCGTTGGTGCGCACGATCAGCATGGAGGCGGCGGCCGGGCTCAAGCCGGACATGTACATCACCGGGCGCGATCGCCAGATGATCGTGCTGCGGCCGGAGAAGAACGGCGACCAGACCGGCGGCGTCACCGTGCACGCGGCCGGGATCATCCGCGGGCCGCAGGGCGAGAGGATGCCGGACGTCAACGGCAAGCGCGCGCTGTGGACGGGATCGTTCCTGGTCTTCGAGTGGGCGCCGGGAGCGTGGGCGACCGTGACCGTCGGAGGTTTCCCCGACAACAGGGACAGGGCGCTCCAGGTGGCGCGGAGCGTGCGGTTCGACGAATACATCACCATGCTCGTCCCGTTCACCGTGCAGACCTCGTGGACGTTGGACGGTGTCCGCGAAACTATCGACGACGTCGAGCTGGTGTTCACCAACGGCGTGCGCCTCGCCCTGCGCGCCGGGGTCGGCTACGCCGTGGGCGACGCGCCGCAGGCGGAGCTGGAAGCACTGGAGAAGTCGGTGCGGCCGGCTGACCCTCCGGTGACGAATCCGTTCCGATGACCACCCGATTCGGTGCCCGCACAACCCGATCCGGGAGTAAAGAACCGGCAAAACGACTCCGAAGTGTCTCGTAGCCAGTTGAGACGCGGAGGTGCGAACGGTGACGATCGAACAGAAGCCCGTCCAGCAGTTGTGTGAATCCCCGCTGGTCATCCTGGGTGTGTCGGCGTCGCTGGCGGTGTTGATCGGCGTGCTCCCCGTGCTCTGGGGCCACAGCCCGACGCTCGCCGCCGGCCTCGCCGCGCTCCTGGTGATGGCCTTTGCGATCACGGTGAAGTACGCCCCGAACCGCAAGTAGGAGTTCTAGACTCGATCGGGTGAGCGACGAGCTGGTACCCGCTGACCAGAACCACATGCGCGCCTCGGACGCAGACCGGGAACGGATCGCGCAAGTGCTGCACAAGGCGACCGCCGAGGGCCGCCTGGACATCCACGAGCTGGATGAGCGGCTGGTGGCCGTCTACGCGGCGAAGACCTACGGCGAGCTCATCCCCATCACCGCCGACCTGGTGCTGAGCGGCCTGCCGCAGCCCGCGGTCGGCCCGCAGTACCAGCCGGTGGTGAGCGACCGCATCGGCGGCCAGCCCGGCAGCGCGACATCCGTCGCCTTTTGGTCCGGCGTCAACCGCAAGGGGCAGTGGGTCGTCCCGCGCGTACACAACGCCGTGGCGGTCATGGGCGGCATCGAGATCGACCTGACCCACGCCCGGTTCGCCGAGGCCGAGGTCACCATCAGCTGCTTCGCGTTCTGGGGCGGCGTCGAGATCCGGGTGCCCGACGACATCAACATCCACGTCGACGGGTTCGGCTTCATGGGCGCCTTCGAGGACCACGCGCCGGGGCGCCGGCACATCCCTGGCGCGCCGACGGTGCGGATCACCGGGCTCGCGCTCATGGGCGGCGTGGAGGTCAAGGGGCCGAAGCGGAAGAAGTCCAGCATCCTGCGCGAGCTCCTCGACTGATGCTGCTGGCGGACTTCGTCGAACGGGCGGGACAGGCCGGCGTCGTCTCGATGATCAAGATGGACGGCCCGCGGCCCCGCAACAAATGGACCGTCCGCCTCAACAAGCCTCCCCACGTCGGCGAGTACTGGATGTCCGGCGGTGACTTCGCCACCCTCGACCAAGGCCTGGTCAGCGCGGAAGGCGTTGGCAGAGCTGTCGGGCGACTGGTCGTGGCTCGACGAACCGGTCAGCGACGCCGACGCGTACGCGGAGCTGTTCGAAGCGGTCGGCGAAACAGGCGAGTTGTTGATCGTCCAGTACAGCCTCGGGTCGCGGTGGGTGCTGTTCGCCGCCGGGCACAAGCAGGAGGGATACCCGAGCCTCGACGAGTGCGTCCTGGACGGGCTCGCGAAGCTGGGCTGGTGAAGGACTTCCGCTGGACGGCGTAGCCGGTTAACCTCCGGCGTCCGCACGCCCTCCCCCCGCGAAGGCCATGACGACTCCCTCTGACAGACCCGTGTTCGTTGATCCGAGTGGCCGCCGCCGCAAGGTGATGCGCATCGCCATGGGCACAGCCGCCGCCGCTGTGCTGGCCTACCTGGTACTTCTCGTCGTCGCACTCGCCGGTGGACCGGTGAGCCCGACGTCGCTGTTGCCGATCCCCGAGGTAGCCGTACCCACGATCGTCACGACGACGACCATCCCGGCTTCGTCACCCGAAGCAACATCGTTGCCACGCAACGAAACCACCACCACGCCACCGTCGACCACCACGACGCCTCCGGTGGCGAGCGTCACCACGACGACCACGACACCCGAGAACGGCAACAAGCGCACCGATCCGCCGGGGGCGTCGAACCGGCCGAGCGCGCCCGGTCAGGGCAAGCCGTGAGACCGCAGCCCCGCGCCCACTGGGTGTTGCTGGGATTGGGCATGGTGGTGCTGCTGTGCGCGTTGCTGCTGGACACCTTCGTGGTCGGACGTGTCGGCCAGGGCGCCGCGCCCACCGCAGGGCCCGCGAACACCGTGCCGGAGAGCCTGCACCAGGGCGGGCCGCTGGTCGGCGACACCGGGCCGGGGCTCAGCTCGCGCACGACGCCGGACCGCACGGTGGTGCTGACGTTCGACGACGGACCGGACCCCGAGTGGACGCCGAAGATCCTCGACGTGCTGCGGCGCAACGAGGTCAGGGCCACCTTCTTCGTCACCGGCGCGAACGCGGCGCAGCACCAGGACGTGCTGGAACGCGTCGACGCCGAGGGGCACGAGGTGGGGCTGCACACCTTCACCCACGTCGACCTGGGCAAAGTCGGTGAGACCCGTGCCAGGATCGAGCTCGGGCAGACGGGGCTGGTCGTGGCGAGCGGCACCGGGAAGTCCAGCCGGCTCGTGCGGCCGCCGTACTCGAACCGGCCGGACGCCGTCGACGACGAGGACCTGGTCGGCATCGAGCGGATCACCGCGGCGGGCAACCTCGTGCTGCTCTCCGATCTCGACAGCGAGGACTGGCGCAGGCCCGGCACCGAGGCCGTCGTCGCCAACGCCACGCCGAAGGACACCAAGGGCGCCGTGGTGCTGATGCACGACGGCGGTGGCGACCGGTCGCAAACCGTTGCGGCGCTGGAGAAGTTGATCCCGAGCCTGAAGGAGCGCGGTTTCGCGTTCCAGACCGCCGGTGAGGCGTTCGGCGTGCAACAGGCCACCGCGCCCGCGACGACCGCACAGCGTGCCGAGGGCACTGCAGTGTCACTGGCCGTGCGGTTCTCGCGGTTCGTCACCGAGCTGCTGACGTGGCTCGTCGTGATCTCCAGCGTCCTCGCGCTGGCCCGCGCCGCGGTGTTGCTGGTGACGACGGCGATCCACGCACGGCGCAAGCCCGGCAAGCACGCACCCAAGTTGCGCCCGCAGATGGTGACGGTGCTCGTGCCCGCGTACAACGAGGAAGCAGGCATCGAGGCGACCGTCCGCACGATCCTCTCGAGCACCAACCCCGTGCACGTGATCGTGATCGACGACGGCTCGACCGACCGCACGTCCGAGGTGGTCAAGAGCCTGCGCCTGCCCAACGTCTCCCTGGTCCGCCAGCGGAACGCGGGCAAGGCGGCGGCGCTGAACACCGGACTGCGGCACACCCGGACCGAGCTGGTCGTGATGGTCGACGGCGACACCGTGCTCGAACCGCAGACCGTGGCGAACCTCGTGCAGCCCTTCGCCGACCCGGCGGTGGGAGCGGTGTCGGGCAACGCCAAGGTGGGCAACAGGTCCGGGCTTCTCGGCCGCTGGCAGCACATCGAGTACGTGATCGGCTTCAACCTCGACCGGCGGATGTACGACGTCATGGAGTGCATGCCGACGGTGCCGGGAGCGGTCGGTGGCTTCCGGGTGGAGGCGTTGCGCGAGGTCGGTGGCGTCCCGGAGGACACGCTGGCCGAGGACACCGACCTGACGATGGCTCTGGAACGGGCCGGGTGGTCGGCGGTCTACGAAGAGTCCGCGCGGGCGTGGACGGAGGCGCCGGCGAGCCTCGGCCAGCTGTGGCGGCAGCGTTATCGCTGGTGCTACGGGACGTTGCAGGCGATGTGGAAGCATCGCGGCGCGATCTTCGACCGCGGCCTGGGCGGCAAGCTCGGCCGCCGCGCGCTGCCGTACCTCTTCCTCTACCAGGTGGCGTTGCCGATGCTCGCCCCCGCGATCGACGTGTTCGCGGTGCTGAGCCTGTGGACCGATCCGGTGGCCGGCGCGCTCGCGTGGCTCGGCTTCCTCGTGCTGCAGCTGATCCCGGCGGTGATCGCGTTCCGCCTCGACGGCGAGCGGTTGCGGCCGCTGTGGGCGGTCGCGTTGCAACCGGTCGTCTACCGGCAGCTCATGTACCTGGTCGTCATCCAGTCCGTGATCACGGCGCTGGCCGGTGCCGTGCTGCCGTGGCAGAAGCTCAAGCGCACGGGCAGCGCCGCGCAGGACGCACCGGAGATCGACGAGCGGACCGTGCCGCTCAGCAGGGCTGACCTGCACAAATCGCCTCACTTAGGACGGGCGTCCCATTCCGCTTAGACTCGCAAGCATGGCTGCTCCAACGACACTGCCGTCGGCCCTGGCTGACGCCACGCGCGACGAATCGTCGCTGCGGCGTTTCCTGCACGGGCTCCCCGGCGTCGACCAGGTCGGCGTCGAGCAACGAGCCGCGGGCCTCGGCACGCGGAGCATCAAGAAGGCCTCCAAGCTGCACGCCATCGACCTGGCGATCAGCATGGTCGACCTGACCACGCTGGAGGGCGCCGACACCCCCGGCAAGGTGCGCAGCCTGGCCGCCAAGGCGCGCCGGCCCGACCCCGATCGGCCAGAGGTGCCGAAGGTCGCGGCGGTCTGCGTCTACCCGGACATGGTCAAGACCGCGGCCGACGAGCTCGAGGGCACCGGGATCAACGTCGCCAGCGTCGCGACCGCGTTTCCCAGTGGCCGCAGCACGATGGACATCAAGATCGCGGACACGCGGTTCGCCATCGAGCAGGGTGCGACCGAGGTCGACATGGTGATCGACCGCGGCGCGTTCCTCAGCGGGCGGTACGGGCAGGTGTTCGAGGAGATCGTCAAGATCAAGGAAGCCTGCGGGGACACGCACCTCAAGGTGATCCTCGAGACCGGCGAGCTCGTGACGTACGACAACGTGCGCCGCGCGTCGTGGCTCGCACTGCTGGCCGGTGGCGACTTCATCAAGACCTCGACCGGCAAGGTGCAGCCCGCCGCGACGTTGCCGGTCACGCACGTGATGTTGCAGGCGGTGCGGGACTGGAAGAACCAGACCGGTGAGCTGCGCGGGGTCAAGCCCGCTGGTGGCATCCGCGCCACCAAGGACGCGATCAAGTACCTGGTGGCCGTGCACGAGGTGGCCGGGCCGGAATGGCTCGACCCGCACCTCTTCCGGTTCGGCGCGTCGACGTTGCTGAACGACCTGCTCATGCAGCGGCGGACCCAGTTGGACGGCCACTACAGCGGCCCGGACTACGTGACGGTGGACTGAGAAGACATGTGGGAATACGCCCCCGCGCCCGAGTCGCGGGACATCGCGAACCTCAAGCCGAACTACCGGATGTTCGTCGACGGCAAGTTCGTCGAGGGCACCGGAGAACCGCTCAAGACCATCAACCCGGCCACCGAGGAGGTGCTGGCGGAGGTCTCGACCGCGTCGCAGTCCGATGTGGACACCGCGGTCAAGGCTGCCCGCAAGGCCTACGACCGCGTCTGGTCGAAGATGCCCGGCAGCGAGCGGGCCAAGTACATCTACCGGATCGCGCGGCAGATCCAGGAGCGCGGGCGTGAGCTCGCGGTGCTGGAGTCGCTCGACAACGGCAAGCCGATCAAGGAGTCGCGCGACGTCGACGTGCCGACGGCCGCGGCGCACTTCTTCTACCACGCGGGCTGGGCGGACAAGCTCGGTTACGCGGGGTACGGGCCGGACCCGAAGCCGCTGGGCGTCGCGGGACAGGTGATCCCGTGGAACTTCCCACTGCTGATGGCCGCGTGGAAGATCGCGCCCGCGCTCGCGTGCGGCAACACCGTCGTGCTGAAGCCGGCCGAGACCACGCCGCTGACGGCGTTGGTGCTGGCGGACATCATCCAGCAGTGCGACCTGCCACCGGGTGTCGTCAACATCATCCCCGGCGCCGGTGACGTCGGCGCCTCGCTCGTCGAGCACCCGGACGTCAACAAGGTGGCGTTCACCGGGTCGACCGACGTCGGCAAGATCATTCAGCGGCAGCTGGCCGGCACGTCGAAGAAGCTCACGCTGGAGCTGGGTGGCAAGGCCGCGAACATCGTGTTCGACGACGCGCCGCTCGACCAGGCCGTCGAGGGCATCGTCAACGGCATCTTCTTCAACCAGGGCCACGTCTGCTGCGCCGGATCCCGCCTGCTGGTGCAGGAATCCGTCGCGGACGAGGTGATCGAGAAGCTGCACGCGCGGGTGAACACGCTGCGCGTCGGCGACCCGCTGGACAAGAACACCGACGTCGGCGCGATCAACTCGCGCGAGCAGCTCACCAGGATCAAGGAGCTGACCGAGTCGGGCGAGTCCGAGGGCGCTGTCCGCTGGACGTCGTCCTGCCCGTTGCCGGACAAGGGTTTCTTCTTCGCCCCGACGGTCTTCTCCAACGTGTCGCAGGCGATGCGGATCGCCCGCGAGGAGATCTTCGGCCCGGTGCTGTCGGTGCTGACGTTCCGCACGCCCGAGGAGGCCGTGGCCAAGGCGAACAACACGCCGTACGGCCTGTCCGCCGGTGTGTGGACGGAGAAGGGCTCGCGCATTCTCTGGATGGCGCAGAAGATGCGCGCCGGTGTGGTGTGGTCCAACACGTTCAACCGCTTCGACCCGACCGCCCCGTTCGGCGGGTACCAGGAGTCGGGCTTCGGCCGTGAGGGCGGCCGCACCGGTCTGGAGGCCTACCTCGATGTCTGATCGCATCACGGTCGCGAAGACCTACAAGCTCTACATCGGCGGCAAGTTCCCGCGCTCCGAGTCCGGGCGCAGCTACCCGGTGGCCGACGCGAAGGGCACCTTCCTCGCCAACGCCGCGCAGGGTTCCCGCAAGGACGCCCGTGACGCGGTTGCCGCCGCCCGCAAGGCTTTCGGCAGCTGGTCCGGTGCCACTGCCTACAACCGCGGCCAGGTCCTGTACCGCGTGGCCGAGGTGCTGGAGGGCCGCCGCGAGCAGTTCATCACCGAGGTCGCCGCGTCCGAGGGCGTGCCGGTGAAGAAGGCTCAGTCCCTGGTGGACACCGCGATCGACCGCTGGGTCTGGTACGCGGGCTGGACGGACAAGATCGCGGCCGTGCTGGGGTCCTCGAACCCCGTCGCCGGCCCGTACTTCTCGTTCTCCACGCCGGAACCGACGGGTGTGGTGGCCGTGCTGGCACCGCAGCAGTCGTCGTTGCTGGGCCTGGTGTCCGTGATCGCGCCGGTGCTCGCCTCCGGCAACACCTGCGTGGTCATCACCTCGCAGGACCGCCCGTTGCCCGCGATCACGCTGTCCGAGGTGCTCGCCACGAGTGACGTGCCCGGTGGCGTGGTCAACATCATCACCGGCCGCACCGCGGAGATCGCGCCGTGGCTCGCGTCGCACGCCGACGTGAACGCGCTCGACCTCACGGGCGCACCCGAGTCGATCAGGGTCGACCTGGAGCGGGCGGCGGCCGGCACGGTGAAGCGCGTGCTGCGCAACAAGGTCAGCGAGGACTTCGCCGTCACGCCGGACATGTCACGCCTGCGTGCCTACCTCGAGACGAAGACGGTCTGGCACCCCATGGGAGTCTGATCTGGCGTCTGCAAGTACCACCAACTCAACATCAACAAGCGCACAACTACACCCAACCTGTTCGGCGAACGTCGAACAGGTTGGGTGTAGTTGGCGGGGGTTTGATCATGGGTTGGGGGTACTTGCAGACGCCATGACAGCCAGGGTCAGGAGTTCACCAGACCGGCGCGCCACGCCCAAGAGGCGATCCCGACCCGGTTGCGCACGTTGAGTTTCGTCTGCACCGACGCGAGGTGCGTCTTCACCGTCGACAGCGACAGGAACAGCTCCGACGCGATCTCCTGGTTGCTGAGCCCGCGGGCCACCTCCCGCACGACGTCCTGCTCGCGCGCGGTCAACAGCCCGAGATCGGGCCGCTCGGCCGGGCGGGCGAAGTGCTCCAGCATCCGCACGGTGACCTGGGGCGAGATCAGCGCGTTGCCCTGAGCGGCCGCCCGCACCGCCTCGACCAGCAGCGCCGGACCGGCGTCCTTCGTCAGGAACCCGGAAGCGCCGTTCTCCAACGCGGTGTGCACGTACTCGTCCAGGTCGAAGGTGGTCACGACGACGACCTTCGTGGTCGGAGAGAGCTTCTTGGTGACCTCGAGACCGTCCAGGCCAGGCATGCGGATGTCGAGCAACGCCACGTCCGGGTTGTGCTCACGAGCGGCGGTGACGGCCGAGATGCCGTCCGGCACGTCCGCGACCACCGTGATGTCCGGTTGCTTCTCCAGGATCATCCGGAAACCGACGCGGACCATCTCCTGGTCGTCGGCGATGAGGACCGAGATCACTTCTTCCCTTCCAGGGGTAGCTCGGCGAGCACCTGCCAGCCGTTCTCACGCGGGCCCGCCGAGAACAGGCCGCCGAGCAGGTCGACCCGTTCACGCATACCTACGAGACCGTATCCGCCCTGGTTCAGCTCGCCGGGCCGGCCGTCGTCCGCGACGATCACGCGCAGCGCGCCGCCCTGCGTCCGGGAGATGTCCACGTCGATCATCGTCGGGGACTGCGCGTGTTTGTTCACGTTGGTGAGCGACTCCTGGACCAGGCGCAACACCGAGCGGCCGAGCTCGGGCGGCACCTCGTCCGGCAGGTCGATCCGCAGCCTGGTCTCGAAGCCCAGCTCGCGGGTGCGTTCGACGGCCGAGATGACGTCCGCCGCCAGGTCGGTCGTCGCCGCCTCGCTCTCGCCCTGGCGCAAGGTGCCGACCATGCGTCGCATCGCGCCCAGCGCCTCGGTGCCCGATCGGACGATGCCCGGCAGCAACCGGTGAGCGGCGCGCGGGTCGTCGTCGGAGACCTCCAGCGCGGCCTGAGCCTGCACGAGCATGCCCGTCACGTGGTGTGCGACCACGTCGTGCAGCTCGCGGGCCAGCGCGATCCGTTCTTCCTTCTGGGCGTCGGTGACGGCGGCCGCGATCAGCCGGCCGCTCTCGGAGTCCCTGGCGCGGAAGTACAGGCCGGTACCGACGGCCATGAAACCCAGCACGAGCGAGCCGAGCATCTCGTTGTAGTTGCTGGACGAGATCCAGTTGTCCCGCACGACGGCCGCGAAGAAGCTCACGGCCACCAGGGAGCCCACCGACCACGTGGCGGCGCGGCGCGGCTCCTCGCGCACGATCACGGCGGTGAGCACCAGGCACGCCGCGGTCTCGGCGACGGTCAGCGGGCTCAGCAGCGTGGGCAGGTTCACGTTGAAGAGCCGGAAGATGAACGACGACACGAAGATCGACATCACGGTCACCGGGATGGCGAACGCACGTGACTTGAACGACGTGACGGCGGCGATGCACGGCGGCACGCTGAGCAGCCACACCAGCGCCTCGGCGCTGCCCGGCCCGTTCATCAGCACCAGCTCGCCCAGCATCAGCAAGGCGAGAGCGGCGGCGATCGGCCATTGGCCCCGATGACTGTCCACGGGAGACAACGGTAGGACCACCACACCTCTCCGGCCTCGGTCATCCGGCTGATCCGGTGTGTCGTCAAGGCTGAGGTTTTCGCCGCCCGCACCCGGCACCTTGAAAGCATGAATTCGGTTCTGGCCGCTCGTGGCCTGGTCAAGACCTACGGCGACGTGCACGCGCTCGCCGGGGTGGACATCGACATCAAGGCCGGGGACGTGCTGGCGGTCGTCGGTCCGTCCGGCTCCGGCAAGACGACGCTGCTGCACGTGCTGTCCGGCATCCTGCGCGCCGACAGCGGCGACGTGTTCCTCGACGGGCGCGCGATCGGCGAACTGAACGAGACAGGACGCAGCGAGCTGCGGCGCACGGCGTTCGGGTTCGTGTTCCAGTCGGGCATGCTCGTCGCCGAGCTGACCGCGGAGGAGAACGCGGCGCTGCCGATGCTGCTCGCCGGCCGGTCGCGAGAGGAGTCGCTCGGCGCGGCCAGGTTGTGGCTCGCGCGGCTCGGCCTGCAGACCCTGGAGAAGCGGCGGCCGGCCGAGCTGTCCGGCGGGCAGGCGCAACGGGTGGCGATCGCGCGCGCACTGGCGCACCGGCCGCGGGTGATCTTCGCGGACGAACCGACCGGTGCCCTGGACACGCGGACCGGCCAGGAGATGATGTCCGCCCTGCTGCAGGCCGCGGAGGAGACCAACGCGGCCGTCGTGATCGTCACGCACGACAAGGCGATCGCGGACCGGGCGCTGCGCGTCGTCGAGATCCAGGACGGTCGCATCGCGCCCAAGGTGATCGAAAAGGCGGTGTCCGCGTGAGGATCGCGCTCGCGGTGCTGCGCAGGGACCGCCGCAGCCAGGTCGCCACGGTGCTGGTCGCGCTCGGCGTGATGATCGCGGTGTCGCTGGTGCTGTGGCTGCTCGCCGCACCGAACGGCCTGCAGGCGCGGGCGGACCGCACGGCGTGGCGCGAAGTGCTGGGACAGAGCGAGAAGGGCGCGATCTCCGTTGCGATGAACAAGGATTCGTTCGACGGCAAGCTCATCGAACGGTTCGACGTCGCGCGCAACCAGCAGGGTGACGTGCCGGTGGCCAAGGGCATCGGGAAGTTCCCGGAAGCCGGCCAGGTGCTGCTGTCCCCCGCGCTCGCCGACCTCGTCCGCGGCACGCCCGCGGAGAAGCTCGGCAACCGGTTCCCCGGCACGCAGATCGGCGTGCTCGGGCCGGAAGCCCTGAAATACCCGGACGAACTCGTCGCGATCATCGGCCACGACAAGGTCGAGAACGGGTATCAGGCAGCGGGCCTGGAGGGCGGCAACAGCTCGTACCGCGACGATTACCACGGCATGCTCTACCTGCTCACGCGCGTTGGACTCGTGGTGCTCGTCGTGCCGTGTCTGGTGCTGGTCGCCTCGGCCGCACGGCTGACGGCAGCGAAGCGAGAGCGCCGGCTGGCCGCGTTGAGGCTCGCCGGTGCCAGCCCGCGGCAGGTCGTGATCATGACCGCGGTGGAGACGGCGGTCGGTGCGGTCGTCGGCAGCGTGCTGGGCGTGGTGCTCGCACAGCCGTTCAGCCACATCACCGCGAAGATCCCGTGGGAGGGCGGCACCTGGTATCCGGGTGACTTCGTGGCCTCGCCCGCGGTGGTGGTGACCGTGGCCGTGCTCGCGCCGGTGCTGGTCATCGCGGCGGCGATCATGGGACTGCGCAGGGTGGTGAACCGGCCGCTCGCCGCGGAGGAGAAGCACAGGGTGCGGTCGTGGCGGTTGCTGATGATCGCCGGGGCGATGGGCGTGTTCTTCCTGGGGATCGTGTACGCGCAGGAAGCCAGTGGCGACGGCCAGTTCACGGTCGTGCTCCTCGGCCTCGGCGCGGTGGCGCTGGCGCTGGTGCTCGCGGGACCGGTGCTGACAGCGTGGGTCGGCAGGTTCTTCGTCGGCCGGTGGCGCAAGCCGTCGACGTTGCTGGCGGGGCGGCGGCTGTCGGGTGACCCGGTGGCGGCGTTCCGCGGTTCGGCCGGCGTGGTGATCGCCGTGTTCACCGGTTCGATGGCGCTGACCATGTTGCCGGGCCTGGAAAGTCAGGTGCCGTACCGCGACGAGACGTGGAAGACGGACGCGATCGTCGCGGAGGACGTGGCGCACGACGTGACGTCGCTGCGGCTCGCGACCTCGGCGCCGATCGTCACGATGCTGGACGGCACGGTGAGCACGGGCAAGGAGAACGACTACGGCCCGTACGTGATCGTCGGCAAGTGCGCTGACGTCTCGCAGGTGCTCAACGGTCTGACGTGTCAGGCGGGACCTGCCGTGTACGCGTCCGGGAAGTTCAACGGTGACCAGTTCAAGTCGAACGCGCGCGACAACGCCGTGACCGCGAAGCTGCCCGCGCAGTACGAGACACGGCCGTTCGCGGGGTACGGCCGGATCAGCGGAGTGATCGACCCGGAACTGCTGCCGGGCGTCGAGGGCAAGGTGTCGATGGTCGGCGTGCCGACGACAGCGGAGAACCGCGACGCCGTGCACACCGCGTTGATCGGCACGTTGCCGGGCGTGCGGCTGGTGGACGGCGAGCTGCGCGGCCTCTACGGCGACACGCTGATGGACGACCTCCAACGCGCCACGATCATCGGCCTCTCGATCGCGGCGGTGCTCGGCGGCATCGGCGCGGCGGTGTCCGCGGCCGGGTCGGTGATCGACCGCAGGCGCACGTTCGGCGCGTTGATCGCGGCCGGCACCCCAATTCGTGTCCTGGGTCACGCATTGCGCCGAGAAGTAATGCTTCCCGTGTTCGCCGTCACCATTGCGGCATGCGGAGCGGGCATTGTTGTCGGACTCGGATTGCTCACTCTGGCGCGTGGATTGGTGGGCCACGGCGAAATGCCGCTGACGCCGTGGGTGCTCGCCCCGGTGGCCGTCGGCATGGTGGTTGCGCTGGTAGCAGCCCTGGCATGCGGTCCGGTACTACGGGGGATCAGCCCACGGGATTACGCGGCCGAGTAGCACTCGGCCGGAAGGACGAGGACGGAACTGGCCCTCAGCGCGATGTGCGCCGAGGGCCTTTTCCATAACTTGGATTCATGACGAATGCACAGCTCGCGAGCATCCAGTGGGGCCTTTTCCTGTCGGTCGTCTTCCTGCTGCCGCAGCTGTGCTTCCGTCAGCTGACCTTCCGCGGCGCCACCGTCACCGTCTACGCGAGCATGCTGTTCGCCGCGACGTTCCTGCCGATGCAGACCGTCCCGCCGCGCCAGTCCGTGCAGCTGGTGCCGTTCCAGTGGATCGCGGACACCTTCCGCGACGGGCAGATCGCGTTCGACCAGATGACGTTGAACGTGCTGCTGTTCGTGCCGCTCGGCGCGATGCTGATGTTCTGGGGCCGCCGGTCGATCGGGCAGGCCGCGTTGATCGGCTACGGCGTCTCGCTGCTGATCGAGGGCTCGCAGCTGATGTGGGCCAACCGGATCTTCGACGTCGACGACCTGATCACCAACACCACCGGCACCGCGCTCGGCTGGCTCGGCGCGCTGGCCGCGGTGAAGGTCTACGCCCGCGTGAAGAACGTCGCGGTGCCGCAGCGCGAGCTCGCCGGCGTGCGCTGACCTGCGGATTCCAGAAACCTTGCAAGCCCGCCTCTGCATGCTGGCGCCATGCGAGCCAAAAGAACGATCGCCATCATCACCGCGTTGCTGGGGCTGAGCCTGGGAACAGCAGCGCCCGCCTCGGCGGCGGACGCCGGGACCTGGGTGCCGTACGGCAACAAGAACCCGATCACGAGCAGCACCGCCACCTGGCGTTGCGCCGGCAGCGAGCAGATCGCTCCCAGCGTGCTCGCTCAGGTCTGCGCGATCCGATCGGCGAACGGGGACTTGTACCAGGGCGCGGTGATCGTGCGGAACAACCGGGACAGCCTCTACTCCACGACAGCGCAGGTGACCGTGGTGAACCAGACCGGCACCGCAGAGGGGACCTGGGTGTGCTCGTCGTCCGGGGTCGGCGCGCACTCGTGGTCGGTGTGCTTCGGCCGAACCCTGCGACAAGGCATGATCCAGCTCAGCGAGAGGGCGAGGGGATACGGCGGACAATGGTGGCTCGGCTGGTCACCGTACGTCTGAGGACCTGACGTTCACCCGGCGGCGTGAGGTAACCGGCGCCGCCGGGCTCGCGGCTCGATCATTGAGTTCATGAACTTCGTCGAGGCGTTCAGCATTCTCGTCGCCGTCGCCGGTCCGCCGAAGATCCTGCTGGCGTTCCTGATGGACACCGAGGGCGCCGACTCCCGCACACGATGGCGGGTGGCGCTCACGACCAGCGCCATCGCACTGGGTGTCGGGCTGTTCGTGGTGGGAGCGGGAAGGCTGCTGCTCTCCCTGTTCCACATCAGCGAGGGTGCGCTGCTGCTCGCCGCCGGCGTGATCCTTTTCGTGCACGCGCTCGATCTCGTGCTCGGCCGCAAACAGGAGCCGGGGCCCCACGACGAGACGCGCGGCACGCACGAGTTGGCCACCGCCTACTACGCGAACCCGGTGGCGCTGGCCTACCTGTTCCTGCTGGCGGACACGAAGTCGGCGCAGACGACGGTCGTACTGGCCGGGGCTTTTGCCGCGGTGATCGCACTCGACCTGGCCGCGATCGCGGTGCTCGGGATCGCGATGCGGTACGTGAAGATGACCTACGCGTGGGTGCTGGTGCGGGTGTTCGGCATCCTGCTCGCGGCACTCGGCGTCGAACAGATCGTCAACGGCCTGGAAGCGCTGCGGGTGCTCGAACCGATCAGCTAGTGCGCCAGCCGAGCTCGCCCGCGGAGTTGACCTCGGGGTAGCAGTGGCCGACCGCGCTGCGCGTCTCCAGGGCCGTCGCCACCTGGTCGAACATCTCGACGAGCGACGTCCATTCCGGCTTGACCATCTCGTTGCGCTCCTGGTCCCACTCGACCACGCAGCCGCGCAGCACGCCGGGCCTCAGGTCCACCGCGAGCACGTCGCCGGTGCCGTCGAACGCGATCGGCAGCCACTCGGGGTGGAAACCGCTCGTCGGCGAACCCGCCTCGGAGGCGTCCGCGGCCTTGCTCGTGTGGGTCTCCCTGAGCACGAACGCGCGATCGGCGCCCAGCGGTGTGTAGAAGGGCGGCAGGATCTCGGCGTACAGGCCCTCCTCGGTACCGCCGTAGACGCTCCACCACATCTGCAGATCGATCGGAACCCGAAGCTCCGGCAGCGCGTCGTACCTCGGACGCAGCACGGCGCGGGTGGCGGGCGCGTGCTCCGCCAGCCATGCCAGGACCCGGTTCCA
Organism: Lentzea sp. NPDC054927; assembly: GCF_053610285.1. Lineage (NCBI taxonomy): Bacteria > Bacillati > Actinomycetota > Actinomycetes > Pseudonocardiales > Pseudonocardiaceae > Lentzea > Lentzea sp. NPDC054927. The sequence continues at coordinate 117,017 of NZ_JBSGXZ010000007.1, forward strand.
GTGCTCGATCACACCCACGGTTCCATGATCTTGGCGGAACGACGGGCGAGGTACCGCCCATCGGGGCAGGATCAAGGCGAACAGGTCACTACTGGGGGAAGAGCTTTCAGATGGCGGAACAAGGTCTCAAGGTCGACCTCGACGCCTTGACCGGATACGCGTCCGCGGTGACCGGTCTGGCGAGCGAGGTGGGCACGGTCGGCACGGGCACGTTGAACGGCACCACCACCCTGCCGGGCGACTGCTTCGGCAAGATCGGCAACGAGGTGGGCCTCAACGCCGCATTCGCCGCCGCCGCGCAGGTACAGCTCGACGCGTTGAAGGCCGCGTCGACCGGCCTGTCCGGCCTCGGCACCGCGGTGTCGAAGGCGCGTGACGCCTACATCGCGCAGGAAGACGCGCACGAGGCATCGCTGAACAAGGCGGCGCGGGCATGAGCGTCGAGGGTCTGCTGAGCCAGTTCCTCGCGCCCATGAAGGAGAACCTGGCCAAGCTGGACGGCGACACCGGCGGCGCCACGCGGGCCGGTGACGCGTTCGGCCGCGCCCAGACGGCGATGGCCGACCTGGGTTCGCGGCACACCTCGGCCTCGACCGCCGTGCTGAACACGTGGTCCGGCGAGACCGCCAACGCCTTCTCCGGACGCGTCGCGACCTTCGCGTCGGCCACGAACCTGTTGGCCACCAACGCTTCCACGCTGAAGACCGCGGCTTCCACCGGCGTCTCCGCGGTGACCGGCGGGCGCACCGCGATCCAGGGGTTGATCGACGAGTTCACGTCGAAGGCGACCCCGAAGCTGGCCGCCGCCCTCGCCGCGTCCCTGGTGGCCGGTCCCGCCGTGGTGCTGGCCGCGGTGGCCGACCTCGCCGGGATGGCGTCGAGCTACCAGAGCAAGACCTCCACCGAGCTGCAGAAGGTCCGGGACCAGCTGACGCAGCTGGTCGGTCAGCTGAACGGGTTGCAGAAGCCGGACGTCGGCACGTTGTCGAAGCTCGGCGAGCCGTTCAGCGTCGACCAGGGCACCACGTCGACCGCCGGTGCTACCGATTCGCCGCCGAAGAACTCCGATGCCGGGTCCGGTTCTGGATCCGGTTCCGGTGGGGGTTCCGGCTCGGGTGGCGGCGGCGGTTCCGGTGGTGGCGGAGGAGGCGGTGGCGGTGGCGGATCGGGCCCACGGCTCCCCGTCGCGATCCCGCCGCAGCCGGGCACCGGTGTCGGCGTGAACCTGCCCGACGGCAGCAGCGCCGAGGCACCGAACGAGACCGCGGCCAAGGCCGTCCGGAACGCGTTGTCGGCGCTGGGAACGCCCTACGTGTGGGGCGGCGCGAACCCGCCCCAGGGCACGGACTGCTCGGGCCTGACCCAGTGGGCCTACAAGAACGCCGGGTTCGACATCCCGCGCCCGGCCTCGTCGCAGGCGATGGGCGCGTCGGTGCCGGCGGACCAGCTGCTGCCCGGCGACCTCGTGGTGTGGGACGGCCACGTGGCGATGGTGATCGGCAACGGCCAGATGGTCGAGGCCGGCGACCCCGTGCAGGTCGGCAACATCCGCACGACCAACAGCGGGATGTCGTTCTACGGCTTCTACCGGCCGACGGGCTGAAGCCTGCTCCGGGCGGTCTTCAGGGCCGCCCGGCCGAGCCCCTTCAGGCACGCCGCGATGAAGGTCGCGTTGTCGTAGTAGTCACGCCACAGCACGACCTTCCCGTCGCGCACCACGAACGTGCCGCACACCCAGAACTCGGCCTGCCACGCACCACGCCCGATGACGTCGGTCCGCTCGGTCAGCACCACGTCGCCGTTGGCCGCGATGTTGTGGATTCGCACCTCGACGTCGTGGACGACCTTGTGCATGGCCCGCAGTTGCTTGGCCACCGTCGCCTTGCCGCGCGCGGGAGGCAGCGGCACGTTCTGCCACACGACGTCGTCGGCCATGTGCCGCACGACTTCCTCGGGGTCGCAGGTTTCGGTGGCTCGAAGCAACGCGGTCACGACGTCCCGAGGATCAGTCATGCACCGACCCTAGCGGCGCGACCCAGAACCACTAGCGAGCTGCCTGCGCCGCGGCCTTCAGCTCCGCGAACTTCACGATCTGCCCACCGGCACCCCAGGTCCCCTCCGGCTGCTCGTGGATCAGCACCCACACCCGCATGGCGTCACCCTCGCCCAGCCCGGCGGCCGCGAGCACCAGCGCCGTCGCGTCCTGCACCAGCCCCGCCTTGCGCCGGTCCGACAGCGCGCCCGCCGGCACCCGGACGTCCACCCGGAACCGCGGCGCGTCGTCCTCGGCGGTCGTCTGCGCACCCGCGGGCAGCTCGTGCAGGTAGGTCCAGGCCACCGAGCGGAAGAACTCGTTGTCCGGGGCGCCCTCCCACTTCAGCAGCAGCGTCGCCAGGTCCCGCTGCACGGACGCGCGCCCTGCCTCGGTCAGCGATCCGGCGGGGGCGGTCAGTTCGATCATCGGCACGGCGAGCTCCTCTATAACGACTGTAATAACCCACCAGCACGCTAGACTATGACAGTCGTTATAGCCAGTGAGGTGTCCGATGTCCCGAGAGCAGATCGTCGCCGGAGCCGCCGACATGATTCGGCGTCGCGGCCTCAACGCGACGAGCATCCGGGAGGTCGCCAAGCACGCGGGCACGCCGCTCGGGTCGACCTACCACTACTTCCCCGGCGGCAAGAACCAGCTCGCGACCGAGGCGGTGCGGTGGGCGGCGGACACCGTGCAGAAAGTGCTCGCGGCGAAACTCCGGAAGGGGCCGGTCGACGGGCTGAGGGCGTTCTTCGCGCTGTGGCGGCAGATCGTCACCGAGACCGGCTTCCAGGCCGGCTGTCCCGTGCTCGCGGTGTCCATCGAGGAGACCACGGACGGCGAAGCGCTCACCGCCGCGGCCGAGGCGTTCCGGACGTGGTCGGAGCAGCTCGAGAACGCACTGCAAGAGCACGGTGTCGCGAAGAAGCGGGCGAGGAGCCTCGCCCACCTGTGCGTCGCCGCCGCGGAGGGTGCCGTCGCGATGTGCCGGGCCCAGCGCAGCATCGAGCCGCTGGACGACGTGGCGAAGGAACTGACCGCGCTGCTGGAGTCCGCTATCGAGGCGCGTACATGATCACGCCCACACCTGCGAGGCACACCAGGGCGCCGATCACGTCGTAGCGGTCCGGGCGGAAGCCGTCGACGACCATGCCCCAGGCGAGCGAGCCGGCCACGAACACGCCGCCGTAGGCCGCCAGGATCCGGCCGAAGCTGGCGTCGGGTTGCAGGGTCGCGACGAAGCCGTAGATGCCCAGCGCGATCACGCCGCCGCCGATCCACAGCCAGCCGCGGTTCTCGCGCACGCCCTGCCAGACGAGCCAGGCGCCGCCGATCTCCATCAGGGCCGCGAGGACGAACAGCAGGACCGAACGCAGGATCATGCGGCACACTGTCGCACTAGGGGGTGATCACGTGGACGACGACGTCGAGCGCGCCGCGCGGAAGGTGCGCGATGTCGAGCAGGCGGTGTCCCAGCACGTCACGCGCAGTGGTCCCATCACGGGACGAGCGTCCTCACCGGACGGCGCGGTGACGGTGGTCGCCACGCCCGGTGGTCCGCCTCAGCAGATCGCGGTGAGCGCCGCGGCGCTGCGAATGGGGCCGCAGGGGCTGGCCGCGGAGATCATGCGCATCGCCGACAAGGCCCAGCGCACCGCCTCGACCCGGTTGCACCAGACGCTGGAACGGGTCGTCGACCCGCGGGAGCTGACGGAACTGGGGTTCGTGCGCGAGCAGGACGAGGACGACTTCGGGTGGCGGCGGTGAACGAAGAGCGGATGCAGGCCACCGAGCAGCTGCAGCGCGAACTCAAGGCCCTGACCGCGACGATCGAGCACCCGAACGGGCTGTGCACGGTGACGGCGTCGCCGAAGGGTGAGATCAAGGCCCTGCACCTGCACCCCGCGCTGCTCGGCCAGGGTCCGCGGGCGGTCGGCGACGTGGTCACCGAGACCGTGCGGCTCGCGACGAACGCGGCGGTGCAGACGAGCTTCAACCGGATGGCGCTGGCGCTGGGCGACGGAATGGCGATCGACGTCGAGTCGATCGCGGGCGACTCCCCCTTCCGGTCGACCTGGAGCCCTGTCGTGCCACCGAAATCCGCAGCTCCCGAGGCGCCTGCGGAGCGCAGGCCCAGGACGCCTATCCTCGACAACCCAGACGACGACGCTTTCTTCGAGAACCCCTTTGGGCGCCGGTGATCAGCACCGTTAGGCTCGCCCACGGCATCAGGCAGGCGTGACCGGGAGGTCAGGATGGCGCAGGACATCGTCCCAATCGAGCTGGGGCTGACGCAGGGTGACGTCGTCACCCTGTGGGCACCCCGCTGGCGCGAGAAGGGCGAGGAGTGGGAGGCGTTCCTCGGCGACGAGGAAGACCTGTTCGTCTTCCCCGACGCCGCGCACCTCGCCGCCTTCGTGCGCACCGCGGAAGAGCACGACCTGACCGATCACCCTGCGTGGCCGGTCGTGCCGTCGCTCGGCGTCGCGGACCTCTCGCCGGACGACAACCACCAGTTCGACCTCGTCGGTGTCCCCGAGCTCGTCGCGGAGGACCCCGACACCTGGACCATCGGTGAGCTCGCCGACGTGATCGCGATCGTGCGTGCGCTCGCGGACGTCTGCGACCTCGAAAAGGTCCACGAGGTGCTCGACTCTGCCGAGGGCTTCTCGCTGCTGCCGCAAGGCACGCTGCCGTTCAGCGGCCGCGACGGCGCGAAGCTGTGGGGCGAGCTGTCCGAGGTCGTCTCGGAGAAGTGGGACGAGGTCCTCGACGCGATCGACAGCGTGGTGAACACGCCGGAGGTCCCCGAGAAGGAACTCTCCGTCGCGCAGGAGGAGCTCACCGCGCTGGAGGAGGCGACCGCCGCGTCCGCCGCCGCCGACGCGGACTCCGAGGACTCCGACGAGGAGAAGGAAGCCCCCACCGGCTTCTGGGCCGACGCGGGCATCGACCCCATCAAGATCATCACGTCCGCCGGCGAGTTCTACACGCTGCGCTGCTACCTCGGCGACGACCCGGTGTTCCTGGGCCGCCGCGGCAAGATCGAGGTCTTCACCTCGGCGCGCGGCCTGAGCCGGTTCGTGGCCGAGAACGACGACCACGACCTCGCCGAGGTCGAGACGTGGAACGACGTCAAGGTCAAGGCCACCGCGGGTGAGCTCGAGGTCGACGTGGACGACGACAACGTCTACGTGCTGACCGGCATCGCCGAGGACATGGAGGAGGGCCCCGACTCCCTCGACCCGCAGCAGCTCGACCTCGCCGTCGAACTGTTCGAGGACGCGGGCGAGTGGGCCGACGACGAGTCCGTGAAGGACGCGCTGGCCTCGTCCGAGTCGCTGGGCTGGCTGGTGTCGTTCGTCGTGTCCCCGGACCCGACGCGACTCGCGCCGTCCGCCCCGTACGACGCCGAGGTGGCCGCGTTCCGCACGCTGCAGGCGACGTTCGAGGACCGGCTCAAGACCAACTGATCGCACGGAAAAGGGCCGCTCGCACTGTGCGAGCGGCCCTTTTCCGTTGATGTCTAACGAACTCGGTAGCTCACCGCACCGAACGGGAAGTTGCCCTGGTGCAGGCTGCCGAGCACGTAGTAGGTGTCGCCCGACTGGCCGGGCAGGCCCTTCTTGCAGTCCGCGTTGAAGAAGACGTCGATGTTCGCGGACGAGATGTTGATGCCGGAACGCACCGGGGACGCCAGGTTCACGCACTCGCCGTTCGCGAGGTCGACCGCGGACTTGGTGCCGGACAGGTTGGAACCGCTGTAGAGCGCGGCGTTCTCACCCGAGGCGCTCGCGGGCGACGCGAGCGCCATCGAGGCGAGAACAGCGAGTCCGCCGGCAATCAGTGCAGGGCGCATTTGACCACTCTTTCTGGGACGAAACCGTTGGGGTGACGGCAAATCCCAGCGTGCCAGCGCTACCTGTCGACCAGCTGTCGTTGACCGGTCAACCGGTGCCGGAACCAGAACCGGTCGGACCGGTCGCGATCACGGGGCGGTGAGCGCCGCGTAGCCCGGCTTGATCAGCTCGTTGATGATCGACAGCCGCTCGTCGAACCCGATGAACGCCGACTTCATGGCGTTGATCGTGAACCACTGCAGGTCCGCCCACCCGTAGCCGAACGTCTCCGCCAGCGCGGCGAACTCGCTGGACAGCGAGCAGTCGCTCATCAGGCGGTTGTCGGTGTTGACGGTGACGCGGAAGCGCAGCTTGGCGAGCAGGCCGATCGGGTGGTCGGCGAGGGTGGCCGCGGCGCCGGTCTGCAGGTTCGACGTCGGGGCCATCTCCAGCGGGATGCGGCGGTCGCGGACGTAGGCGGCCAGGCGTCCCAGCTGGACGGTGCCGTCGCCGGAGACCTTGATGTCGTCGACGATGCGCACGCCGTGGCCGAGGCGTTCGGCACCGCAGTGCTGGATCGCCTCCCAGATGGACGGCAGCCCGAACGCCTCACCGGCGTGGATGGTGAAGTGCGCGTTCTGCTGGCGCAGGTACTCGAACGTGTCGAGGCCCCTGGTGGGAGGGAAGCCCGCCTCGGGGCCCGCGATGTCGAAGCCGACGACGCCCAGGTCGCGGTAGCGAACGGCCAGCTCGGCGATGCGCAGCCAGCCCTCGTTCTGTCGCATGGCGCACAGCAGGGTGCCGACGCGGATCTTGCGGCCGGTCGCGGAGACGCGCTGCTCACCGAGGCGGAAGCCCTCCTGGACGGCCTCGACGACCTGCTCCAGGGAGAGGCCCTTCTCGGTGTTCAGCTCGGGCGCGTAGCGGATCTCGGCGTAGACGATCCCGTCGGCGGCCAGGTCTTCGACGGCCTCGGCGGCGACGCGGACGAGTGCGGCCTCGTCCTGCATTACTCCGCACGTGTGGGCAAAGCCTTCGAGGTAGCGCACGAGCGAGCCGGAGTTGGCGTTGTCGCGGAACCAGCCGCCCAGGACGCCCGCGTCGGTGGTGGGCAGGCCCTGGTAGCCGGAGGCATCGGCGAGTTCGATCACCGTCTGCGGGCGGAGGCCACCGTCGAGGTGGTCGTGCAGCAGGACCTTCGGCGCGCTGCGGATGGTCTCCAAAGTAAGCGGCGTGGACATTGCTACACGTTACTTCAGCCGACACGCCGCTTCAGTGCTGGCCAAAATGATCTTGTCGCCGATATGATCGTTTGTCGGTTCAACGTTGTTGCAGATCCGTGATCAGCAACTTTCTGCAACCAGATCGAGGCTTGAGTCACCCCAAGGTAGGAACATCATCGGTCGCTACTGCCTGCTTTCGACCAGTGACTTGGCGTTGAGAGTAATGGGGTAGCCTGATCGGGTCAGTTGCCCGTCCGCACCCGGCCGTTTCTTGGCGGGGGTGGTACAGACACGTCCTGTGACGCGGATAGGCTCCCGTGGTCTCCCCCTCCCCTGGACGAAGGCACTCAGCCGTGACAGAGAACAACAGCTCCACGATGTCCTTCGATCGGATGCGCAACATGCTCACGCGCGCCGCCGAGATCCGTGAGAGCGAGCAGCAGCAGATCTTCGACGCGCTGGACGAGATCCACGCCCGAATGTCGCCTCTGGAGTCGCTGGGTTCGGTCCGCAAGCGCCTGTCGGAGCTGCCGGACCGCACCGAGGTCAGCGTTCTCGCGGAGCGGCTCGACGAGGCTCTCGCCAAGCTGGAGGCCCAGGACAACGCCGTCGCCGACATCGGTCGCGCGGTCGACGCCCTGGTGGACAAGCTGGCCAAGCCCTTCGCCCAGCTGGACGGCCGTCTCGACGGTGTCGCCGGGCGTTTCGAGGGTGTCGCGGGCCGCATGGACGGTCTCGAGGACAAGCTCTCGAGCATCCACAAGCGCATCGACGACCTCGACGGCCACCTGGACAAGCAGGACGGCAAGGTCGACGCGATCCCCGCCGCCGTCACGAACCCGCTGCGCGAGCGCGTCGAGGCCCTCGAGGCCGCGCTGCGCGGTCGTCTCGACGAGGTCGACGAGGGCGTGCACGAGCACCTCGACGGCACCCGCGAGGCCCTGCAGAAGGTTCTCAACGACTCCTTCTCCAGCCTGCACGGCCGCGCCGACGAGTCCCGCGACTCGCTGGCCGCCGCCCGCGCCGAGCTGATCGCCGCGATCGCCGACAGCCGTGGGGAGCTGGCCGGCACGATCGCGGACAGCCGCGAGAAGCTGATCACCGCTGTCACCGACCGCCACAACCAGCTGTCCGGCGCGCTCGCCGAAACCCGCACCGAACTGTCCGGCGCCGTGGCGGAGACCCGCGGCGAGCTGGCGGGCGTCGTGGCGGAGACCCGCGACTCCCTCGCCGGCTCCCTGGCCGAGACCCGTTCCGAGCTGGTGTCCGCCGTCGCCGAAACCCAGAACACGGTCAACGGCAAGCTGGACGAGGCCCGCACCGCCCTGTACGCGGCGATCGAGCAGTCCCGCGACCAGGTCGACGCCGCCGACCGCCTCGAGGCACTGGCCGGCCGCCTGGAGCAGGTCACCTCGAAGCTCGACACGATGACCGACCGCCTGGACAAGGTCGAGGACGGCTTCGCGACCCGCATCTCCGAGCTCGGTGGAGCCGTGGACGCAAGCCTCGTCAAGGTCAGCGAGACCGTCTCGGCCCGCCCGGACGCCGACGCGCTGCAGTCCCTGGTCCGCAAGTCGAACCAGGAGTCCGAACTGCGCATCGGCGGCCAGCTGGACGAGGCCATGGCCACCTTCGCCGAGCTCATCCTCGGCGGCGGCTCGCCCACGCCTCCCCCGCCGCCCACCGCCCTGCCCCGCCCGCAGCGCCGCACCCGCAAGAACGGTGCCAAGCCCGTCAACGGCGGCAAGGACATGGACGACGACGACCTGACGGCCGAGGGCGCCTGATCGCCTGAGCCTCACCCATAGAACGGCCCCGGAGCTGCTGCTCCGGGGCCGTTCTGCTGCTGTGCTCCAGACCACACCGGACCGAGCGGTCGAACCGGCGGCCCGTGGCGCTCGTGACCACTTTGGGAGCGCTCACATCGCCGTCGTTATGCTCGCCGCAATCTGGGGGCGTCCAGAAGGGGATTGTCCGTGCAGCAACAGCGAGTCATCGCCAACCGCTACGCACTGGTCGCCGAGCTCGGCCGCGGTGCGATGGGCGTCGTGTGGCGTGCCCAGGACCAGCTGCTGGGTCGTGCGGTCGCGCTCAAGGAGCTGCATCCGCCGCAGGGCATGGCTGCCGAGGAACGCAACGTGCTCGAGGAGCGGATGCTGCGGGAGGCGCGTACTGCTGGTCGGCTGAACCATCCGGCGGTGGTGACGGTGCACGACATCATTCGTGAGGACGGGCGCACGTTCCTCGCGATGGAGCTCGTGGACGCGGCTGACCTGGCCACCATCGTTGAACGGCACGGGCCGCGTGATTCGGTGTGGATGGCCGGTGTGGCGTTGCAGGCGTTGGGGGCGTTGGACGCCGCGCATGCTGCCGGCATCGTGCATCGGGATGTGAAGCCCAGCAACATCATGGTGCGGCCGGACGGTACGGCGAAGCTCACCGACTTCGGCATCGCGCAGGCGATGGACGACCCACGGCTCACCCACAACGGCGGCATCGTCGGGTCGCCCGCGTACATGTCGCCGGACCGGCTGCAGGGCTGGGAGGCTTCGCCGGCGTCGGACCTGTGGGCGCTCGGGGTCACGATGGCGCACGCGGTCGAGGGCATCAGTCCGTTCGAGCGCACGTCCACCGCGTCCACGTTGCACGCGGTCATGAACGAGCCGCCGGTGTTGCGACGGGCTTCGCCTCAGCTGGCCGAGGTGATTCGCGGGCTGCTGACCGTGGATCCGAGGCAGCGCATGAACGCGGCTCAGGCGCGGGGGATGCTGGTCGCGATCGTTCAGGGCACGGCGCCGGTTCCCGTGCAGGCCAAGAAGAAGAACAACACGGTGGTCAAGGTCGCTGCCGTGGCGCTGGGTGCCGTGGTGCTCGCGGGGGCCGCGTTCGCCGGTTATGTGGCGTTCAAGCCGAAGGAGAACACGGCGAGCGGGCCTACCAGCAGCACGCCCACCTCGGAGAACTCCACCGAGTGGAGCACCGACACCAACCCGCTGCCGGCCGGTGCACCGTTGTTGTCGAGGCGGATCGCCACGTTCGGGCGTGGCGGCGACATTCCACAGTGGAATCTCACGGGTACGGAGTGCGCCAAGGACTTCCTCACGCAGGGGTCACCGGTGCCGGGCAGTGTGCCGTGCGACAAGCCGCACAGCATCCAGCTCTTCGCCGCCGCGACGCCGTTGTGGGACAAGCCGAAGGACACGGCTTACCCTGGCGTCGAGTACCTCGCCGACTTCACGAAGAAGTACTGCGCGGAACAGTTCCAGGCCACCGCGTCACGGTCCAAGGACGCGCTGGGCTTCACCGGGATCGTGCCGACGGAGCAGGAGTGGAAGGCGTACAACGACCCGACCACCCCTGGCCGTCAGGAGGTGTTGTGCGTGGTGTGGAAGCAGGACCGCGCGCCCCTGGCCGGGACGCTCGTGGGCTAGCCCCGGATGGTGTCGATCACCAGCGGACCGGCAGCCACCTCGCCGCCGACGGTGAAGGCACCTTCCAACGCCTGCAAGGCACCCTCGACGGCGTCTGGGGTGTCGGTGTACAGCTCGAGCAACGGCTGCCCGGCCTCCACGACGTCACCGGGCTTCGCGAGGCACATCACGCCTGCCCCGGCCTGCACCGGATCTTCCTTGCGGGCCCGGCCGGCGCCCAGCCGCCAGGCAGCCACCCCGACGCCGTAAGCGTCCAAAGTGGACAAAACACCGGACGCAGGCGCCTCGACCACGTGCTTGTGCGCCGCGACGGGCAGCGCGGCATCGGGATCGCCGCCCTGGGCCCGGATCATCCGAGCCCACACCTCGTAGGCCTCACCAGAGGCCAGCACGGCGGCCGGGTCGGCGGAAATCCCGGCCAGCGACAGCATTTCCGCGGCCAGCGCCACGGTCAGCTCGACGACATCGGCAGGCCCGCCACCGCGCAACACGTCCACGGACTCGGCGACCTCGACCGCGTTGCCGACCGCGCGCCCCAACGGCACCGACATGTCCGTCAGCAGAGCCGAGATCCGCACCCCGTGCTCAACACCGATGGCCACCAACGCCTCAGCGAGAGCACGAGCGGAAGCAAGGTCCTTCATGAAGGCCCCAGAACCGACCTTCACGTCCAGGACCAGCGACTCGGCCCCCTCCGCGATCTTCTTCGACATGATCGAAGAAGCGATCAGCGGAATGGCCTCGACGGTCCCGGTGACGTCCCGCAACGCGTAGAGCTTGCGGTCGGCCGGAGCAAGTCCTTCAGTGGCAGCACAAACCACGGCACCGACGTCGGAGAGCTGCGCCATGATCTCCGAAGTGGACAGTGCGGCCCGCCACCCGGGGATCGACTCCAGCTTGTCCAGCGTCCCGCCGGTGTGGCCGAGTCCACGCCCCGACAACTGCGGCACGGCAGCACCGCAGGCCGCGACCAGGGGCGCCAGCGGCAGCGTGATCTTGTCGCCGACGCCGCCGGTCGAGTGCTTGTCCACGGTCGGGCGGGAGACGTGCAACGACAACCGCTCGCCCGACGAGATCATCGCCTGCGTCCAGCGCGCGGTCTCGGCGGAAGTCATGCCGTTGAAGAAGATCGCCATCGCCAGCGCGGACATCTGCTCGTCCGCGACGGCACCGCGCGTGTAAGCGTCGATGACCCAGTCGATCTGCGCGTCCGACAGCACCCCACCGTCGCGCTTGGCCCGAATCACGTCCACAGCAGAGAAACTCACGGCAGGTCCTCCGGTCCGAACGCGTCCGGCAGCACTTCGGTCATCGGCAGCGGACCGCGCGGCGTGTCCACCAGCAACGAGCGCCCGCCCAGTTCATAAAGAACCTGACGGCACCGGCCACAAGGCATCAACAACTCGCCGGACCCACTCCGACAGGCAACGGCGACAAAGCGCCCACCACCCGTCAGCTGGAGTTGGCCCGCCATCGTGCATTCAGCGCAGAGCCCGACACCGTACGACGCGTTCTCGACGTTGCATCCGGTCACGATGCGGCCGTCGTCGCACAACGCCGCCGCACCGACCTGAAGCCCGGAGTACGGGCAGTGGGCGAACGACGCCGCTTCCACTGCCCGTGCCCTGAGCAGGTCCCAATCAACTTCAGCCACGTCGATAAACCAGACCATCAGCGGCCGGCATCCGCAACCGCTGCGACGCCACGGCCAGCACGGCTAGCGTCACCATGTGCGGCGCGTACGACACGAACTCGCCGGGGATCTCGTCGAGGCTGATGTACAGCAGGTACAGCAGCACGGCCACGACGATCGCCGCCGCCGCGGAGAACCACCTCTGCCGGATCAGCTGCCATACCACGATCACGGCGAGCAGGATCACCACGCCGTAGACCAGTGCCAGCACCGTGTCGCCACCGGAACGCAGCTGCAGGCCGTCCGCGTAACCGAACAGCGCCGCACCACCCAGCAGGCCACCCGGCCGCCAGTTGCCGAAGATCATCGCGGCCAGGCCGATGAAGCCGCGGCCGCCGGTCTGACCCTCCAGGTAGGACAGCTGACCGGGGTTGAGCACCAGCGCGGCGCCACCCAGGCCGGCGAGACCACCTGAGACGATCACGGCGACGTACTTGTGGAAGTACACCTTCACGCCCAGCGAGTCCGCGGCGTACGGGTTCTCGCCGACCGAACGCAGGCGCAGGCCGAAGCGGGTGCGCCAGAGCAGGTAGTACGAGAGCGGCACGAGCAGGATCGTCAGCATCGTCAACGGTGAGACACCGGTGACCAGGCCGCGCAGGATGCCCGCGACGTCGGAGATGAACAGGCGTTGCCCTGCCTCCAGCTCGCCGAGCCAGTCCGCAAGACCGCCCGCCGAGTACGTGTCGAACGGCGCGACCGGCGGTGACTGGCGCGGGTTGTGCGACAGCGGGAAGAACAGCAGCGTCGACAGGTACTTCGTGATGCCCGCGCCGAGCAGGTTGATCGCCACACCGGAGACGATGTGGTTGACGCCGAACGTCACCGTCGCGATCGCGTGCAGCAGACCGCCCAGCGCGCCGAACACCACTGCCGCGAACAGAGCGGCCCACGGACCCCACTGGTAGCCGGCCCACGCCGCACCCCAGGTGCCCATGATCATCATGCCTTCGAGGCCGATGTTGACCACGCCCGCACGTTCCGCCCACAGACCGCCGAGACCGGCGAGCAGGATCGGCAACGCCAGCCGCACCGCGGTCTGGGTCGTGCCGGACGACGTGAGCTGCGGGAACCCGGTCTGCATCGAGGTGATCGACAACAACGCGATCGCGCCCGCGACACCGATCATGCCGACGGCCCAGCCGGGGATCTTCCGCTTGCGCGGCGCCGCCGGGATGTGGGGCTTCTCTTCCAATGTCGAGATCACGCGACCACCTCCGGGACGGTTCCGAGCTCACGGCCGACGCGACGCTGTTCCGCGGCCAGTTCGAAGCGGCGCACCACCTCGTACGCGACGACGACCGACAGGACGATCGAGCCCTGCATGATGGTGACGATCTCCCTCGGCACCCCGACGTTGTCGAGCGCGAGACCCGACTTGTCGAGGAACGCCCAGAGCAGCGCGCCGAACGCGATGCCACCGGGGTGGTTGCGGCCGAGCAGCGCGATCGCGATGCCGGAGAAACCGATGCCCGCGGTGAAGTTCAGGCTGAACGTGTGGTCGCGGCCGAGCAGTTCCGGCAGCGAGATCAGGCCCGCGATGGCGCCCGAGAGCAGCATCGAGACCAGCACCATCTTCTTGGCGTTGACGCCACCGGCGGACGCGGCGGTCGAGGACTCGCCGGACGCGCGCAGCTCGAAGCCGAACCTGGTGCGGTTCATCATGATCCAGTAGCCGATGCCGAGCGCGATGGCGACGAAGAGGAAGCCGAACATCGTGCCGCCGCCACCGAACGAGATGCCGGGCATCCAGCCGCTCTCCGGGATCTCCGGCGTGCGGATGTTGTTGCCCCGCAGCTCACCGAAGATGTCCTGGCGGATCAGATAGGCGGACAGGCCGATCGCCAGGCCGTTCATCATGATCGTCGAGATGACCTCGTTGACGCCGCGGGTCACCTTCAGGATCGCGGGGATCGCGGCCCAGGCGGCACCGGCGATCGCGGCCACGATGATGATCACCAGCGTGTGGATGCCGGGCGGCAGCGCGACGGAGCCACCGACGACCGCGGCGATGACCGCCGCGACCCGGTACTGGCCCTCGACACCGATGTTGAACAGGTTCATCTGGAACCCGATCGCCACCGCCAGCGCCGCGATGTAGTAGATGCCCGTCGAGTTGATGATGTCGATGAAGGTCGTGCCCTTGCCGACCTGCGTCACCATCACACCGAACGCGCGGAGCGGGTTGGCGCCCGAGATGATCAGCGCCACGCCGCACAGCAGCATCGAGAAGACGATCGCCAACGCGGGCGGCAGGAGTTTGCCGCGCAGGTGTCCCATCAGTGCTCGCCTTCCTCAACGACAGCGGTCTCCTGGACCGCTGCGCTCGTGCTGCCCGCACCCGTCATCGCGCTGCCGAGGTCCTCGGGCGTGACGGTGTTCGGGTCGGCGTCGGCCACCAGGCGGCCGCGCAGCATGACCTTGATCGTGTCCGACAGGCCGATCAGCTCGTCCAGGTCGGCGGAGATCAGCAGCACGGCGAGACCGGCGGCGCGGGCGCGCTTGATCTCGTCCCAGATCAACGCCTGCGCGCCGACGTCGACACCGCGGGTCGGGTGCGAGGCGATCAGCAGCACCGGGTCGCCGGACAGTTCCCGGCCGACGACGAGTTTCTGCTGGTTACCACCGGAAAGCGCGGCCGCGAGCGCGTCGATGCCGGGCGTGCGGACGTCGAACTCGGTGATGATCCGCTCGGTGTCCTTCTTGGCGCCGTCCGTGTCGAGCCAGATGCCCTTCGCCGTCGGCTTGCGCGTCTGGTAGCCGAGAATCCGGTTGTACCAAAGGGGTTGCGTGAGCAGCAGGCCGTGCCGGTGACGGTCCTCGGGGATGTAGCCGATGCCCGCCTCGCGTCGTGCGAGCGTGCCCAGCTTGGTGAGGTCCTTGTCCTGCAACGTGATCGTGCCGCTGCCGGCCTTGCGCATGCCCATGATCGTCTCGACGAGCTCGGTCTGGCCGTTGCCCTCGACACCGGCGATGCCGACGACCTCGCCGGAACGGACGACCAGATCGACGTCGTCGAGGATCGGCCGCGAGCCGTCGGGGGTCATCAGGCGCAGGCCCTTGACGTCGAGCACGACCGTTTCGGTGACGGTGGACTCGCGGGTCTCCGGGCTGGGGAGCTCGCTGCCGACCATCATCTCGGCGAGCTGGCGCGACGACACGGTCTTCGGGTCCGCGCTGCCCACGGTGGTGCCGCGGCGGATGACCGTGACCGAGTCCGCGATCGCGCGGACCTCGTCGAGCTTGTGCGAGATGAACAGGAACGTGTAGCCCTGCTCCTGCATGCCGCGGACGGTGTCGAAGAGCTCGTTGACCTCCTGCGGCACGAGCACGGCGGTCGGCTCGTCCAGGATGATCACCTTGGCACCGCGGTAGAGCACCTTGAGGATCTCGACGCGCTGGCGGTCCGCGACACCGAGCTGCTCGACCAGCACACCGGGGTCGACGTTGAGCCCGGTCTTGCCGGACAGCTCGATGATGCGCCTGCGGGCCTTCTGGCCGATGCCGTGCATCGCCTCGGCGCCCAGGACCACGTTCTCCTGGACGGTGAGGTTGTCGGCGAGCATGAAGTGCTGGTGCACCATGCCGATACCGGCCTTGATGGCGTCCGCGGGGTTGCGGAACCGCATCTGCTCGCCGCCGACCTCGATGGTGCCCTCGTCCGGCGCCTGCATGCCGTAGAGGATCTTCATCAGGGTCGACTTGCCAGCACCGTTCTCACCGCAGAGCGCGTGCACCTCGCCGCGGCGGACGGTCAGGTGCACGTCGCTGTTGGCGACCACACCGGGGAATCGCTTGGTGATGCCTGTGAGCACCACAGCGGGGGGATCGTCCGTCCGTACGGACGTGGAACTGCTCATCGGCGAGTGCTCCTCCTACCACGCACCAGGCCCTGTGAGGGGCAAATCCTCACAGGGCCCGGAGTGCGTGCGGCTATCGGACTACGGCTTGTCCGCGACCTTGATCTTGCCCTCGATGATCTGGGCCTTGTAGCCCTCGAGGATTCCCTGCAGCTTGGCGTCGATCTTGCCACCCGACGTGGCGTAGCCGACACCGTCCACCTTGAGGTCGAAGACCTTCGGCAGCGACGCGAGGTCGTTCTTCGCGATCGCCTTGATGAAGTCGTAGACCGCGACGTCGACGCGCTTGAGCATCGACGAGACGATGACGTCCTTGGTGTCCGCGACGGTCGCCTGGTTGTACTGGTCGGAGTCGACACCGATCGCCAGCACGCCACCCTGCTTGGCGGCCGAGAAGATGCCCTTACCGGACGCACCAGCGGCCTGGTAGATGACGTCGGCGCCCTTGTCGATCTGGCCCTTCGCGGCTTCCTGGCCCTTCGGGGCGTCCTGGAAACCGGTGAAGTCACCAGCCGGAGTGATGTACTTCTTCTCGATCTCGATCTTCGGCGCGGCGGCCTTGGCACCCTGGAAGTAGCCGGCCTCGAACTTCTGGATCAGCGGGATCTCGACGCCGCCCACGAAGCCGACGTGGCACTTCTTGCTCTGGTACGCGGCGATGACGCCGGCCAGGAAGGAGCCCTCCTGCTCGGCGAACAGCAGCGGCGTGACGTTGGCAGCGCCCTCGACGGCGGAGTCGATCAGGCCGAACTTGACGGCCGGGAACTCCGCGGCGACGAGCTTCATCGACTCGGCGTAGGCGAAGCCGACACCGATGACCGGGTTGAAGCCCTCGGACGCCAGCTGGCGCAGACGGGTCTGCTTGGCGGCCTCGTCCTCGTTCGGGGCGGCGGAGAGCTCGCGCGTGTTCTCCTTCTTCACGCCCATGTCCGCGACGGCCTTGTCCAGACCGGCGGCGGCGGAGTCGTTGAACGACGCGTCGCCACGACCACCGATGTCATAGGCAAGACCGATCTTCAGCGCACTCGCGTCCACCTTGGCACCGTTCGCGGAGCTGGTGTTCGAGGTGGCAGGCGCGGAAGGAGGCGTAGCGAACTCGCAAGCGGCACCACTGCCGGTGTTCGAGTTGGTTCCGCCACCCGAGTCCTTCGCGCAGGCGGCCATAGTCATCACGCTGGTCAACGCGATCGCGGCGACCGCGACACCACGCATACGACGACGCACGGCTCGTCTCCTCCCTGAGGTTCCTCCCCAACGACGTTGTTGGGTCCTAGACGCGGCACCGTACCTCTTAGTAACCAACCCCGTTGCCCTCAGCACCTACAAAGACCCCTATCGGTTATGCATTCGACGCTTTGGCCGCACGAGTGGTGATCAATCGTGTTCGGCGCGTGGCGATACGTCCTCTTCGGTCGCTTCCGCGCAGTGATCGCCGTCCGAATGGAGCAGTCCGTGAACCAGCTCCGCGCGACGAGCCCAGCGCTCGATGGCCGACGACATCCCCGCCACCGGTCCACCCGCCGGTAGTTCCCTCCCCATGCGTCCAGGATCCAGCGCGCCGCTGCCGTGCCGCTGACTCCGGAATGTCAGCCGCATGACCGCCGCTGACCTGGGGTTCGACGTTCGACGAAATTTCTTCGACCGGACTTTGAACCGGTCGCGGTCATTTCGTCGTGTAGAGGGTGGCAAGTGCCCTTGCCGACGACGGCGGCCCGGACCAAGGCGGAGGTCCTGGCCGCCGTCCTGCGTTTCCCGGCTCCCAACGCCCTTTTTGTGGCGTGGACCGCATTTCAGAATCGATCAAGACCGCTTGGCCGATCGACAGCGTGTCTCATCGATCACAGAGCGGGTGCGCCTGCTGGGTCCGTTCCGACGTGCGGGACTAGGATTTTCCGGTCATGGTCGGCACGAGAAGAACTGTTCGCCGACCCACCACCACTGACGTTGGAGGCCGCGGCGCATGACCAGCGCAGGCGCACCCGAGCGGTCGGGCACCACCCGAGGGGGTGGGACGCTCTACCGCGGTGATCTGGGCATGTGGTCCTGGGTCGCCCACCGGATCACCGGTGTCCTCACGTTCTTCTTCCTCTTCACCCACGTTCTCGACACCGCACTCGTGCGGGTGTCACCGAACGCCTACGACGCGGTGATCGAGACCTACAAGAACCCGATCGTCAACCTCTTCGAGGTCGGCCTCGTCGGCGCGGTGCTCTACCACGCGCTGAACGGGATCCGGGTCATGCTGGTCGACTTCTGGGAGAAGGGCGCCAAGTACCAGCGGGTCATGCTCTGGACCGTGCTGGCCGTCTGGGTCGTCGTGATGATCCCCGGTTTCTACTTCATGATGGAGCGCACGATCTCCGACCTGGTTGGGGGTCACTGATCATGTCCCTCGCACTCGACAAGCCCCGTCAGCCGCGCCGCCCCGCGGCCCGTCGCAGCAACGGCGAGCTCTACAGCTGGCTGTTCATGCGCCTTTCCGGCCTGCTGCTCGTGGTCCTGGTCCTGGGCCACCTGTTCATCATGAACATCCTCGACGGCGGCGTCCACAAGATCAACTTTGGTTTCGTGGCCGGCCGCTGGGCGTCCCCGTTCTGGCAGTTCTGGGACCTCGCGATGCTCTGGCTCGCGCAGATCCACGGCGGCAACGGCGTGCGGACTGTCATCAACGACTACGCCCGCAAGGACTCCACCCGGTTCTGGTTGAAGATGCTGCTCTACGTCTCGATGGTGCTGATCGTCTCGCTCGGCACGTTCGTGATCTTCACCTTCGACCCGAACATCTCGAACTGACCCGCGCGGGGAGCCCACCACAATGCAGTTCCACAAGTACGACGTAGTCATCATCGGCGCTGGTGGTGCCGGAATGCGCGCGGCGATCGAGTCCGGCCAGCGCGCCCGCACCGCGGTGCTCACCAAGCTCTACCCCACGCGTTCGCACACCGGCGCGGCTCAGGGCGGCATGTGCGCCGCCCTCGCCAACGTCGAGGAGGACAACTGGGAGTGGCACACCTTCGACACGATCAAGGGCGGCGACTACCTGGTCGACCAGGACGCCGCCGAGATCATGGCGAAGGAGGCCATCGACGCCGTTCTCGACCTCGAGAAGATGGGCCTGCCGTTCAACCGCACGCCCGAGGGCAAGATCGACCAGCGCCGGTTCGGCGGGCACACGCGCAACCACGGTGAAGCCGCCGTGCGCCGCGCCTGCTACGCCGCTGACCGCACCGGTCACATGATCCTGCAGACGCTGTACCAGAACTGCGTCAAGCACGGCATCGAGTTCTTCAACGAGTTCTACGTCCTCGACATCTGCCTGACCGAGACGGAGAACGGCCCGGTCTGCACCGGCGCCGTCGCGTACGAGCTGGCGACCGGCGAGATCCACGTCTTCCAGGCCAAGTCCGTCGTGTTCGCGACCGGTGGTTTCGGCAAGGTCTTCAAGACCACGTCGAACGCCCACACGCTGACCGGCGACGGCATGGGCATCGTCTTCCGCAAGGGCCTGCCCCTGGAGGACATGGAGTTCTACCAGTTCCACCCGACCGGCCTCGCCGGTCTCGGCATCCTGCTGACCGAGGGTGCGCGAGGTGAGGGCGCGATCCTGCGCAACGCCTCGGGTGAACGGTTCATGGAGCGCTACGCCCCGACCATCAAGGACCTGGCGCCGCGCGACATCGTGGCCCGCTCGATGGCCCTCGAGGTGCTGGAAGGCCGTGGCGCCGGCCCGAACAAGGACTACGTGCTGCTCGACTGCACGCACCTCGGCGCCGAGGTGCTGGAGACGAAGCTGCCGGACATCACCGAGTTCGCCCGCACGTACCTCGCGGTCGACCCGGTCGTCGAGCCCGTCCCGGTGTACCCGACCGCGCACTACGCGATGGGTGGCATCCCGACGAACATCCACGGCGAAGTGCTGCGGGACAACGACAACGTCGTTCCCGGCCTCTACGCCGCGGGTGAGTGCGCGTGCGTCTCGGTGCACGGCGCGAACCGCCTGGGCACGAACTCGCTGCTGGACATCAACGTGTTCGGCCGCCGCGCGGGCATCGCCGCCGCGGAGTACGCGCTGTCGCGTGAGTCGCACGTCGACCTGCCGGAGAACCCGGCCGCGTCCGTCGAGGCGCAGGTCGCCCTGGCGTTGTCGGAGCACGGCCAGGAGCGCGTGGCGGACATCCGCACCGAGCTGCAGGCCACCATGGACGCCAACGCGTCCGTGTACCGCACCGAGGACACGTTGAAGAAGGCGCTGCACGACGTGCAGGCCCTGAAGGAGCGCTACGCGCACATTCAGGTGCAGGACAAGGGCAAGCGCTTCAACACGGACCTGCTGGAGGCCGTCGAACTCGGCTTCCTGCTGGAACTGGCCGAGGTGCTCGTGCACGGCGCGCTCGAGCGCAAGGAGTCCCGCGGCGGTCACGCCCGCGAGGACTACCCGAACCGCGACGACACGAACTTCATGCGCCACAGCATGTTCTACAAGCAGGGCGACGGTCTGACCGCGGACATCCGGATGGACTACAAGCCCGTCACCTTTACCCGGTACAAGCCGATGGAGCGCAAGTACTGATGACCGCCACCACCGAAACTACTGCTGGCTCGCGCGGCTCCCAGCCGCCGGTTCCGGACGGCGCTGTCACGGTCACCGTCAAGATCCGCCGGTTCAACCCGGAGTTCGACGACGAACCGCGCTGGGACTCGTTCGACATCCCGGCACTCCCGTCGGACCGCGTGCTGAACCTGCTCCACCACATCAAGTGGTACGTGGACGGCACGCTGACGTTCCGCCGCTCCTGCGCACACGGCATCTGCGGCTCGGACGCCATGCGCATCAACGGCGTGAACCGCCTGGCGTGCAAGGTCCTGCTGAAGGACCTGCTGGAAAAGGGCGACAAGCACACCACGATCACCATCGAGCCCATCAAGGGCCTGCCGGTGAACAAGGACCTGCTCGTCAACATGGAGCCCTTCTTCGAGGCGTTCCGCGCGGTCAAGCCGTACCTCGTGACCTACGGCAACGAGCCGACGCGTGAGCGCATCCAGTCGGTCGCCGACCGCGAGCGCTTCGACGACACCACGAAGTGCATCCTGTGCGCCTGCTGCACGACGTCCTGCCCGGTCTACTGGGCGGAGGGCTCGTACTTCGGCCCGGCGGCGATCGTGAACGCGCACCGGTTCATCTTCGACTCGCGGGACGAGGGCGCTGAGGAGCGGCTCGACATCCTCAACGACATCGACGGCGTGTGGCGGTGCCGGACCACGTTCAACTGCACCGACGCCTGCCCGCGTGGCATCCAGGTCACCAAGGCGATCCAGGAAGTGAAGCGCGCGCTGCTGTTCAAGCGCGTCTGATCGTTCGCTGTCTCGAGGCGCCGCGTCCCCGTCGGGGGCGCGGCGCCTTCGCGTTCAACGGGCTCGTTTCACGGTGTGGATGACCGGCGCGGTCTCCATCCGATCGATGCCCTCGATCGTGGCGACCCGTTCGGTCAGGTACGTGTAGAGCGCGTCGGTGTCGCGGCAGACGACCTTCGCGAGCACGTTCGCCGGGCCGGTCGTGATCGCCGCCAGCGCGACTTCCGGTTGCCGCGCAAGGGCTTCCGCGACGGTCACGAGCCGGTTGGGCCGCACCGACATCCACAGGACCGCCATCGCCGTGAAGCCGAGCGCGACCGGGTCCACGTCGACGTCGAAGTAGAGAATCCCGGCGGCACGCAGGTGGTTGACCCGGCGGCGCACGGTCGGCTCGGACCACCCGGTGACCGTGGCGAGGTCGGCGAACGTCGTGCGGCCGTCCTGGCGCAGCGCGGCCAGCAGGCGTTCGTCCACTTCGGACTCTGCGGGCTCGAACGACGGCGTGAGCCGGGCGACCTGTTCTGCCGTGAGCACGCTCGCCCGGCCGCTCCAGCCGACCGGACCACCGACGAACGAGCGCAGCAGGCAGTGCGCGGACACCGACACGACCTTCGACGTCTTCGGCAGCTGTTGCAGCAGCAGGGCTTCCGGCGCGTTGGCGGCCCGGACGACGCAGGAGATCTCGGTGCCGCCCGAGGTGAGCTGCACCCACGACGTGTCCGGCCGCTGTGCCAGCGCCTGAGCCACCTTCAGGGCCGCGTCCGGGGTGCAGCCCAGCCGGAGGAACCACTCCACCTGTCCTGCCTTGCGGGCGTCGATCATTCCGACCACTCGCAGCGCGCCGCTCTCCTGCAGCTTCCGGTAGCGCCTGGCCACTGTCTGCGGTGATGTGCCGAGCACCGTCGCGACGTGGCTGAACTGGACGCGGCCGTCGATGTGCAGCGCGTGCAGGACCGCTCGGTCAAGATCGTCGAGTGTCACATTTCCGATGGTAGAGCCGCTCTGTTGGAAGTATCAGTCAGTCCTGGCTTCTGATGCGATTGTTCCAGTCGTGGATACCTAACTTGGCGTACATGACCAAGCCACACAGGTGGCGGTGGCCCGCGCTTGCCGCGTTGCTGCTCGCCGAGGCGATGAACCTGTTCGACAGCACCGTGATGCCGATCGCGGCACCCGCGGTCCGCGCCGATCTCTCGGTGAGCGACACCGCGCTGCAGTGGCTCACCAACGGCTACACGCTCCCGTTCGGGCTGCTGCTGATCGCCGGTGGCCGTCTCGGCGACTTTTTCGGGCGCCGGCGGGTGTTCGTGATCGGCATGCTCGTCTTCGTGTTGTGCTCCGCAACGTGTGCGTGGGCGCCCCACGTGGCGGTGCTGCTGGCGGCGCGTGCGGTGCAGGGGGCGAGTGCCGCGTTGATCATCCCTCAGACGTTCGGCCTGATCCGTGCCATGTTCTCCGGAGACGAGGTGCCCAAGGCGTTGGGCACCATCGGGCCCGTCATGGCGCTGTCCGCGTTGTGCGGTCCGGTGGTGGGGGGGCTGCTGACCGAGGCGTTCGGCTGGCAGTCGGTGTTCTTGGTCAACGTGCCGCTCGGCCTGGCCGTGCTGGCCGCCGCGCCGTTGATCCGCGAGGACCGCGCCACGAGCCGGCCCGAGCTGGGCGGACTGCTGCGCGGCCGGGTGTTTCCGGCATCGCTGGCCGGTTCGTTGCTGTTCTTCGCGGTGATGAACGGCCTGGTGTTCGTCCTGGTGCTGTACCTGCAGCTGCGGGAGGGCAGAACGCCGGCGGGTGCCGCGCTCACGCTGCTGCCGTGGTCGGCGGGACTCGCGCTCGGTTCGTGGATCACCGGGTCCGTGCTCGTGCCGAGGTTCGGGCCGCGGGTGATGCGCGCTGGGCTGGTGCTGGTGCTGGTGGGTTTGGCCGGGGTCGTCGTGTCGTTCACGGCGGTGCCGCTGCTGGTGGCCGGAATCGGGCTCGGGATGTTCACCGTGCCGTTCTTCGGCAACGCGTTGTCGGTGGCCGCCCCGAACGAGACCGGGTGGGCGTCCGGGCTGCTGAACGCGGTGCAACAGCTCGGCGCGACCGCCGGGGTGGCCCTGCTGGGCGCGGTGTTCTTCCGGTTCGGCACGTCCGCCGCGGTGCTCACGTCGATGGTGCTGATCATCGGCGTGCTGGCTCTCACCGCTGTGATGGTCCCGCGACGTGAACGAGCCTCCAGCGCCGGCGCTGGAGGCTCGTAGACCGTCCGAAGTGGCTCAGACGCCCTGTGGCGCCTGTGCGGCCTGGCGGCGTGCCCGTGCCGCCTTGGCCCGCTTGCCGCGGATGTAGAGGAGCAGACCAGCCAGCAGGGCGATGCCCGCCGCGGCCGTGATCGGGAGACCGACGGTGCCGAACGCGGTCGGCGTCGGGCGGCCAGTGCCGGTGTCCGTGGCGGCCACGTCGTTGGAGGCCTGGTTGTTCTGGGTGGTGACGACGTTCGGCTTGGGCTGCGGGGCGCCGTCCACCAGCTTGCCGACGCCGCCGGGGCCCATCGCGAAGCCGTAGTCGAGCAGCTTCGAGGCCTGGGCGTCGATGCGGGTCGGAGTTTGCTGGCCGCGCAGCAACACGACGACGAGGCGGCGGCCGTTGCGTTCGGCGGCACCCACGTAGGTGTGCTGCGAGTCGTCGGTGAAGCCCGTCTTGCCGCCGAGCGCGCCCTCGTAGTTGGCGAGGAGGCGGTTGTCGTTCGTCAGCATGATCGTGCCGCCGTTGCGGCCGGGGAACTGGGCCTGCTGCAGCTTGATGGCCTGCGCGAACTCGTCGTACTTCATGGCGCCGCGGAAGATCAGGCCGACGTCGTAGGCCGAGGTGCTGGTGCCGGGGGCGTCGAGGCCCGACGGCGTCACGGCACGGGTGTCGAGGGCGCCGAGCTCCTTGGCCATGGCGTTCATCTTGCGCAGGGCGTTCGGGACGCCGCCGAGCTGACGGGCCAGGGTGTGCGCCACGTCGTTGCCCGACGTGAGCAGCAGGCCGTGCAGCAGCTGACGGACCGTGTACTGGCCGCCGTCCTTCAGGCCGACACAGGTGCACTCCTGCTGCGTGTCCTCGGCGCTCGCGGTGACGACGAGGTCGCCGCGCAATTCCTTGGCGACGACCATCGCGAGCAGCACCTTGATGACGCTGGCGGGGCGCTGACGGCCGTGCGGGTCGTACGCGGCGATGACGGCACCGCTGTCCATGTCCGCGAGCAGCCACGAGGCCGCCGTGATGCCGGACGGTGGTTGGGCCGAGTTCGGCGGCAGGATCAGGCCGCACTCGCCCAGCCGGTCACCGCCGATCGGCTTCTCCGGCACCTCGAGCGCGGTCGGGGCCTTCTGGCCCGGCGCCGGCTGCTCGGACGTGTCCACCGGTGGCGGCGGGGTCTCGCGGTTCGCGCATTGAGCCGAGCCGGCGGCCTGCTGTGCGGTGCCGGTCGGTGCGGCGAACGCGGCTGTGGCCGTTGCTAGGACCAGGGCGACGATGAGCCGTTTGGTGAAGGGCACGGCCCCAGGCTATCCACCCCCGTTTAGCGGCTTGCACGCACCACGTCCGATACTGGTCGCCGTGAAGCTCTCGCGCCCGATGTCACTCTTCCTGGTGGCTTTCGGAGTGTGGTCGTGGGTGATCTGGCCCACGTTCCTGAAAAACATCTGGAAAGACCCTCGTTCGTTCAGCGACGGACCTACCGCTTTCTTCACGGTGCACCTGGTGCTCGTGATCGCCTCGCTCGTGTTCGGCACCGTCATCGGGGTGCTGGGCGTGCGGGGCTTCCTGGCCACTCGACGTCGATAGGAAACGCTGTGGAGTTCGTACGCCTGCTGCTGGTGTTCCTGCACCTGCTGGGCATGGGCATGCTGGTCGCGATGATCATGTTGCAGGCCAAGGCCGGCAAGGACGCCCCCGTCAACAAGGGCTGGCTGCACGGCGCCGCCCTGCAGCTGCTGACCGGTGTCGCGCTGGTGGGCATCGATCCGCTGGTCGACTCGGTGAAGTACGACCACGTCAAGATCGGCGTGAAGCTGCTGGTCGTCGTGGCCATCGCCGTCGTCGTGGCGATCAACGTCAACAAGCCCAAGGCCCCGTCCTGGCTGATGCCGACCGCCGCGTCGCTCGTAGTGCTGAACATCGGCATCGCGGTCTTCTGGACCTGATCGAGGGATGTCGCTCCACGCGCGGGTGACGTGTGCGCGCGGCACGCGCGACGTGCGGTATCCGGGCGCAACCATCGGTCCATGTCACGTATCGCCTACATCGGTGTTCTCGCCGCGGGTGCGGTGTTGACGGTCGCAGGACTGTCAGGTGCCGGACCGGAAGCCTCGGCCTCCGACGACGGCCGTGTGTGCGCCGCCGCGTGGTGCCCGAAGGACCGTCCGGGGTGGCGCTCGCCAGAAGCACGAGGCGAGCCCACGACGACGACGAAATCGAGCACCACCACGACCACGACCAAACCGACGACGACCACGTCCACCACCACCACGAGCACGACGACGTCAACGACCAAAACGACGTCCTCGTCAACGACGACCACCACTCCGTCGACTTCGACGTCGACCACCACCACTCCGGTGACGTCCACGACGACCACCACCACGCCACCGGTTTCCACGACGACCACTCCGGTGACGACGAAACCGCCGACGACGACCAAACCGGTCGCCGCACCCCCGCGCCACCAGGACAACCGCCTGGCCAACACGGGTGCCTCGTCGATCGGCTGGCTGGTGGCCCTCGGCATGCTGCTGGCCGCCGCGGGTGTGCTCATGCTGCTGCTCGACCGCGCCAGGCACGCCTACCGCCGCTGACCGTCAAAAACTGTCGGTGGCGCTCGTCACACTGACGACATGCGAATCGAACAACTGCGCGAACGCAGCGATCTAGGTGTCATCAGTGCCGGCGCCCTGAAGTCGCTGGGGGTCCCGGACCCCTGGCTGAAATGCCGCCCGGGCGGGCCGTGGCAGCGCATGCACCCAGGTGTCGTGCTGCTGCACAACGGCCCGCCCACGCGCGACCAGCAAGTCACCGCGGCCCTGCTCCGCGCAGGCCCCGGCGCCGTCGTCACCGGCGCAGAAGCCTGCCGCCGCCACGGCCTGCCCACCCGCGGCCCAGAGATCCACGTGCTGGTGCCAGGCACAGCCCGCGGCAGCGGCACCCTGATCATGGAACGCGCCTCCCCGATGCCGCCCGCTTCCGTCGTGAGCGGCTTCCCTCTCGTGTCCGCAGACCGCGCCGTCGTGGACGCGTGCCGGCAACTCCGTTCGCCCGACGACGCCACGGCCCTGATCGCCGCCGCCATCCAGAAGGGCCGCTGCACACCCGAGAGCCTCCGCGCGGAAGCCACCACCAACCGCTACGGCACCAAGCTCGTCCGCGCCGTCCTGAAGGAACTGGGAAGGGCGCAATCCGTAGCCGAACGCGACGCCCGCCGCCTCTCCCGCAAGATCCGCCTGACCACCCCGCACTGGAACGCCACGATCGCGGACGCCGACGGCGTGATCATCGGCCGCCCGGACGCGTGGTTCGACGACGTGGGCCTCGCCTGGGAGATCGACTCGAAGGCCTTCCACTACGGCCCGCGCAACTACGAACGAACCCTCGCCCGCAACAGCCGATACGCGGCGGCGGGGATCCTCGTCGTGCAAACGCTGCCCACCCGCCTGCGCGACCACCCGGAGCAGGTCGCGCGAGAGCTGAAGAAGGCACACCGGGCGGCAGCGGCAAGACCGAGGCCACCCGTGCGAATCGTCGAGCCGACCTGACGCACGGCACGGCGCGCCCACGTGGCAACGCCGCGATGGCTGCTCTGTCGGTATTGCCACGATGGGTGAGCCCGCTGCTGATGGACTGCTGGGCAGCGGTGATGCACCCACGCTCCGCGATTGGGGCTTTACCTCGGCGTGCAGCAGACGATCTGTCGCACGCAACCCGCTCCTACACGGCCCGACCTAGCGCTTGCGCCACCGAAGCCCGAGCAGCGCCCCCACCACGGCCCCAGCCCCGAGCATCAACGAGGGCGAAGGCCCAGACCGAACCGACACCACGGGCTGAATGACCGCAGGCGGCGGCGCCGGAACCACCTCAGGCTCCCGGTTCTCCCGCGCAGTAGCCGTCCAGGCCGCGATGAACAGCAAGAACTGCGCCACCAGGTTCGCGAAGACCAGCACACCGATGACAGACCCGAACGCGGCCGAGGTCGGAGAGGACGTCACGAACGACAAGAAGATCGTCGCCGCCTGCTTCAGGATCTCGAACCCGATGGCCGCCGCAAACGCCCCGCGCAGCGCCGAGCGCCACCCGACGGGCTTGCGGGGCAATCGTGCGAGCACCCACAGGAACACCATCCAGTTCGCCAGCAGCGACAGGATGATCGAGCCGATCTTCAGCAGGACGCGCGCCCAGCCGGCGTCCTCCAGCCCCATCCACTCCAGCACCTGCTCCGCGAAACCGGAGCCCAGGGCGGTGATGCCGAACGACAGCACGATGGCCAGCCCGAGGCCGATCAGCGCCACCAGGTCACGCCACAGCGTGCCGAGGAACGGGAGGTTCTCCTTGGCGTGCCCCCACTGCGCGGTCAGCGCGTCGCGGAGGTTGCCCATCCACCCCAGGCCGGAGTAGGCCGCGCCGAGCAGGCCGATGATGCCGACCGTGCCCTTGGAGTCCAGGGCGGTGTTCACGGCCTCGTTGATCTGCTCGCTCAGCTGCTTGTCCGGCACGGCCTCGGCGATGGCCGCGCGCAGTTCGGCCAGCAGGTCCGGCTGCGACTGCAGTACGAAACCGGCGATGGCGAAACCGATCATCAGGATCGGCACGAGCGACAGCACGCTGAAGTACGTCACCGCGGCGGCGTAGTGCGTGCCGTACCTCTCGGTGAAGCGCTCGTACGCCAGCATGATGTGGTCGAGCCACGCGTACTTCCGCCGCCACTTGTCCACTCGCAAGACGCTAGTGCAAGTGCACTACTCAGGCAGAACAAAGCCGATCTTCTCGTACGTGCGGCGCAACGTGCCGGCCGCGACGTCGCGGGCTCGTTCGGCTCCGGAGGCCAGGATCTTGTCCAGCGAGGCCACGTCGTCGAGGTACGTGCGAACCCGCTCCTGGACCGGCGTGACCCAGTCGGTGAAGACCTCGCCGAGGTCCTTCTTCAGGTCGCCGTAGCCCTTGCCGTCGTAGTCGAGCACCAGCGACTCGACCGTGCGGCCGGTCAGGGCCGAGTAGATCGTCAGCAGGTTCGAGACGCCCGGCTTGTTCTCGACGTCGAACACGATCTCGCGGCCCGTGTCGGTGACGGCCGAGCGGATCTTCTTGGCCGAGCGCTTCGGGTCTTCCAGCAGCTCGACGACGCCGCCGGGCACCGACTTGCTCATCTTCGCCGTCGGGTCCTGCAGGTCGAAGATCTTGGCGGTGTCCTTGACGATGTACGCCTCCGGCAGGCGGAAGGTCTTGCCGTAACGCGAGTTGAAGCGCGTCGCGAGGTCGCGGGTCAGCTCCAGGTGCTGGCGCTGGTCCTCGCCGACCGGCACGTAGTGCGCCTGGTACAGCAGGATGTCCGCAGCCTGCAGGATCGGATAGGTGAACAGGCCCACGCCGACGGACTGCTCCTGGCGCGCGGACTTGTCCTTGAACTGCGTCATCCGCGACGCCTCGCCGAAGCCGGTCATGCACTGCATGACCCAGCCGAGCTGGGCGTGCTCCGGGACGTGCGACTGCACGAACAGGGTCGCCCGATCCGGGTCGATGCCCAGTGCGAGCAGCTGAGCTGCGGAGACGCGGGTGTTCTGGCGCAGTTCCTTCGGGTTCTGCTCCACGGTGATCGCGTGCAGGTCGACGACGCAGTAGAACGCGTCGTGGTCTTCCTGCAGCGCCACCCACTGCCGCACCGCACCCAGGTAGTTGCCGAGGTGGAACGACCCGGCCGTCGGCTGGATGCCGGACAGGACGCGGGGGCGCTTGGCTGGCTGTGCTGGCGCGTTCTCCGTGGACACGGACGAAATCTTCTCAGACCAGGTGAATCAGTTCTGCGCGGTGTCCTGCTGCGCCAGATCGACGCGCTGGTTCGCGGCCGTGACGGTGGCCGGCTTGCGGCGCTTCACCAGGCCGAACACCAGACCGCCCACACCCGCCGCGACCGCGATCAGGCCGACGGGACCGGCAGCGGTGCCGGTCATGCTGCTCTCGACCGCAGCGCTCAGTACCAGACTCATGCCGTGCACTTGCCGAGCCTCCCCAAGGCACAGATCCACCCCGGAACGAGTGAACCTTGCTGACTGATTGGCCGCCAAGCTACCGAAGGCCGGTAGCGTCTGTGCGCCGAAACAGACTATCGGTCACTGGTGATCGATATGCACTCGCCCATATGTCGTAGTCCGCTGACGGGCGTTACGCCCTGCGAGCGAAGCCAGGGTTTCAAGCTCACGCACAGTACGCGCCGACCCGTGCTCGGATCCGGCCATGCGGCTGATGGTCTCCTCCATCAGCGTGCCGCCGATGTCGTTCGCACCGCCGTTGAGGATCTCCGCGGTGCCCTCGTCACCGAGCTTCACCCATGAGCACTGGATGTTGTCGATCCGCCCGTGCAACGCCAACCGCGCGAACGCGTGCACGGCGCGGTTGTCGCGGCGGGTGGGGCCGGGGCGGGCGACTCCCGCCAGGTAGATCGGGGCGTTGCGGTGCACGAACGGCAGCGCGACGAACTCGGTGAGCCCGCCGGTCCTGTCCTGCAGCTTCGCGAGCACCCGGAAGTGCGTGAGCCAGTGCCCGGGGTGGTCCACGTGGCCGTACATCATCGTCGACGACGAGCGAATGCCCAGCTCATGAGCCGTGCCGACGACGTCGAGCCAGGTCGCGGTCGGCAGTTTGCCCTTGGTGAGCACCCAGCGCACGTCGTCGTCGAGGATCTCGGCCGCCGTGCCCGGAATCGTGTCGAGGCCGGCTTCCTTCAGCTCGCTCAGCCACTCGCGCACGCTCACGCCCGCCTTCGCGGCGGCCGAGACGATCTCCATCGGGCTGAACGCGTGCACGTGCATGCCGGGCAGACGCTTCTTGATCGCGCGCACGACGTCGGCGTAGTAGGTCACCGGCAGCTTGGGGTCGATGCCGCCCTGCATGCAGACCTCGGTGGCGCCGTCGTCCCACGCCTCCTGCGCGCGGTCGGCCACTTCCTCGGCGGAGAGCCGGAAAGCGTCCGCGTCACGCTCGCGCTGGGCGAAGGCGCAGAAGCGGCATCCGACGTAGCAGACGTTGGAGAAGTTGATGTTCCGGTTGACCACGTACGTGACGTCGTCGCCCACCACCTCGCGCCGCAGATCGTCGGCGAGCTTCGTCATCTCCTCCAGCGCGTCGCCGTCGGCCGTCAGCAGTGCCATCGCGGCCTCGGTGTCGCCGAGCAACGCCGCGGGGTCGTTCGCCGCGATCTTCAGTCCACGTTGGACGTCATCCGGAAGCCGTTGCGGGGCAACGGGAATCTTCAGCTCGTCCCAGTCGCCGTAGACCTCGTCGAAGTCGCCGCGGCGGTCGTTCGTGCGGCCTTCGGTGTCGATCGAGGTGTTCAGGTCCGCGCGGCCGTACGTGTCGGTCCCGCCGTCGGGCTCCTGCCACTCGCGGCCGACGACCTCCGCCTCCGGGTTCGCGAGACCGTTTTCCAGCGCCAGCGCGGAAACGTGCGCGGTGAGCCGGGTGTCGATCCACTGCCCCGCCGTCGCGCGAACGTAGCGCGGGTAGACGTTCAGCCGTTCCTGCAAGGAGAAACCGGCTTCCTTGGTGATCTCCGTGAGCTTGTCGACCTGCGGCCACGGCTTCTCGGGGTTCACGTGGTCCGGCGTGATCGGCGAGACGCCGCCCCAGTCGTCGACGCCCGCGCGCAGCATCAGGTCGAACTCACCGCCGACCAAGTTCGGCGGCGCCTGCACGCTCACGGTCGACGGCATCACCAGGCGCGCCACGGCAATCGTGGCCGCGAGCTCGGTGAGGTCGGCGTCGGGCATGCCGCGCATCGCCGTGTCCGGCTTGGCGCGGAAGTTCTGGATGATCACTTCCTGGATGTGCCCGTACTGCTTGGCGACCTGACGCATCGCGAGCAACGACTCCGCGCGCTCGGCAATCGTCTCGCCGATGCCGATCAGGATTCCGGTGGTGAAAGGGACGTTCACGCGTCCGGCGTCGGTCAGCACCCGCAGCCGGACCGCCGGATCCTTGTCCGGGCTGCCGTAGTGCGGGCCGCCCTTCTCACTCCACAGCCGCTCGGCCGTGGTCTCGAGCATCATGCCCATGCTGGACGCGACGGGCCGCAGCCGCGACAGCTCCTCCCAGCTCAGCACGCCGGGGTTCAGGTGCGGCAGCAGACCGGTTTCCTCGAGCACCGCGATGGCACTGGCCCGCACGTAGTCCAAAGTGGACTCGAAGCCGCGCGCCTCCAGCCACTCCTTCGCGGCGGGCCAGCGGTCCTCCGGCCGGTCGCCGAGCGTGAACAGCGCTTCCTTGCACCCCGCCGCCGCACCCTTGCGCGCGATCTCCAGCACCTCGTCGCGTTCGAGGAACGCAGCGGGCACCTTGTGCGGCACGGTTGCGAACGTGCAGTAGTGACACCGGTCCCGGCACAGCCTCGTCAGCGGGATGAACACCGACCGGCTGTACGTGACGACACCAGGACGCCCCTCCGCGAGCAGATGCGCGTCCCGCACCCTGCCCGCCGAGGCCAACAGCGCGTCCAGGTCCTCGCCGCGCGCATGGAGCAACACGGCCGCTTCAGTCGCGTCGAGCACAGCACCGTCGGCGGCCCGGCGCAGCGCACGCCTCATGGCCGCCGCGCTCGGCCGGGGCTGCGGTGCGGTTATCGAGATGTCCACTGCCACGTCAACGACCTTAGGCCGCCGAAATTCCTGATCACCGCGCACGGGGTGTGGGACATCCCATATCACCGCACGCTGACCAGCAGTTCCGTGTTCCGGTCCAGCGGCGTGCCCAGCGGGTTCGTCCGCGAGTGGATGTCGTTGTAGGTGAACTCCCGGCACAGGCTCGCCAACGCCGTGTCCGACCTGTCGTCGTAGTCGACCTGATACGGCGCATCCGCCTCGAGAAGGGTCGTGAACAGCGACAACGTGCCGTCCGCGTTGTCCGCGACCTCGATGACACGGGCGTGCTGCGGGTAGTCGACGTGCGCCGCGGTGTTGATCTCCCAGAAGCTCCGGCTCGGCGTGTCGTGCCGGTGCGGCGTGATCACGTTGCGGTGCGTGTGCCCGTTGACCCACGCCAACACGTTCGGGAACCGGTGCAAAAGGTTGACCAACGCGTCGCCGTTCATGCGCGGGTCCAACGGCCGGCGCTTGTCCGGCAGGACGTTGCCCATCGTCGTGCTCGTGTGGTGGCTGAAGAGCACGAACAGCTCGTCAGTGACGTTCTGCCGTGCGGGCCTGCCGAGCCAGTCGTAGTAGAGCGAGCTGCTGCGCTTGAGGGTCTTCTCGATCCAGTTGAGCTGGTGCAGCCCGATCGAGCCCGTGGAGAACCCGGCGAGGTTCGTGGTGTCCATGCTGATGCCGGTGACGCCAGGCGCCATGCGGAACGTGTAGAAGACGTCGACGCCATCCGCGTTCGCGTCCGTGTAGCCGTGCCCGCCCGACGGCAGATGCTTGCGCACGAACTCGCCGGTGTCGAACAGCCGCCTTTTCGGATCCGGCGTGACGGTCCGGACGACGCCGCCGTTCGCGAGGATGGCGAGCGCTTCCGGGATCGCCTTGGGGTCGTTGAACGCCTGCGCGACCTTCGCGTTCTGCACGGGGTCGCCAAACCCGACGATCTTCTTGCTCCCGGTGTACCAGCTGTCGAGCAACCCGTCCGGCAGCGCGCCGACCACGCTGTCGTCGTGGTTGCCGATCGTGGAGTACCACGGAATGTTCAGGCCTGGACTGGTGAACTCCCGCACCGCCGCGTCGAGAAGTCCTTGCAGCTGCGGGAATCCGGCGGCCTTGTAGTCGTCGCTGCCGCTGAGGTCGGGCTGCCAGAACGTCTTGATGCCCGCGTTCTGCACACCCTCGTACCTCGGGTCGCCGGTGTTCGGCGTGATCCGGCCGCCGTTGAGGATCGTGAGGAACCAGTCGAGCTCGACGTTCTCGTGGTTGTCGGTGTTGTCGCCGGTCGTCATGAGGAAGTCAAAAGGCCTGCCGGTCAACGGTCCTCGGCGAACGGCGTTGACGCGCTTCACGAGCGACGTGGAGCCCTGCGTGGTGAGGGCTTCCTGCGGCCGGTGCGCACTGGAGCCCATGATCGGGTGCAGGTACTCGAACCGGAGCGGGCTCTGGGCGTCGCAGATGTGCATGTCGCTGAACTGCACGAAACTGGTCAACGCCTGACGCCGGGCTTCCCGGCCCGCCTTGGCCGGGATCAGGTCGCTGCGCACGACCGTCGGCCACCCCGGCCCCGCCGCGAGCCTGCGATAGCCGCTCGCACCGACCGGTGCCGCCGTGGTGTCGAGCGTGGTGCCTGCGGTCGACGCGAACGCCTGGGTGTCGAGGAGTGGCACGCCTGCGGCGCCCACGCCCATCGCCAGCAGGAACGAACGCCGATTGAAACCCGTCATGAGCGCCCCCGATTCATCGATGCTGAATCGTGCTCATGTTCGGGGAGCCGGCGGGTGAAATCGAGCCGTCAGGAGAGGGACAAGAGCGATAAAGGCTGGGCGGGCTGAGTCACTCGGAGCAGTCATCGCGTCGGCAGCTGTCAAGGCGTCTGCAAGTACCACCAACAACTGATCAACAGGCCTCTAACCACTACCAACTGATCTGGCGCCATCCGCCACCGCACTCGACCGGCATGACGACGACGCCAAGTTGGTAGTAGCTAGAGGCGATTTGATCATGAGTTGGTGGTACTTGCAGACGCCAGAACCCACCAGCCGGGCTGGGTCAGTCGGAGTAGACGACGGTGACCGGGGCGTGGTCCGACCAGCGC
Source organism: Lentzea sp. NPDC054927 (assembly GCF_053610285.1). Lineage (NCBI taxonomy): Bacteria > Bacillati > Actinomycetota > Actinomycetes > Pseudonocardiales > Pseudonocardiaceae > Lentzea > Lentzea sp. NPDC054927. Next base: position 151,404 of record NZ_JBSGXZ010000007.1, read on the forward strand.
TCGGCGTACGTCGCCGCCCGCTCGACGACCGCGGACTGCGCCCGAGCAGCCAGCCCGTCCGTCGCGACCTGGTAGTCGATCCGCCAGCCCGAGTCGTTGTCGAAGGCCTTGCCGCGGTACGACCACCACGAGTACGGCCCGACGGCGTCCGGGTGCAGCGAGCGCATCACGTCCGTGTACCCCGAGGCGAACACCGAGGACATCCACTCGCGCTCGTAAGGCAGGAAGCCAGAGGACTTCTGGTTCGTCTTCCACGCCTTCAGGTCTTCGGCGCGGTGCGCGATGTTCCAGTCACCACACACGAGCACCTCACGGCCCGATACGGCCGCCTTCTCTCGCAGCGACACAAGGTACGGCAGGAAGGCCGCCAGGAAGCGGTCCTTCTCGTCCTGCTTCTCGGTGCCCACGTCGCCGGAGGGCAGGTACAGCGAGGCCACAACGACGTCGGGCAGCTCGATCTCCAGGTAGCGGCCGCTCGACTCGAACTCGGAAGTTCCGAAGCCCACACGCACCGATGACGGTTCAACGCGCGAGAGGATGCCAACGCCTGCGCGGCCCTTCAGTGATGACGGGGCGTACACGCCGTGCCAGCCGGACGGTGAATGCACGTCCTGAGACAGCTCAGCGGGTTCGGCGCGGACTTCCTGCAGGCACACCACGTCCGCGGAGGAGGCGGCGAGCCACTCGAGGTAGCCCTTCTTGGCGGCGGCGCGCAGGCCGTTGACGTTGATCGTGGAGACCGTGAGCACGACCGGGAAGCCTACTTGGAGGCCAGGCCCCAGGGCTTCGGGTACTCGGCGTTGCAGCCCGCGCAGTGTGCGGTGAGGTCGAGGTAGCCGACGATCGTGGCCATCTCGTCGCGCGGAAGGGCGAGTTGGCGCTGGCCGTCGATCTCGGTGTAGAGGCCCTGCCACTCGGGGACGCAGGAGCACTGCGTGACGGCTCTCGACCGGCCCCACCGAAACATGTTGCGCAGCATGCCCGCAAGTTTGCCACACGCCACCGAAGTCGTTGACCAATGCAAAGCGCGACTTCGGAGAGAACGAAAGACTCACGACCACCACTTGAGCGTGCGGATCGGCGTGGGCCAAATTCGTGCCGGGCCCAGGAAATCTCCCCGAAGCACGAAAAGCATCAAGGAGCAGAAATGAACGCGATCAAGGGTGTTCTCGTCGGTCTCGCCGCCACCGCCGTGCTCTTCGGGGGTGCCGCCCAGGCCGTGGCCACGCCTGCCGCGAGCCAGTCGGCCGAGGCTTCTGCCAGTGTGACCGGCGAGGTCGTCGCGGTCGTCAAGGGCAAGTCCATCAAGGTCAAGGTCGACGCCTCCATGACGGTGGACGTGGACTACAACATCGTGCAGACCATCATCTCGGGTGACCTGAAGGTGGGCGCGACGGTCGAAGTGAAGGGCAAGAAGGTCGGCGCCACGATCTTCGCCTCGGGCATCATCGTCCTCAAGTAACTACGCTGGAAAAGGCCGGCGCCGCCCTCACGCGCCGGCCTTTTCCAATGCCGCGGCCAGATCGCGCCGGCCGCTAATGCCCAGTTTGCGATATGCGCGGGTCAAGTGCAGTTCGACGGCTCGCGGCGTGACGAACAGTTCCGCCGCGATTTGCCGGTTGGTCAGGCCCAGCACCGCGCGCCGCACGATGTGGTCCTCCTGCGAGGTGAGCACCGAACCCGACGGCACTCGCGCGGGACGACCGCCGGCGGCACGCAGTTCGCGGGCCGCCATGCCCATCAACGGGATCGCGCCGCACCGCTTCGCCACGTCGTGACCCTGCCGCAACGCCGCCAGCGCTTCCGGGCCGCGGCCCAGCACACGCAACAGAACGCCCCAGTCGACCAACGCCCGCGCCAACTCCAGCCGGGCCGGGGTAGCGCGCAACGTCGACACGGCTTCCTCCAGCAACCCCACCTCTCCTGCCACCACACCGGACACCCGCAGAGCAACGCCGATCGGCACGGCGAAGCCCCAGTCGCGCGCCAGTTCCAGTTCCTGCGCAACCAGCCGCAACGCCTGATCCCGCTCCCCCAACGCCAAGTGCGCCAACGCCGCGTGCGAGCGCCACGGCTGCAACGACGGGTTGCGCGCGCCGCGTCGTTCCATGCGCGTGCCGCAGGTGAGGTGGTCCCGCAACGCCGAGACGGGGTCGCCGAGAGCCATGTGCAGACGGCCGCGCTGGTGCAGAAGTGCCTGGTAGTGCGAGTACTCGGGCAAGTCGCCGTCGAACGAGCGTTCGCGCACGAGCCGACGCGCCGACGTGGTGTCGCCGGTGTCCACCCACGCGCCGACCAGCCCTGCCACCGAAGCGACGACGTTGCCGTCCTGGTTGGCGCCCAACGCATCGAGCCGCGTCAGCGACGTCATGCCGAGCCGTTCCGCGTCGGACAACGCGCCCAGTCGCCGCGCCACGTGACAACGCAGTCCCTGCACCAGAGCGGAGCACAAGGCGAGATCGCGTTCGGACGCCACCTTCAACGCCTCTTCACACTGCCGGTCCGCCTGCTCGTACTCGTCGATGCCGATCAACGCCACGATCATGTGCGCGAACGAGAACTGGTCGATCAGGTCGCGTCCGATCTGCAACGGCAGCGCGGCCAGCACTCGCCGCCGCGTCTCACCGGGCTTGGCGCCGACGGAAGCACCCCGATAAGCCAGCAGCGTGTTCAGGAACCGCTCGTTGCGCGCCGACGTCATCCGCGAGCCCAGCAACCGCGCGGTCCGCGTCTCCACCTCGCCGGAGAAGAACGACTCCTCCAGCCCCAGCGACAACGCGTACAAATCCAGCCGTTGAGCCAAATCCGCGTCGACACCGGACACCCGCGCGATCACCGACTCGACCTTCGCGACAGCGTCCCGGTGCAGCCGCCGTCCCGCGAGGTCGTAGGCGAGCAACAACGCCATCCGTCCCTCGGCCAGCACGTCCATCGACGCGCTCGAGGCCTTGTTCAACGAGGCCATTGCCGCGCCCGGATCGACCAGCGACTGCGCCTCGCTCAGCTCGACCAGCACCTCGCCGCGCAGGTCGTCCGGCAGCGGTTCGCGCAAGAGCCTGCGCAGGCACGCGATCGCTCTGTCCGAAGTGGACCGCCGAGCCGCAGCCCTCAGCACGTCCCGCACCCAGCCCTCACCGATCGGCGCGGCCTCCAGCAGGTGCGCCGCGACGTCGTCGACCGGCGCCTGGTCGTCGTGCCGGAACCGCGCCGCCCGCGCGTGAATCGCCGCCTTGTCCAGCGCGGTGGTGCTCTGCGCCAACGTCGCCGACACCATCGGCACACCCGCGAAACCCAAGCCGCTCAACGCCCGTGACGCCTCGACCGCCTCCGCCGCCGACAGCCCGGCCGCCGCACCCGCCAGCCCCAGATCCGCCTCACCCAGCACCGCGAACGACCGCGCCAGCGCCACGGCCCGCGGACCTGCCTGCGCGAGCCGCGCGACCAGCTCGCCGGCCCGTTCCCCGAGGTCGCGAGGGCGCAGGCCCAGGAGATACGGGTTACCGCAGGTGGCCACGCGCCACTCGGCGACCACCTCGTCGGTGACGCCGGAGGTGAACAACGCCCGCAGGAACCGGCCACAGGCGAGTTGGTCAAGACCTGCGAGACGGACACGCACGGCATCGCCGACCACTTCGCGCAGCAACGGCTTCGCGTCAGCGGCAAGCCCCCGCGTCACCACGATCACGACAGGCAGCTCACCCAGCCGTCTTCGCAGGTAGGAAAGGAAGTTCAGGGACGGGGCATCGGCGTGCTCCACGTCGTCGACGGCGAGCAGGACCGGAGAACCCAGGGAGATCTCGCGCACCAGCCGGTGCAACCGGTGCATCGCCGCCTGGTCGGCGTCCCCGTCGAGGATCTCGTCGGCCTCGCTCTCGAAGAGCTGAGCGACCACACCGAACCGGAATCCCGACTCCGAGACGGAACACTGCGCCCGGAAGACCTCGAAACCCAGCTCACGAGCCATCCGCACGGTTTCGGACAACACCGCCGTCTTGCCCATGCCCACGCGACCCTCGACGCACACCACCGAAGGAGCGCCTGCAAGCGCCTCGCGGACTGCCGTCAGCTCACGCTTGCGGTCGGACACCACGGAACTCGTGACCGCCACCGGATACGTCCCTTCGCCGCACGCACTTCGAACACGTGGCGGCGCGTTCCGGTTGACCGCGCTAGGCCAGCCGGATCAATCCTAGGGAGGGCGACCTGGCCTGGAAAGGGCTTACCGGACCAGGAAACACCTGGAATTTTCGCTACTTGCAGGTCGAGTCGCTGGTCAGCGCGACGAACTGCTGGCTCACCCAGCGCCGGTCGCTCAGCATGCGGTACCCGTTCTCGACGCGCGCTTGTGCGTCGGCGACCGCGTCACGCGGCATGGTCGAGACGATCGGCTGCATGTCACCCGGCCCTGACCGGACGTTGAGGATGTCCGCGGTCACCGTGATCTTGCAGATCCCCGCCGTGCTCTCCGTGCTGCCGATCGGCTTGCCGCCGTTCACCAGGAACATCACCCCGGCGACGCCCAGCACGCCCATCACGATCAATCCCCTGACCGGTACACCCAACATCGCGCTGCCTCCGACTGACCGCTACTGCCCAGACCTGGAGATATAGCGGCTGGAGGTCCCGCGTGGAGGGCTCGGCGCGGCAACCACCCGCAAGAGGAACCGACCGGGTGACGCGCAACGAGAAAGGCCACCCCGGCGTGACCGGGGTGGCCCTTTCGACTGCGTGAATCAGGCGAAGATCAGAACGACGCCATCTTCTTCTTGAGGTTCTCGTCGAGCGCGGCGAGGAAGTCCTCGGTGGTCAGCCACGCCTGGTCCTTGCTGATCAGCAGGGCCAGGTCCTTGGTCATCTGACCGGCCTCGACGGTCTCGATCACGACCTCCTCGAGCGCCTCGGCGAAGCGGATCACCTCAGGGGTGTTGTCCAGCTTGCCGCGGTGCATGAGGCCACGGGTCCACGCGTAGATCGACGCGATGGGGTTCGTGGAGGTCGGCTTGCCGGCCTGGTGCTGGCGGAAGTGACGCGTCACGGTGCCGTGCGCGGCCTCGGCCTCGACCGTCTTGCCGTCCGGGGTCATCAGGACCGACGTCATCAGGCCGAGCGAGCCGAAGCCCTGCGCGACCGTGTCGGACTGGACGTCACCGTCGTAGTTCTTGCACGCCCAGACGTAGCCGCCCTCCCACTTCATGGCCGCGGCGACCATGTCGTCGATGAGGCGGTGCTCGTAGGTGAGGCCCTTGGCGTCGAACTCCGCCTTGAACTCCTCGTTGAACACGCGCTCGAAGATGTCCTTGAAGGCGCCGTCGTAGGCCTTCAGGATCGTGTTCTTCGTCGACATGTAGACGGGGTAGCCCCGCTGCAGGCCGTAGGAGAACGAGGCGCGGGCGAAGTCCTCGATGGACTTGTTGTAGTTGTACATGCCCATCGCCACACCGCCCTCCGCCGGGAACTCGGTGACGACGTGCTCGATCGGGTCCGAGCCGTCCTCCGGCTGGAACGTGATCGTGAGCTTGCCGGCGCCGGGCACCTTGAAGTTGGTGGCCTTGTACTGGTCACCGTGCGCGTGACGGCCGATGATGATCGGCTTCGTCCAGCCCGGCACCAGCCGCGGGACGTTCGAGATGATGATCGGCTCGCGGAAGACGACACCGCCGAGGATGTTGCGGATCGTGCCGTTCGGCGAGACCCACATCTTCTTCAGGCCGAACTCCTCGACGCGCGCCTCATCAGGGGTGATGGTGGCGCACTTGACGCCGACGCCGTGCTTCTTGATGGCGTTGGCGGCGTCGATCGTGACCTGGTCGTCGGTGGCGTCCCGGTGCTCGATGCCCAGGTCGTAGTACTCCAGAGTGACGTCCAGGTACGGGTGGATCAGCTTGTCCTTGATGAACTGCCAGATGATCCGGGTCATCTCGTCGCCGTCGAGTTCGACGACGGTGCCCTGAACCTTGATCTTGCCCATAATCCTGGGCGCTCCTCTCGCGACGATGCAAGCAGGACAAGCGTACTGGTAAAACGCCGTCCTGTGCCTGCGACCCTGGTTACATCGATTCAACTGGCGCCAAGCACTGCGCCATTGGTGTGAACCGTAGTCCTCTCGTCAGCTGGTCACCACGAGAGAGGGCCCCACCAGGCAGGAGTCGATCTTCTTCGCCGTTGAACGAGTTTCGCTCCGGCGGCGTTCAAGCAACGACTACTGTCAGCACGGTCGGGTGATCATCAAAAGGGGAGTAAGTGTCAACTGGGCCAACACATGCGATGAGCGGGCTGCTCGCCTGGAGCGCTGTCACCGCGATCGCGTCGAGTCACCCGATCGGCCAGCTTTCGCCGCAGAGCTGGGCCGTCGGGGCGGTTCTCGCCACCGGGGCGGCGCTTCTGCCCGACCTCGACCACCCCGGTTCGACCATCTCGCGCACGTTCGGAGCGTTGAGCGGCGGTCTTTCCGCGGGCATCAACGTGGTGAGCAGCTTCGTTTACCGGACAACGCGTCTGAAGAAGGACTCCAAGCGAGACGGCGGACATCGCGGTCTCACACACACGCTCGTCTTCGCGTTGTTGGCCGCCGTCTTCACCACGGCCGTCGTGCAGAACAGCCAGAAATGGGCGCTGCCGGTGCTGATGTTCGTGTTCGCCGGCCTCGCGGTGCGCGGGATCCTGAACGACTGGAACCCCAAGCAGGACGCCCTGATGATCACGGTGGTGTCCGCGGGGATCACCTGGGCGATGATCGCGTGGACCTCGCAGACGAACGCTTCCGCCGCGGCGTGCGGCATCGCGGTCGGCGTCGGGTGTGTCGCGCACTACATCGGCGACGCGATCACCGAGCAGGGCTGCCCGATGCTGTGGCCGATCCCGATCATGGGCAAGACGTGGTTCCCGGTGGCGCCGCCGAAGATCATGCGGATGAAGACCGGTGGCGTGGTCGAACTCGCGATCGTCGGGCCGATCGTGACGATCCTGTCGATCTGGCTGGGGCTCGCGGCGTTGCAGGGGACGGGCGCGTTGCCGTTCCTGGACTGGGTGGACCTGCTTCCGATCTAGTTCACCCAGCGTCCACCTGCACCACACCCGATCGACCTAGCCTCCACGGACCCCGACCCGTCGTGTGGAGGTTCAGCCATGTCCGAAGTAGCCCGCAGACGCTTCCTGCAGGGAGCCGGCGTGCTCGGCGTGGCGGGAGCGCTGGGCACCGGGAGCGCTTCGGCAACGCCGCGCTACCAGTGGCTTTCCGGCGATCACCACACGCACACGCAGTACTCGTACGACGGCATGTACACCATCGAGCAGCAGATCCGCGGTGCGTTGCGGCACGGCACGGACTGGCTCGTGATCACCGACCACGGCCACGCGTCGCACGAGGCGCACTCGGTCGAGGCGACGGCGGCCGATCTTCGCCGTGGTGCCAGGAAGTTCCCGCAACTGCTGCTGTGGCACGGGATGGAGTGGAACGTCCCCGGCGCGGAGCACGCCACGCTGTTCTTCGAGGACTGCCGCGACGAGGCCGGTGTGCTGCGCGACTTCGAGCGGCAGTTCGACTGGCGGCTGAACGGCGCGGAGGCCTCGACCCCGGCGAACGAGAAGAAGGCGCTCGACGCGATCCGGTTCCTGCAGACCAAGATTCGCAACGGCACGATGAAGTCCGCGCTGGTGTTCGTGAACCACCCGATGCGCAACGGCCGGGTGGCGCCCCACGAGCTCCGCGCCCTGCGTGACCTGGCACCCGACATCGTTGTCGGGATGGAGGGCGCGCCCGGAGCGCAGGGCGACGGCGACCCGTTGCGCGGTCCCGGTGGCCACCGCGGCGGGTACGCGAACAGCCCGGGCTCGAACTCCTACGCGCCCTATCCGCCCGAGGCCTACAGGACCTACGGCGGCTTCGACTGGATGACGGCGAAGGTCGGCGGCGTCTGGGACTCGCTGCTCGCCGAGGGGCTCGGCTGGTGGATCACGTCGAACTCCGACTCGCACTTCAACTCGCGCGACACGATCGTCCGAGTGCCGGAGCCGGGCAACCAGTTCGACCTGACCGGCAAGCACCGCGACGCGATCGAGGGCGGCGTGCCCCAGGTGCTGCCGCCCTACGTCGACTTCTTCCCCGGCGAGTTCTCCCGGACCGTCGTCGGCGTCACCCGGCGGACGCGGGGCGCCGTGATGGAGGGCTTGAGGGCAGGCCGAGCGTGGGTTTCGCACGGCGGCTTGGTAGATGATCTTCGATTCCAGGTTTACGCGTCCGGCGGAACCGAGACGATGGGCGGCCGTCTGCGCGTGCGTCGCGGCTCGGACGTGACCGTGCTGGTCAAGGCACATTTGGCAACTCGCCCCAACAGCGCGGGTTTCGTGCCACGATTGGGCCGTTTGGACCTCATCAAGGGCGCGGTAACCGGACGATCATCATCTGAAACGTTGGCCACGCCACATGTGAAGGTCGAGCGATCCTACGAGCCGCGCTGGCACTATGCGGTCTTCACGCACACGTTCCGCAACGTCCGGGAGCCTTTTTACCTCCGGTTGCGCGGAACTGACGGCAACCGCGGCGCGTTCGAACCGCAGGCGGACACACCCGGAGCCGCGAACCCGTGGGAGGACCTGTGGTGCTACACCAACCCGATCTTCGTGGAGGTCAGGTGACCAGCACCTTCGTCGGCATCGACGCCGGCTATGAAAACCGCTGGGAAGCGGAGAAGATCGCGTTGGAGCTGCACGACACAGTGCTGACCACGGCCCGAACGGTCGTGGTGCACGAGGTTGACAGCCACTTCGCGATGTCCTTCCTCCTGCCAGTGCCCCCGTCGGACGCAGTGGTGAACTCACTGGTCGCCCAGGGTTTCGGCGTCTCCGTACGCGGCGCGTTCTCAGCACGTCAGGTAGGCCCGGAGGCGCTTCGAGTAGGCGCCTCCACTGCTGCTGAGGCCCATCAGTACCGCCGCGAGGGACGCGCTCTGCGGTACCAAGGCCAACGGTCGTTGCGCGGCCGTCACGGCGTGTCGGACATCCTGGCGTTCACGGCCATCGAGGTCGTTTTGCCGCGCGGCACACACACCGTCGACACGCGCGGCAACCTGACGCCGTTCTTCCGCGACGGCAAGTTGGTGCTGGTCGTCGACTAGATTTCGGGGTGTGCGTGACATCGCTGTCTTCAGTGGTTCTGCCCATCCCGACCTCGCCGCCGAGATCTGCCGTCACCTCGGCGTGGACCTGTCACCCAGCCGCCTGACACGGTTCGCCAACGACTGCCTCGAAGTGCAGTTGCAGGCGAACTGCCGCGAGCGGGACGTGTTCCTGATCCAGCCACTGGTACCACCGGTGCAGGAACACCTCGTCGAACTGCTGCTGATGCTGGACGCTGCCCGTGGCGCCTCTGCCGCGCGCACGACCGTGGTGTTGCCGCACTACGCCTATGCGCGTTCGGACAAGAAGGACGCGCCGCGGATCTCGATCGGCGGACGCCTGGTCGCCGACCTGATGGTGGCCGCTGGCGCCTCGCGGGTTCTGGCGATGACGTTGCACTCTCCGCAGGTGCACGGGTTCTTCTCGGTGCCCGTCGACCACCTGCACGCGCTGCGCGAGCTCGCCGCGCACTTCTCGGCCCACGACCTGTCGAACACCGTCGTGGTGTCGCCGGATCTCGGCAACGCCAAGGAAGCCGCGCACTTCGCCCGGATCTTGGGCCTGCCGGTCGCGGCCGGGGCGAAGCAGCGGTTCGCCGACGACAAGGTGCAGATCCAGACCGTGATCGGCGAGGTCGCCGGGCGCGACGTGATCGTGCTGGACGACGAGATCGCCAAGGGGTCGACGGTGATCGAGTTGCTGGACAAGCTGCGGGAGCGCGGGGCCGGGTCGATCCGGGTCGCGTGCACGCACGGGTTGTTCTCTTCTGGTGCGCTGGAACGGTTGCAGGCCTTCGACGACGTGCTGGAGATCGTGGCCACGAACACCGTGCCGATTCCGGACTCGAAGGTCGTGCCGAAGTTGCGGGTGTTGTCGATCGCGCCGGCGATGGCGGAGGCGATGCGGCGGATCAACGTCGGAGAGTCGGTGTCGACGCTGTTCGAGGCTCCCTGACCTATTTCAGGTGCGCGAGCGCCTTGATCAACCGCTCCGCCACGTCCGCCGGCCCCGGCATCTTGCGCACCACGGCCCGTTGGTGCGCAAGGCCGTGCAGCCCGAGCCACAGCGCGACCGCGTCGCCGTAGAGGTCGTCGCTGCTGTGCGCGATACCAGCTTCCACACACGCGCTGAGCACGTCGGCAAGCAGGGTCAACGCCTCCGCGCCCAGTGAGTCCAGGTCGGCGTCGGTGATCGAGGTGTCGTCGACGGACGGGGTCCACAGGCCGCCGAACATGATCCGGTAGCGCTGCGGGTGCAGCAGAGCCAGGTCCAGGTAGGCGTTGCACACCGCGAAGAGGCGTGTCCGGGCGTCCGGGCCCGCGTTCTGGTCGGCTTCTCGCAGCGCGCACGCGAGTGCGTCCATCTCCTGTTGGACGACCGCCAGCATGATCGATGGCTGGTCGGCGAAGTGCGCGTAGATCGACGGGGCCGCGATGCCGGCCTTGCGGGCTACCGAGCGCAGGGTCACCGCGCGTTCGTCGCCGCCCTCGTCCAGCAGCGCCAACGCCGCGGCGATGATCTCCTCGCGCAGTTTCCCGCCCTCACCTCGGCGGTTGCGCCTGCGTGGCTCCGTGTTCGTCACGGCCGTAACCATACACCTGAAAGTTTATGGGTGTTAGGTCTTGCGGTCGTAGACTTACGGGCGTTAGCTTATGGCCGTAAGCACAACGAGCCGAGGAGTCAGAGATGAACGCCACCACCGCCACCACCCGCGTCACCGAGATCGTGCTGCCGGGTGTGGTCGAGCCCGCCGGCCTGCAGGTTCAGGTCCGCGACCTGGCCGCGCCTGGTGCGGGTCAGGTCGTCCTGCGGATGGACGCGACCGGCGTTTCGTTCGCCGAGCAGCAGATGCGCCTGGGCAAGTACTACGACCAGCCGGCGTTCCCGTTCGTGCCCGGTTACGACGTGGTCGGCACGGTCGTCGCGACCGGCGCCGGGGTGGATCGCGACCTGCGTGGCCACCGGTTCGCCGCGGTCACCAAGGTCGGCGGGTGGGCGAGCCACCTGATCGTCGAGGCGGCGGATCTGGTGCCGGTGCCGGACGGGGTGGACGCGGCGGCCGCCGAGACCGTGGTCGTCAACGGCGTCACGGCGTGGCAGATGATGTACCGCACCGCGAAGGTCAAGCGGGGCGACACGATCGTGGTGCTCGGTGCCAACGGCGGGGTCGGGTCGACGCTCGTCCAGCTCGCGAAGCACGCGGGCATCAAGGTGATCGGCACGGCTTCCGTCCGCCACCACGACGCGGTGCGCGAGCTCGGCGCGATTCCCGTCGACTACCGCGACCCGCACATGTACGACCGGATCCGCGAGATCGCGCCGGACGGTGTCGACGCCGTGTTCGACCACGTCGGCGGCGCCGGCCTGCACGAGTCGTGGAAGTTGCTGCGCAAGGGCGGTGCGCTGGTCAACTACGGCTCGGCGGCGACGAAGGACGAGCCGGGCAACGCGATGCTGCCGGTGCTCAAGCTGTTCGGGCAGCTGATGCTGTGGAACGTGCTGCCCAACGGCAAGCGCGCCGGGTTCTACAACTTCTGGGCAGGCAAGCGTTTCCGTGCCGCCGCGTTCCGTGCGCGGTTGAGCGAGGACCTCACGCAGGTGCTCCGCCTGGTCGGCGCCGGTGCGCTCACGCCGCAGATCGCCGCGCGCATCCCGTTGCCGGAGGCCGCCGCCGCGCTCGCGCTGGCCGAGTCGCGCACGGTGCTGGGCAAGGTCGTCATCGTTCCGGAGCCGTGAGCAGGCCCGGCTGCCGCCGGCTCATCGTGGCGGCGGCGACCGGCCTGGTCGACCAGGACCTCGCCGTGACGCTGCGGGCCGTGTCCCGTGCGGCGGACGTCCCCACCTCGTCGATCTACCTGCACTTCCCCGATCCCCCGGCGATCCTGCTGGCCGTGTGTCACGAGGCCTTCCGCGAACTCGAAGCCGCCGTTCTCGGTGCGACGAACGCCTACGCCGCAGGCCTCGCCTACCTGGACTTCGCCGTCGCACATCCCCGCCGCTACCGCGTGATGTTCGGTGCGGCCGATCTCTCCGAACCGGCGCTGCGGCTGTTCACCCGAGTCCTCGCCGACTCCGATCGCGCCATGACGTTGTGGCTGGGCCTGCACGGTCTCGCCGACCAGCGCGCGTCGGTCCGCCGCTCGTCCCAGTTCACCGTTCTCGCACCACGCCTGATCACTTCACTCATCTGACTTTCCGGAGGTCCCCATGAACGCCACCGCGATCCGCTCGGCCATCGCTGTGCCAGCCGACGAGGTCGACAACCGCGTCGCCTACCTGGGTTTCGCGTTCGCCTACGTGTTCGGCCACGGCGCCGCGCTGCTCTCCAAGTCCGGCCTGGTCGTCATGCCGTTCTGGCTGCCGATCGCGCTGCTCGCCACCGGCCTCGTCGCCGGCACGGCCTTCGCCATGACCTCGTCGTTACGTGCCCAGCGAGCCGCCACGGAGTCCCGGCGACGAGCCGAGAAGCTCGTCGGCACGGCCTGGGTCACCGGTTTCGTCGCGCTGGCGCTGGCGGTCACCGGCCTGAGCACGGTGTTCGACAAGCCAGAGCTGCAGACCGTGCTGTGGCCCGCCGGGTCGACCATCGTCGTCGGCCTGATCTACATCGCCGAAGGTGCCATCCGCGGCAACGCGTTGCACTACAACCTGGGCACCTGGCTCATGCTGGTCGCGGCGGCGACGCTGTTCGTCCCCGGTGCCGGTTTCTTCGGCGTGCTGGCGGTGCTGGGCGGCGCGGCCTATCTGCTGGCGGCGTTCCTGGAGCCACGCCGTTTGGCTTCCCTTGCCAGGTAAGGCTTCTAGAGCTGCACTCGCACCGTGACACGACCTTTGTCGTCACGGTGCGATGTCGCGTGCCCGGTTTTTTCGCCGCCATCGAGGTCAAGCGTGAGCGGACCGCCCTCGCCGTTGAAGTTGCGCCACCACGTCTTGGCGTCCGGCATCATCACGCGGATCTCGACGACGTCACCTTTGCGTTGGTAGCCAACGGGTGTGGTGAAGGTACGGCCCGACTTCCGTCCCGTGTAGGTCACCACCGTGATGCCCTTGCGCACGAGCTTGCCGACGAGCGGCGCGTCACGCAGTCCGACCATCCACTTGTTGACCGTGCGCACCATCGGCCCCTGAACTCTCATGCTTCTCAACGTAGTCTCGTAAGTGGAGACCCCTGTCCACTTGCGGCGAAGTGAGAAGAAGTGACCGCTGAACCGTCTCAGATGCGTGCCGACGCACGGGAGAACCGGGCGCGAGTGCTGGCCGTGGCGCGGGAACTGTTCGCGCAACGCGGGCTGGAGGTGCCGATGGCCGCGATCGCACGCCGCGCGGGCGTCGGCGTCGCCACCCTGTACCGGCGCTTTCCCACCAAGGAAGCGCTGGTCTTGGAGGCCTTCACCGAGCAGTTCGCCCTCTGCCAGGCCGTGATCGAGGACGCGCTGACGGACCCTGACCCGTGGCGAGGGTTCCGCACGGTGATCGAGAAGGTGTGCCTGCTGCAGGCCACCGATCGCGGGTTCACCGCGGCGTTCGTCGCGTCGTTCCCCGACATGCACTCCGAGGTCAGGGACCGGACGTGGCAGGCGTTCGCCACGTTGGTCGAACGGGCGAAGGACAGCGGGCAGCTGCGGCCCGACTTCTCGCCGCACGACCTGACGCTGGTGCTCGTGGCCAACGGCGGCCTCGCCGGCGTGCCGGTCGAGGTCGCCGTGGCCGCGTCGAAGCGGCTGGTCGCCTACCTGCTGGAGTCGTTCCGCAGCGGCACGGACGTGCTGCCGCCTGCCGTTCCGCTCAGCCTGGACCTGGTCCTCGGTTAGCCGGGATGGGCGCCGACGGTGTCGCGAATCATCGCGCCCAGGTCGGTGGACGCCGAACGCGCGCAGTGGGCGCAGCAGAAGAAGCGGCCCTCCACCTCCACGCCGTGCCCGATCACGCGGCAGTCGCAGTGTTCGCAGCGCGGCGCGAGGCGTTGGATCGCGCACTCGAAGCTGTCGAACGTGTGCACGCCGCCGCCGACGGTGCGCACCTCGAAGGCCATCCAGTACTCGTTGCCACAGACGTCACAGGTCGCCATGCGCGGAAGACTGCGGCAGGTCAGTCGGGTCGGCAACTCGAGGCGTCGAGTTGCGCGACCAACGTCTTCGGGGCAATCACCCGATAGGCGTCCTCGACGAGGTCCGCGATGACGCCCCAGTCCACCTCGACGTCCAGGTACACGCCGAGCCAGCCGCGATGGCCCACGTAGGGCGGGCGGAAGTACTGCCCGGGAGCCTGGGCGACCAGCGTGGCCTGCACTTCAGGGCCCGCCGCGCACCAGAAGGCCACGCGGTCGTCGTGGTGCTGGTTCGCCGACATCACGAAGGTCTTCTTGCCGCGCACGAACCAGGTCGGCTCGCCGTGGCTCAGCCGTTCGGTGACCTCGGGCAGCGCCAGGCAGAGGCGGCGCAGGTGCTCGTATGCGTCCACCCGGACATCCTGCGCCCTCTGGCGTCAAGCTTTTGGGAGCTGCTCAAATGGGGAAGAAATTGCTGGCCAGTGCGGCTGCGACCGCAGGTCTTTCGCTCGCGCTGCTCGGCGGTGTCACCTCGGTGGCTGCGACGGCAAGGACCCGTACGACTCCGGTTGCGGGGCGAGCCGGTCGGAGTCAGGCCGCAAGGCGACCGCGAAGGGCACGTTCATCCTACGGCAACATGGTCTACTCGCCGGGAAGTAGCTGCGCGATCGGTTACGTCGACGGGAGCGGTGGCCCCGGGGAAGCGGTGATCGAGTCGAGCGGCTGCTGATCTCGTGAGACCCGTGGCCGGACCTGGTGCCCGGCCACGGGTTTCGAGCTTCAGGTTCAGCCGATGCCGGACTGCACCGCGCTGATCAGCTCGCCGTTGGTGGTGTCACCGGAGAGTTCCCAGAAGAACACGCCACCCATGTTCTGGCCGCTGGCCCACGAGATCTTGCTGCGGATCGTGGCCGGGGTGTCGTAGCTCCACCACTGGCTGCCGCACTTGGCATACGCCGTGCCCGCGACGGTTCCGTTGGCCGGGCAACGACCCTTGAGCACCTTGTAGTCCTCGATGCCGGCCTCGTACGTGCCGGGTGCGGCACCGGTCGCCGTGCCGCCGGGTGCCGACTGCGTCACGCCGGTCCAGCCGCGGCCGTAGAAACCGAGGCCCAGCAACATCTTGCTGGCCGGGATGCCCTTGCTCTTGAGCTTCTGGATCGCCGCGTCGGTGTTGAACCCTGCCGTCGGAATGCCAGCATAGGACGTGAGCGGCGAGTGCGGTGCGGTCGGGCCCTGAGCCGCCCAAGCGCCGAAGAAGTCGTACGTCATCGGGTTGTACCAGTTCACGTACTGCGCAGCGCCGCCGTAGTCCGCCTTGTCGATCTTGCCGCCGCTGGACCCGTCCGCGGTGATCGCGGCGGTGACCAGGTTGCTGCCGAAGCGGTTGCGAACGGCCTGCATCAGCACCTTGAACGAGTTGAAACCGCTGGTGTCACAGGTGAGCCCGCACGCGTTGGGGTACTCCCAGTCGATGTCGATGCCGTCGAACACGTCCGCCCAGCGCGGGTCCTCGACGAGCTTGTAGCAGGAGTCCGCGAACGCCGCCGCCGCGCTCGGGCTGCTCGCCGCCGCCGGGAAGCCGCCGGACCAGGTCCAGCCGCCGAAGGAGAACAGGACCTTGAGGTTGGGGTTCAGCTTCTTCAGCTTGCGCAGCTGGTTGAAGTTGCCGCGCAACGCACCCGCGTCCCAGGTGTCCGACGTACCGTCCACAGAGGACGCCGCGTCGTAGAACTTGTCGTAGTCCGCGTAGGCGTCACCGAGCACGCAACGGCCGCCGGAGACGTTGCCGAACGCGTAGTTGATGTGCGTGAGCTTGTTGATGGAGCCGGACGTGCGGATGTTCTTGACGTGGTAGTTGCGCTGGTAGACGCCCCACTGCACGAAGTAGCCCACGACGCGCTTGGTGATCGCCTGGGCTCCGACGTCGGACTGCGGTGCGGACTGCGGTGCGGCTTGCGAGGCTGGTGCCGCGAGAGTGGCTGCCGTTAACAGGGCTGTCGCGGCCGCGATGATTCTGCGCCTGAACATGCGGTCTCCTCGATGGGTGACAGGCGCGGCGGCGCTTCCTCAAGCTAGGTGGACTAGACCACTGCCGTCAACAGGTGAACCAGGCCAGAGACCCGGCCGTACGAGGAGGAGGAAAGGCGGGAGCCAATGAAGGTGTGTCTCGGGGTGTGGGGTGTCCCCACAGCGAATGGCGATCGACGAGGTTCGCGCTGTCCGCGAACACACGTCCCCTGAGAGAGCGGGACCGGCCGGATTCGAACCGGCGTTCTCCCTCCGTGCCGGAGGGCGCGTCGACCACTGCGCTACAGGCCCCATCGGACTGCCTGTTCCACACTAGTCGGCGAACTGCGGGCCGTATGCCCTGCGAAAGTGTTGGACCCAATAAGGTTCGTGCATCAACCTCGGACTGGACGGTGTCGTGCCAGGGATCGACTACTACGAGTTGCTCGGTGTGAGCCGGGGCGCCAGTGCCTCGGAGATCAAGTCGGCTTACCGCTCTCTCGCCAAGGTCATGCACCCCGACGCGGGTGGGACGTCTGGCGGCTTCCGCATGCTCCAGGAGGCCTACGAGACGCTGAAGGACCCGGTCCGGCGCGCCGACTACGACCGCCCCGCCGTGGTGGTGCCGCCGGTCGTCCGGCCGCAGGCACGCCCGCGACCTCGTCGAACAGGCCGCACCGGCAAGCTGCGCGACTTCGGCGACGACCCGAACTACACGGCGCCACGCCCGCGCGTCGACCTCGGCGTGATGGACTGGTGGAACCGCATCGACCTCGGCGCGCGCGTCCGCTACGTCCCCGCCGCGGGCCTCGGGCACGCCCCGGCGGCCGCCGCGATCGGCGGGTGGTTCGTCCTGCTCATCCCGTTGGCACTGCCGCTGTCCCCGCTTCTGCTGGCGGTCTGGCTGCCGCTGGTGGCGGGCGCCGGTTACGCCGCGTTCCGACTGGTGCGTCGCTACATCGTGACCTCGAGGGCCGAACGGGCGTTCGCGGGTGAGTACGACGGGAACACCATTTTCGGCCGTACGGGTGAAAACAGACGCGAACGGCTGACCGCCGGATTGCTGACGGAGTACATGACCCAGCTACCGGGGGTGCGGATCTTCCACGGCCTCGCCTGGCCGGGTTCCGTCTTCACCGACGTCGACCACGCGCTGCTCTGCGGCCGCCGCCTGGTCCTGATCGAGTCGAAGTCCTGGCTGCCCGGCCACTACTACTGCGACGAGGACGGCGAACTCTGGCGCAACGGCCACCCGTTCCGCGGCGGCGGCTCGCAACTGCTCGAGGGCGTGGAACGGTTCGCCGAAGTCCTGCCCTGGCTGGAGATCCGCGGCGCGCTGATCATCTACCCGAGCCGCTCCGGCGAGGTCACCTGCGACGACGACCTCGACTTCGAGGTGCCGCCGATGACCCCGGAGCAGTTCGTGCGCGAGATCGGCGACTGGCTGGCCGACGACCCGGCCACCGTGGACCGCGAGGCGCTGCGCATCCTGGTGCGCCAGGTGGTGTCCGAGGTTCGGGTCGCCGGCGCCTAGTTCCCGCAGGCTCGTGCCTGGTCGACCCGCCGCGTCCCGCTGCACAGACTCGTCTCGACCTTCCTGTCACACGCGTCGCCCGTGGCGAAGACCAGGTAGTCCTTGCCCACCACGAGCTTCGCCCCGCACGAGGCACTGCTCATCTCGGTGAGGACGCTGACGTAGCGCGGCACGTCCCCCTTGCGTTCCTTGGAGACGACTACCCGATAACGCACCTTCTGGTCCGGCTCGTCGGACTTCGCCAGGATCCTGCCCTGGAACACGTGGTCGGCCCTGGCGAACGCCTGCTCCTCGGTGGCCGGCACGCAGCTGCAGGCGTGCGCGGTGCCCGTGAACACGGCCGTCATGCCGGCGAGAAGCGCGGCGGCCGAGAGCAGTCTGACTGTGCGTTTCATGCGAATACCCCCTGATCAGTGCTGAGGGGACGGGGTGCACGCGCTGTGTGGTTGCACCCCGTTCCACTCAGCGGTCCGCGAGCAGGTCGAGCTGGCGCACGGCCCGTTCGACGTCGGCTGACCTGCACTGCGCCCGGTAGAGCGCCAACGCGGCTCCCCAGCACGACTTCGCCCACGCGATCCTGCCCATCGCGGCGTAGGTCCCACCGAGCTGGGCGAGCGTGTCCGCCTCGGCGTAGCTGTTGCCCAGTTCGCGCCGGATGGTGAGCGCGCTTTCGTGGTACGCCATCGCACATCCGTGGTCGCCGACGGCTCCGGCCAGCATGCCGAGGGAGTTGAACGCAGCAGCCTTGCCCGGCACGTAGTCGTGCTTCTGGAACACGGCCAGCGCGTCCTCCGTGGACGTCCAGGCCAGCACTTGGTTGTTCAGCTTGCCCGCGAACGACCCCAGGAGGATCAACGCCCACCCTTCCCGCAACGGCGCCCCGGCCTCGCGATAGAGCCGCAACGCCTCGTTCGCGTGCCGCAGCGCCCGTTCGACGTCTCCCCGCTTGCTCGCCGCGTGCGCCGAGGCGTGGTTCACCTCCGCCTGCTTGTGCGGATCACCGAGCTCACCAGCCATCACCAAGGCCTCGTCGAGCTGCTCGAACGCCTCGTCGTGCCGCATCAGCCTCGAGTACGCGAAGCCCAGCATCTGACGCACGAGCACCTTCGGCCGCAGCTCGACCGAGTCGCGCACCGCGACGGACGCGGCCTGCCACGCCAGCAGGTCGTCGTGCAGATGCCCACGCCACCAGTGGTAGCCGTGCAGCGCCCAGGCGAGCTGCCACACCACGTCACCGTTCGCCGCCTGTTGCGCCGCAACGATGTTCCGGTGCTCGACGTCGAACCACTCGACGGCCTCGTTCTGCGAGGAGAACTCCAGCGGCACACACCCCGGCGCAGGCGGCCTGCGCACGACCTCCTCACTGTCGGGGTCGAGCAGCACGTCACCGCGACGCGCGGTGTGCAGGTAGAAGTCCACCAGCCTGCGCAGCGCCAGGTGCCGCGACTCGTCCTGCTGTGCCAGTTCCTCCGCGTAGAGCTGCACCAGATCGTGCATGCGGTAGCGCCCAGGCATGTGCTCGTGCACGAGCGAAACCCGTTCCAGGGCACGAAGAACACCCGCCGCTTGCCGCTGCGGCAAGCCCGCGAGACTCGCCACCGCCGCCAGACTGATGTCCGCGCCGCCGGCCAGACCGAGCCCGCGGAAGACCATCGCCTCCTCCGGCGACAACGCCTCGTACGACCACGACAACACCGCGGACAGACTCGTGACCCCGTCACCGTCGTCGAGCGCACCCAGCCGCGTCGTCGTGTTCACCAACTCGTCGACCAGCCCTGCCAACGGAAACGACGGGTGCGCCGTCGCCCTGCTCGCGACCAGGCTCAACGCCAGCGGCAATCCCGCACAACACGCGATCAGCTCGTCGGCGGCCTCAGCCTCCTCCGCCACCCGCTGCGCGCCGATGAGCGCGCACAGCAACTCCCGCGCCTCCGCGTCCGACAACACGTCGAGCGTGATCGACCGAGCACCATGACTTCGCACGAGCCCCGCAAGCCGATCCCTGCTCGTCACGACCACCACGCAAGTCGGACTTCCCGGCAACAAGGGCGCGGCCTGCGCCGTGTCACGCGCGTTGTCGAGCAGGATCAGCATCCGCCGGCCCGCCACCAGACTCCGGTACAGGCCGAACTGCGCCCCGGCGTCCACCGGGATGCGATCAGCGGCGATCCCGAAAGCATCGATGAACCCGCGCACCGCCGTGTTCAAGGACAAAGGCTGGCCACTTGCATCCCGCCCGCGCAGATCCACGAACAACTGCCCGTCCGGAAATCGTGCGAGATTTCGGTGCGCCCAGTACAAGGCGAGCCACGTCTTACCGATACCTCCAGTACCCGCCAACGCGGAAACCACCACCGCAGTCCCGTCCCGCACCGCCTCATCCATTGCATCGGCCAGCAAATCGAGTTCCCGCTCGCGCCCGACACAGACGAACGGCGCTGGTGGCAGCTGCTGCGGCACCGGTGTGACCTGCCCAGACGCATGGATGTGCACGTCCCCTCGAATGGAATCGGCCTGCACGACCGACCCCTTCACATCCCCTTCGACCCTGTTCTCATCCGTCACGAAATCAAGAGGAAGAATCCCTCACTCACAACGAGCCCCCTCGTTCTTTCACATGAACCTGGAATATCGGCCAATTCCCGCCCGATGAACACAGAGTGGCCTGACGACTCCGCTTGGGATTGCTACTGCGGCGTACGTACCGCTGTCGTCGACGAGCGGTAAGCCCACTTCGTTCGGGCCTATATGAAAGGCCGAACTTCCGCCACGCCCGCGCTGCGCCCACAACAGGCGCCGGATGCGGGTCACGTGACACCATCCCCCACATGAATCGCACGTTGTGCCTCGCGCAGAACCCCGACGCGGACGCACTCCTCGCGTCGGACATGTTCGCCCTGCTCACCGGAATGCTGCTGGACCAGCAGATCCCGATGGAGAAGGCGTTCTCCGGCCCCAAGGTCCTCGCCGACCGCATGGACGGCCTGGACGTGCACCGCATCGCCGAGGCCGACCCCGAGGCCTTCGCCACGATCATGGCCACGCCGCCCGCCGTGCACCGGTTCCCCGGCAGCATGGCCAAGCGGGTGCAGGCGCTGTCGCAGTTCGTGGTCGAGCAGTACGACGGGGACGTCACGCGGATCTGGGCCGACGGGGACGGGGCCGCGGTGTTCAAGCGGCTCAAGGCGTTGCCGGGATTCGGGGACCAGAAGGCCAAGATCTTCCTGGCACTTTTGGGCAAACAGTTCGGCATCACGCCGGACGGGTGGCGTGCGGCCGCTGGGCACTACGGCGATGAAGGAAGCCGACGTAGCGTGGCTGATGTGACCGATCAGAAGTCGTTGCTCGAGGTGCGGGACTTCAAGAAGGCCGCGAAGGCCGCCGCCAAGGCGAAGTAGCGTCCGAGGTTCACCGTCTGGTCCACTGGACGTCCGCCGCCAGCCCGAACGAGGTGCGATCTTGCCTCGTGAGAGAAGGGGCGGTGCACGTTGCGCATCAAGGCAATTGGCGTTTTCACGGTCCTCGCGCTGGGTCTGACGGTCGGCTCTGCCGGCGCTGCCACGACGTGGCCTGGCGACTCCGCCACCAGGACGGCGGACGCCACGAACGTCTTCGGCAAGAACCTCAGCGGGTTGTCGTTCGAGAGCGCCGGTGTGGTGTGGGCGGTGAAGAACGGGCCGTCGACGCTGTACCGGCTCGTGCCGAACGGCAGTGCTTGGAAGGTCGACCAGAAGCGGTCGCTGCGGTTCAAGAACGGGCAGGGCGACCCTGATGCCGAAGGGGTTGTGAGCACGCCGGACGGGCTCTTCGTCGTCACGGAGCGGGACAACGACAACGGTGACGTCAGTGCGCCGATGGTGCTGAAGGTCGGCAGCGGCAGCAACGCCGCGGCGGAGTGGAAGTTGCCCGGGATGCCGTCGGTCGACCCCAACGACGGGCCCGAGGCCATTTCGTGGGTGCCGGACTCCTTCCTCACCGCCCAGAAGTTCAAGGACGACACCGGGAAGCTGTACAACCCCGCCGACTACCCGGCCCACGGGAGCGGGTTGTTCGCGGTCGGGCTCGAGGCGACTGGTGGGATCTTCCTGTACGCGTTGCAGGACAGCGGGGCGAAGCTGGTCGCGAAGTTCGCCGGCGGGCAGGCGCAGGTGATGGATCTGGAGTTCGAGAACAACCGGCTCTGGGCCACCTGTGACAGCAACTGCAGCGGCAGGGCCACCACGCTCGCGATCAGCGACGGGAAGTTCAAGGTCACGGCAACGTACGACCGGCCGTCCAAGCTGCCGAACGTGAACCTCGAAGGCTTTGCGATCTCGCCGAGCTGCGTCAACGGCAAGAAAGTCGTGCTGTGGGCGGACGACGACAACACCAGCGGCCACGCGCTGCGCCAAGGTTCGCTGAACTGCACGGCCTAAAGGGGAATTGTCGGGGTGCGGAACTATGCTGCCGCGCGTGACCGCACCCCGCATTCCCGGCCTGTCCGACCTGAGACCCTTGGGCGCAGGCGGTTTCGCCACCGTCTACCGCGCCCACCAGGCACAGCTCGGCCGGGACGTCGCGGTGAAGATCGACAACCGGGTGCTGGTCGACGAGCGCGACAGGAGGAGGTTCCTCCGGGAGGCGCACGCGGCGGCCAAGTTGTCCGGGCATCCGCACGTCGTCGGGGTGCACGACGCGAACATCACCGCCCAGGGCACGCCGTACATGGTCATGGAGCTGTGCACGGGCGGGTCGCTCGCGGACCAGCTGGACGCGCGCGGGCCGTTGCACCACGAGCAGGTGCGGGATCTCGGCATCAAGCTCGCGGACGCACTGGCCGCGGCACATCAGGAAGGCGTGCTGCACCGGGACATCAAGCCCGGCAACATCCTCGTCGACCGCTACGGCACGCCGAAGCTGGCCGACTTCGGGCTCGCGGCGCTGCTGGACGCGCAGGGCGGCAGCACGGTCACGCGTGACGCCCTGAGCCCCAGCTACGCGCCGCCGGAAGCGTTCGCGATGGCGGAGCCCACGCCGCAGGCCGACGTCTACTCGCTCGCCGCGACGCTCTACACGTTGCTCGCCGGCAAACCGCCGCGTCCGGTGCCGTGGCCGATCAGCAGCTTCGACCAGCTCGGCGAGATCCTGCGCAGGCCGATCAACGCCGTCGACGGGGTGCCGCCGGCGCTGCACGACATCCTGGCGCGGGCCCTGCACCCGGACGCGAACCTGCGCACGCCGAGCGCCGCGCAGCTTCGCGACGAGCTGCGCGATCCGATGCGGCAACCCACCGTCCCGGTCACTCCCCCGCCGCGGAAGCGCAAGATCTGGCCGTTGGTCGCCGCCGCCGGACTTGTCGTGGCGATCGGCGCGGGTGTGCTCGCGTGGAACTTCCTCGGCGGCGAAAAGGCAGGTGCCCAAGGCCCTGGACCGGCGACGACGCAGCCGGGCGGCGCCGAGGACATCCCGCCGTTCCTCAAGAAGTGCGGCAAGGGGTTCTGCATCGACCAGTCGACGTGCTTCCGCGGCATCGTCAGCATCGGCGGCATGCCGGCCACGGCGCGGAAGGTCGGCAGCTGCTCGACCGAGCACTACTGGGAGTCGTTCGGCGGCGGCTGGCTGTCCGGGGAGATCCCGGCGGTCGACTCCGACGAGCTGCTGGCCTCCACCGAGGTGAAGAACGTCTGCACGCCCGAGGTGATGAAGGCGGCGACCCGGCCGACCGTCGACACCACCGGGTGGGAGATCACCGCTGTCGGGTTCAAGGACGGCACCCGCAACTACTTCCTCTGCCTCGCCGCGCAGCCCGAGGCGGGCGAGGTCGTGACCAGCGCTTTCGGGTCCTAGCCGATACGAGTTCAAATCCACTTGCGACGGTCACTAACGTAGAACGACGTGCGTGTCCACGCCGATTTGATCATTGCAGGCTTCCGAAGGTATTCGACCTACCGACAAGCGATGCTGGCCGGAATGACCACGAACGTGGTCTTCGGCCTGCTGCGACTCGCCATCATCTCCGCCGCGATCACCGCGGCGAACGGCAAGATCGCGGACTACGACATCGCTGCAACGAACACGTACGTCTGGATCGGGCAGGGGCTGCTCGGGTTCGTCCTGTTGTGGGGGAACAACGAGCTCGCCGAGCGCGTGCGATCCGGTGACGTAGTGGTAGACCTCTATCGGCCGTGGCATCTTCAGGGCGCTCTCCTCGCGCAGGACATCGGGCGCGGCGGTTTCGCGTTCGTGACGAGGCTCGCGCCGCCGATGGCGTTCGGCATGCTGCTGTTCCCGTTCCAGTTCCCGGAGAACCCGCTGCAGTGGCCGCTGTTCCTGCTCAGCGCCATGATCGCGCTGGTCATCAGCTTCGGGGTGCGGTTCCTGGTGGAGGCCAGCGCGTTCTGGCTGCTCGACAACCGCGGGGTGTACGGGTTCTGGAACGTCTCCTCCGGCCTGCTGTGCGGGCTGACGGTGCCCATCTCGTTCTTCCCCGAGTGGGCCAGGGACGCGCTGTGGATGTCACCGTTCCCTGCGCTGCTGCAGGCGCCGATCGACGTGTTCCTCGGGCACGGCAGCGCCGCGAAACTCCTGCTCTACCAGGCGTTCTGGGCCGTGGTGGTGCTCGCGACCGGGCACTTCGTGTTGCAACGCGCGGTGCGCAAGGTGGTGGTGCAGGGTGGCTGACCTCATCTACCCCAAGCTCATCGGCGCGCGGCTCAAGAGCCAACTGACCTACCGAGCCTCGTTCGCGATCGACTTCCTGTCGCAGGTGCTGGCGCAGTCCTACGAGCTGATCGTCATCCTGGTGCTGTTCAGCCAGGTCAACGCGCTGGGCGGGTTCACCAAGAACGAAGTGCTGCTGATGTACGCGTTCGCGGGTGCGGCGTTCGGGGTCGCGGACCTGTTCGCCGGGCAGCTCGACAACCTGCCGACGTACATCCGCACCGGCAGTTTCGACGTGTTGCTGATGCGGCCGCTCGGAACGTTGCCGCAGATCATGTGCTCCGACATCCGGTTGCGCAGGATCGGGCGCATCACCGGCGCGCTCGCAGTGATGGCGTACGCGTTGTCACACGTCTCGATCGAGTGGTCGGCGGCGAAGATCGCGCTGACGATCCTGACGCCGATCGCCGGCGCGGTGATCTACAGCGCGGTCTGGGTCGTGGCCTGCTCGGTCTGCTTCTGGATCGTCGAGGGGCGCGAGTTCGCCAACGCGGTCACCTACGGCAGCAACGCCTTCACCTCGTACCCGATCAACGTCTACTCCGCGCCGCTGCGCTGGGTGATGGCGTTCATCGTGCCGGGGGCGTTCGTCGCGTACTACCCGAGCCTCGCGCTGCTCGGCAGAGAAGATCCGCTCGGCCTTCCTGGCTGGGTCGGCTGGACATCACCGCTCGTCGCGGCACTGGCAGCCGCGGTTGCCGGGTTCGTGTGGCGGTTCGCGGTCAGGCACTATCGGGGAACGGGATCATGATCGAGGTCAGGGAGCTCCGCAGGGAGTTCAAGGTCGCCACGTCGAAAGGCTTGCGGCGCAACTACAAGACCGTCACGGCGGTCGACGGCGTCACCTTCGACGTCAAGGCGGGCGAGGCCGTCGGGTACGTCGGGCCGAACGGCGCAGGCAAGTCCACGACGATCAAGATGCTGACCGGGATCCTGGTGCCCACCAGCGGCCACCTCAGGGTCAACGGCGTGGATCCGTCGAAGGAGCGCCGCGACCTCGCGAAACGCATCGGCGTGGTGTTCGGCCAGCGCAGCCAGCTCTGGTGGGACCTGCCGCTCCAGGACAGCTTCGACCTGCTCAAGTCCATCTACCGCGTGTCCGCCGACGACTACCGGACGCGGCTCGACGAGTGCGTCGAACTCCTTGGCCTGCAAGAGCTTCTGATCACCCCGGTGCGGCAGCTCTCGCTGGGGCAACGGATGCGCGGCGAGATCACCGCGGCTCTCCTGCACGCGCCGGAACTGCTGGTGCTCGACGAACCCACCATCGGCCTGGACCTGGAGTCGAAGGAACGCCTCAGGGAGTTCCTGGCGGACATCAACGTCCGGCGCGGCACCACGCTCCTGCTCACCACGCACGACCTGGACGACATCGAGCGCCTCTGCCCGCGGCTGATGGTGATCGACCACGGCCGGGTGCTCGCCGACGGTCCGCTGGAGGAACTGCGGGCCGAGGTCACCCCGGAACGCGAGCTCGTGATCGACCTCCGGGAACCCGGACCAGCGCCGGACGTCCCTGGAGTAACGGCGGTGCGCAGCGAGGCCAACGGGTTGCGACACCACCTCACGTTCAGGAGAGCGGAGATGACGGCGGCCCAGTTGATCACTCAGGTGGTGCGGCAGGTGGAGGTCCACGACCTCGCCGTCGTGGAGCCGGAAATCGACGACGTCATCCGCAAGCTCTACCAACGCCAGGTCGATCAAGAAGCGCATCGGTAGAGTCATAAGCAACACAAACGGACACATCGGGCAAGAGGAGAGCGAATGCGCGTAGTTGGACCGCTGGTTGCGGCTGTCATCGCGTTGGGCAGCTTGACGGCGTGCGACACGATCCAGGGCGTCAGCGACACTGCGGACAAGGTGAAGCTGTGCGCTGACGCGATCTCGCTGCTGGGCTTCTCGCCGGACCTGAGCGACCCGCAGAAGGCGCTGGAGGACACTCAGGCCAAGGCGAAGGAGCTCGAGACCCTCGCGAACTCCGCGCCTGACGAGCAGGTGAAGAAGGCTCTGGAAGAAGCCGCCAACGGCATGCAGAACGTCAACTCCGCGGCGGACTGGGTGACGAAGAAGGCCGACCTCGTGGCGAAGGTTTCCTCGGCTTGCGGCGGATGAGCACTTGAGCCGTTACCTGAACTGCAAGTGAATGTGAGTTCCACGGTGTTCAGGCAGTCGTCGCCTTGCGGCGGCGGCGTTGGCCCGCACCAGCTGGTGCGGGCCTTCCCGTGGCGGTACCCGCTGCCCACACGGTGTGGGGCTGACAAGGGTTTCCATCGGGCGTGTTTAGCGTCCCGGCGCAACTCGCCGCGGACGTGCCGCCCACCGTCTCGCCGACAAGTGCAGCGAGGTTGCGGGCGGCGTTGAGGTCGCGATGGAGGACGAGGCCGCACTCATCGCAGTGGTACACCCGGACACGCAGCGGCAGGTTGGTTTTCGCCGCGCCGCAGTCCGAGCAGATCTTCGAGGACGGATACCAGCGATCGGCGACGACCAGCCGGACGCCACCCCACGCTGTCTTGTAACCGACCTGCCGCCGCAACTCACCCATGCAGACACCCGCAACGCGGCGAGCCAGGCGGCGATTGCGCAACATCCCGGCCACGTGCAGGTCTTCCAGCACGAGCGTGCCGAACCTGCGGACCAGGCGAGTGGTGAGCTTGTGCAGCCCGTCCAGGCGCGCGTTCGCGACCCGCGCGTGCAGCCGCGCGATACGGGCCTGTGTCTTGCGCCACCGGTTCGACGGAGCCCGGCCGGTGCGCCTGTCTGGCCCGGTACGCCGAGCAGCCTGGCGCTGCAGGCGGCGCAACTCCCGCTGCGCGACTTCCAGGTGCTTCGGGTTGGGGACGATCTCACCGGTGGACAGCACCGCGAGCGATGCCACCCCGAGATCCACGCCGACCGCCGTGCCTGGTCGTGTGGGCGCCGGGTCGGTGCGGGTGATCTCCACCGAGAACGCGCAGAACCAGCGCCCGGACCTACACGAGACAGTGGCCGAGCGGATACGAGCTGTACCGCGCTCCACATGGCGGGCCAGCTTGCGGGTGGACTCGTGCGTGCGCACCGTGCCGACGCGGGGCAGCTTCACGTGCCGCCGATCGTCCGTGAGGCCGAACGCGCCGGTGGTGAACCGGCACGACACCCCGGCCCGCTTGCCCTTGAACCGCGGAAACCTCACCACCGGGCCACGCCGCGTGCCTGTGTGGGAACCCCGCCAGTTCGTCAGCGCTGTGGCCAGGTTGGCCAACCCCGACGAGTACGCCTCTTTGGAGTTCTCACCCCACCACGGCGCGACCCCGCTTTTGGCCTGATTCCATTCCTTGCGCAGGCAGTAGGCCGACCACGACACTGGCGGCGTGAGCTGATTGTCGGGGAGGTCGTAGGTCTTCTCGGCGGCACGCTGATCCAAGTTCGCCTTGATCCGCGCCAAGCCCCAGTTGAAGGCGTACCGCTGCCCACCACAATGCGACCGCAGGGCCGCCTGCTGCCCTGCGGTCGGGTCGAGCGCGAACCGATACGCCTGGATCACCGTGATCATCTCAGCGCCACCGTAGCGGGCGACACCGACAGCCCCAGCCCGCTGCCGACCGACACACGCCTATCCGCGTTCACACATGTTCCACCCAAGGTGCGTTATGCCCTGTTGCGCACCTCCGGTGTCGGCCTAGGCTTTAGCGCGTTCATCGCCAAGCCTCACGCCGCACACCGGAGGTGTTGCAGCATCATGCAAGCAACAGTTGGTGACAGGCTCCACGTCCACAGCCGCTCGATCGGACTCGAGGAGCGCCTGGGCGAGATCCTCGAAGTGCGCGGAAGCGACGGCCAGCCGCCGTACCTGGTCCGCTTCAACGACGGCCACGAAGGCCTCGTGTTCCCCGGCCCCGACTGCATCGTCGAGCCGAGAGGCACCCTCTAACCCAGTACGGTCGCGATCAGCTCCTCCGCCAGCTGAGGAGTCGCTGCCGCCACGCCTGACCACCGGTGGGTCAGGTCGGGCTCGAACGTGAACGGCCTCCCGTGCAGGTCGAGCAGCACCCCACCCGCGGCGGGCACGGTGACCAGCGCCGTCGCGAGGTCCATGATCCGGTGCGTGTCGCTGCCCGGATCGATGAACGCGTCGACGGTGCCCTCCGCGACCAGCATCGTCTCCAGGCAGGTCGTGCACAGCACCCGGATGCGGTCGGCGCGGTTCGCGATCCGCAGCCACGCGTCCTGAGTGCCTGTCTTCGGGCGCATCAAGCACACCGACGCGCCGTCCAGCGTTGTGCGTCCGGTCGTGCGGAACGACGTCGGAACACCTGCCAGCGCATGCCACGCACGGCCCGTGTCGAACCACGTCGTGAGAGCTTCTTTTGCCGTGCCGTCTTCAACGAGAGCGCCGGCGAAGCACGAGAGAGGAACGCCGAACGCGGCGTTCGCGGACCCGTCGACCGGGTCGATGACGAGGGTGATCGAGGAGCCGTTGTCGACGAACCCGGCTTCCTCGGACAGAAGGTTCACGCGATTGCGGTGGATGGATTCCAGGATCGCGTCTTCAACGATGCGATCGACGCGCATCGTCGGTGTTCCGTCGGCGCCGTCCGCCACTTCTTCGCGGAGTTCGAGGCGCGTGTGCAGTGCTCGGGCGCGTCCATACGCCGCTGACGCCGCACGGGCGGCGTCAGCGAGCGCAGGATGCACGTCATCGGAAAGCTGTGGCTGGGGCACGTCCCATGGAATCCGCACGTTCCCCACACTGCCACGAAGAACTCAGATCAGGCCGAGGCCCTTCACGGCGTCGCGCTCCTCGACCAGCTCGGCCACGGAGGCGTCGATGCGGCCGCGGGAGAACTCGTCGATCTCCAGGCCCTGGATGATCTCGTAGCTGCCGTTCGAGCACTTGACCGGGAACGACGAGATGATGCCCTCGGGCACGCCGTACGAGCCGTCCGACGGGATCGCCATCGAGGTCCACTCGGTGCCGTTGACCCAGTCGTAGATGTGGTCGATGGCGGCGTTCGCGGCGGACGCGGCCGAAGACGCGCCACGGGCCTCGATGATCGCCGCGCCGCGCTTGGCGACGGTCGGGATGAAGTCGTTCTCCAGCCAGGCCTGGTCGTTCACGGCCTCGGCTGCGGTCTTGCCGCCGACCTTGGCGCGGAACAGGTCCGGGTACTGGGTGGCCGAGTGGTTGCCCCAGATCGTCATGTTCTCGATCTCGGTGACCGCGACGCCCAGCTTCTTGGCGAGCTGCGACAGCGCGCGGTTGTGGTCCAGGCGCGTCATCGCGGTGAAGCGCTCGCGCGGGACGTCCGGCGCGTGCTGCTGGGCGATGAGGGCGTTGGTGTTGGCCGGGTTGCCGACCACGAGAACCTTCACGTCGTCCGCGGCGCCGGCGTTGATCGCCTCACCCTGCGGCTTGAAGATTCCGCCGTTGGCCTCGAGCAGGTCGCCGCGCTCCATGCCCTTGGTGCGGGGGCGGGCGCCGACGAGCAGGGCCACGTTCACGCCGTCGAACGCGGTCTTCGCGTCGTCGGTGATCGTGATTCCCTTGAGCAGCGGGAAGGCGCAGTCGTCCAGCTCCATCGCGGTGCCCTCGGCGGCCTTCAGCGCGGGGGTGATCTCCAGCAGCCGCAGGTTGACCGGGGTGTCCGGGCCGAGCAGGTGGCCGGAAGCGATGCGGAAGAGCAGTGCGTAGCCGATCTGGCCGGCTGCACCGGTGACAGTGACGTTCACGGGCGTGCGGGTCATGAGCCTTCCCGAATGACGGTCCTCGTTGACGTCGGGCAGGTCGCCCGGCGACCCGCACGTTACCAACACGTGGCCAATGGCAGAGTGTGAGAGTGGACATCCCCGACGAAGAGATCGGCGAGGACTACGCCGACGCCGTCATGCCCGGTCAGCACTGGGAGAAGCGGTCTTTCACCGACTGCGACTTCACCGAGGCCGACCTCCGCGAGCTCGTCACGACGGGATGCACGTTCACCCGGTGCGACTTCACCCGGACGGACCTCGGCGAGTCGAAGCACCAAGCGACCGCGTTCCGGCAGTGCACGTTCGACCGCACGGTGCTGACGCGGTCGTCGTTCTCCTCGTGCAGCCTCATGGGGTCGAACTTCGTCGACTGCGTGCTGCGACCGATCACCTTCACCGAGGTGGACTTCACGTTGGCGTCGTTCGCGAAAGCGCCGCTGCACGGCCTGAAGCTGAGCGGGCAGCGGTTCCGCGAGACGAACCTCAGCGAGGCCGATCTGCGCAACACCGACCTGAGCAAGGCGGACCTGATCGGCGCGCGGCTGCTCGACGCCAAGCTGGAGGGCGCGGACCTGCGCGGGGCGGCGGTGGACGCGAACGGGCTCCGGCAAGCCAAGCTCGCCGGAGCCCTCATCGACATCGAGCAGGCGATCGCTTTCGCGGCCGCCTACGGACTAGTTGTCAGCTGATCCCGTGATCTCCACCAGCACGCCCTCGGCGACCATCTCCTCGATCGCCTTCGGCAGCAGGTAGGCCGTTCCGCCACCGGGCTGCTCGAACCACGGCACCGCGACGCCGCTGAGCACCTCGAGCGGGCGGCGCAACCGGTACACGCGGTACGGGCGGTTGATCCACGACGGCACGAGGCTGCGTTCCGGGAACGGGGTGCCCGCGACGTAGACGAGGTTGCCGTTCTGGTCGCCGTAGCGGTCGACCTCGGTGCCCGCCGGCAGTTCGAACATCTGCTTGTGGCGGAACAACGTCAGCGGCGGCTCGCCGGCCAGTGGACCGATCGGGAACTTCCGCTTCGACGGCTCCTCCTGGGCCACCGCCGCCGCGATCGGTGCCGGCGCGGGGGCCGAGACCTGTTGCGTGGGCGCGGCTTGAGGTGGCGCCGGAGGGACCGGCGCCTGCTGGACCGGTGCCGGGGGTGCCTGCGGGACCGGCTGGGCCGGTGCCTGCTGGGCCTGCGGCTGGGGCATCGGCGGGCGCTGCGGCGGCACGGGACGGCGCGGCTCCTCGCGGAAACCGTTGCTCATCGGCCGTTGCGGTGGCGGGGGCGGCGTACGCACGATCGTGCGGAAGTTGCCCAGCACCAGCTTGCCGAGCAGGTACGCCGACGCGTCCTCGACCTTGTCGAACCGCACGGGGCTCTTCGGGCCGTGGTCGAACCAGCACACCTCCCAGCTGTCGCCGTCGAGGCGCAGCGTCCAGGTGCGATCGGCGGGCTCGCCGATCCGGTACACGCCGTGCGGCACGTTCAGGTCGTCGAGCGCGCGGCGGGTGCCCGCGAGTTCGCGGTCCTCCTCCTGCGTGACCTGGCGCGGCGGCTTCACCGGCTCCGGCTCTGGCTCCGGTTCCGGCTCGTGCTCGACCTTCGGCTCGTTGAACAGCGCCGCGTCGAACTGGGTCGTCTCCTCGGCGCGGCCGGGCGCGGGTACCGGGACCGGCAGTGGTGCGAGCAGCGCCGGCGCGGCCTCGGGTTCGAGGGTCTTCGGCGACCCGAACTTGTTCTCGAACTGCGGCTTGTCCTCGAACTGGGGCTCGAAGCCCTGCTGTTCGAACGGCGCGGGCTCGGGTTCGAACGGCGAGGGCTCGAACGCGGCAGGCTCGAACGGCTCCTGCTTGAACGACTCCTGCTCGTACGGCGCGGACTCGAACGACGCCGTGGACTCGATCTCGTCCTCGGCCAGGTCGGGCCCGTCCTCCGCGACGGGGACGATCGGATGCTCTTCGGTGACCTCGGCCGGGCTCTCCAGCGGCTCGTCGAGGACCGGGCTCCACGCCATCGTGTCCTGCATGGCGTCGCGCGGGCGTTCCTCGGTGTCCGCGACGAGGTGGTCCGTGAGCTCCTCGTCGCGCTGGTGCGTGAGCAGCTCCGGCTCGTCCGGCCCGGCGGTCGGGATCTCGGGTGCGTCGTCAACGTCCACGACATCTTGTTCGTCGCCGGGGTCCGTTTCGTTCGGCTCCTCGGCGACGACCTCTGCGACCGGCTCCGGTTCCTCGACCTCGCTCGGGTGCGGGGCGAAGAGGTCCATGCCCGCGCCGTACGTGTCGCGCAGGCGCCTGTCGTCGACGTCGGGCACGCCGTCGGAGTCGAAGACCACCCGGTAGGGCGGGCCGTCAATGGTCGGCCCAGGCAGCGGCACCGCGACCGTGGCGCCCATGTCCTCAGGCTCGGGTTCCGGCTCGACCTGCGGCTGCTCGGTGGTGACCTCGACGGCCTGCTGGTCTGGGAACATCGGCTCGAAGTCGTACTCCTCGACCTCGGGCTCCTGCTCTGCGTCGAACTTCGGCGGCGTGTCGAACTTCGGCGGCGTGTCGAACTTCGGCGGCGTGACGTACTGCGTCTCGTCCGACGCCGGTTCGGGCTCGGGTTCCTGCTTGACCTGCGGCTCCGGCGACGGCGGCACGGGCAGGGCCGGCGGCACCGGCACCACGGTGCCGGGAGGCGCGGCGGGAGCGCCGAGGTTCGCGGCGGCGGCGAGCCTGGACTCCTCGGAGACCTCCGGCAGGCTGAAACCGGCGGCACGAGCGCGTTCGACCAGCTCCGGCTCGGGCGGCACGCCGTACTTGCGCAGGTAGTAGGAGACGCCCGCGGGCCAGATCCACGCACCGTCGGTCTGGAACCCGGACGGCACGACCGGCGGCGAGTCCGGGTGCAGCACGTCGGCGTCGAAACCACGTCCGGCCACGGCGACCGGGGCGTTCGACAGGTACGTGAGCAGCGGCGCGACCTCGGGCTCCGGCACCGGTGGCCGGTTGACCGACGGACGGCCGCCCGGACCAGCGCCGTCGAAGACGCGGACCGTGCGGAACACCGGCGTCGGCGGGTTCAGCCGGCGACGCAGCCAGTCAGGCACGTTCTCGTCGACCCGCGGGAAGAACCGCATCTCGTCGAAGTACGCCTGCTGCGGAGGAGGCGTCTGCCAGCTCGGCTCCGCGCGGTCGAAGTCGAGGTTGTAGCTGGAGGGGTGATCGAGCTGGTAGCGGGCGTTCGTCCAGCTGCCCCTGCCCTCGCGGTGCATGCCGGCACGCAACCGCGCGAACAGCGAGGCCACGTCCTGCGGCACGGCCCACGAGCGCGAGGTGCCGTCCTGCAACCGCAGTTCGGCCTCCAGCTCGAAGTAACGGCCGGTGGCCCGGTACTGCGCGATGACGCTGCGCCAGTCTTCCGGGGCGGCCCGCATGAGAGTCAGGCCGATCTGCTTAACCAGAGCGTCCTGCTCTGTAGGGTTCAACGGCTTCGGCTCGGACACGCCAACATCTTCCCCCGCAACTCGCCGGATCGCACACGTCCCCCGCCACTGCGCCGAACGGTGGAGGCCCGACCATAACGCGGTGCACGGGCCTGGTTAAAGCTGATCAAGAACACCCCTGTCTCGGCTGGAGGAGCTTTTGTCACGGTCCGCGCAGGTGACCGGCGGTCTGCTGGCGGCGGTCGGTGGCGTGGCCATCGCGGTCCAGGCGCGAGTCAACGGATCACTGGCCCAGTCGTTGCACAACGGCCTGCTGGCGGCGTTGATCTCGTTCGGTGGCGGCTGGTTGGTGCTGATGGTGGTCGTCCTGTCGCGACAGTCCGGACGGGACGGGCTGGCGCGGTTGCGCGACGCGTTGAGGCAACGGCGCATCCGGTGGTGGGAGTGCGTCGGAGGCATCAGCGGCGCCGTGCTGGTGGGCTCACAGGGGCTCGCGGTCGCGACCATCGGTGTGGCGGTGTTCACGGTCTCGGTCGTGATCGGACAGGTCGTGAGCAGCATGGTGATCGACCGACTCGGGGTCGGGCCGGGCAAGCCGAAACCGTTCACATCCACTCGTGTCGCTGGAGCCGTCGTCGGTGTTATCGCCGTCACGGTCGCCGTGTCGCACCAGTTCACGTCGCCGGGCGCGTTGTGGCTCGCGGTGCTGCCGCTGATCGCGGGCCTGCTGATGGGCTGGCAGCAGGCGGTGAACGGACTGGTGCGCGAGGCCGCGGCGAACTCCGTGGCGACGATCCTGGTCAACTTCACCGTGGGCACCGCCGCGTTGTCGCTGGTCAACGCGGTGGCGTGGGGCGGAGTGCCGGGCGCGTTCCCGTCCGCCTGGTGGCTCTACCTCGGTGGCTTGCTCGGCATCGTCGGGGTGGGCGGCGCGATCGTGTCCGTGCGGTTCATCGGCGTGTTGATGGTCGGGCTGTGCGGTGTCAGCGGACAGCTCATCGGGGCAGTGCTGCTGGACGGACTGAGCGGGCACCTGGCGTTGCCGACGGTGATCGGCGTCGTGCTGACGCTGGTGTCGGTGGGCATCGCGGCGCTGCCCAATGGGAGGATGAAGGCGTGACTGCGACGCTGCTCAACGGCAAGGAAACCCGGGACGCGCTGTTCGAGGACCTGAAGGTGCGGGTCGCCGCGCTGCCGGTCCAGGTCGGTCTGGCCACCGTGCTGGTCGGCGACGACCCCGGCTCGCACTCGTACGTCAAGGGCAAGCATTCGGCGTGCGCGAAGGTCGGCATCAAGTCGATCCGCCGCGACCTGCCCGCGGAGACGACGCAGGAGGAGCTGGAGGCCGTCATCGACGAGCTGAACGCGAACCCCGAGGTCACCGCGTACATCGTCCAGCTGCCGCTGCCCAAGCACCTCGACGCGAACGCGATCCTGGAGCGGATCGACCCGCGCAAGGACGGCGACGGCCTGCACCCGGTCAACCTGGGCAAGCTCGTGCTCGGCGAGGAGGCCGCGCTGCCCGCGACGCCGCGCGGCATCGTGGAGCTGCTGCGCCGCTACGACGTGCCGATCGCCGGCCAGAACGTCACCGTGGTCGGCCGCGGCGTCACCGTCGGCCGCCCGATCGGCCTGCTGCTGACCCGCCGCACCGAGAACGCCACCGTGACGCTGTGCCACACCGGCACCAAGGACCTCGCGGCCGAGGTGCGCAGGGCGGACATCGTGATCGCCGGCGCCGGCAGCGCGGGCCTGATCACCAAGGACATGGTCAAGCCGGGCGCCGCGGTGATCGACGTCGGCATCACCCGCACCGACGCGGGTCTCGTCGGCGACGTGGCTCCGGACGTCCGCGAGGTCGCCGGCTGGCTCGCCCCGATGCCCGGCGGTTCCGGCCCGATGACCGTCGCGATGCTGCTGACCAACACCGTCGAAGCCGCCGAGCGCGCCAATGCAGCGGTCTGACGCCGAGGCGCTCATGTCCGAACAGCGCTGGCGCTCCGGTCCCGGCAAGCACCTGCCGTTCGCGCTGGTGCTCGGGATCAGCGCGCTCGGGCTGGTGCGGATCTTCCAGTACCACTGGCGCCAGGGCGCGGTCCTGCTGGGCGTGTCACTGCTGGTCGCGGCCGTGCTGCGGATCCTGGTGAGCGACGAGCAGGCAGGTCTGATCAAGATCCGCGGCCGTGGCATGGACGCGTTCCTCTACTCGACGCTGGGCGTCGTGGTGATCGCCGTGGCGCTGACGATCACCGGCGGTCCGTTGAGTCGCTAGCCGATGGCGCGGTCGACCAGGACCTCGATGAGTTCGTCGAGGTCCATGGGCGCCACCACGTCCGGCAGCGTGAGCCGTTCGTAGATCAACCCCGTCATCGCGAAGTACAGCGAGACGACGGTCATCCGGTCGCCGGGCAGCTTCGACTCCTCGTTGAACGTGATGTTGAAGTCGAGGTTGTCGGCGATCGTCTTGGTGAGCGCGGTGCGCAGGTCGGGCCTTCGGGTGGCCTCCAGCCGCAGCTCCATCATCGCGAGGTAGCAGGCCTTGTCGGCGTCCGCCCGCTTGATGATGTCGTGCATGAACTTGAGCGTGAGCCGCCTGTCCCTGGGCATCGCCAGTGACTCCGCGACCGACTCGTCCGACGGCATGAGCCGCTGGTGCACCCGCGTCGCCACCTCCGACATCAGGTCGTCGCGGTTCGCGAAGTAGTTCGACGCCGTGCCCGCCGGCACCCCCGCCTTCGCGTCGATCGCGCGGTAGGTCAGCCCCCGCGCACCTTCCTCGGCCAGGACGTCGATCGCCGCGTCCAGCAGCTGCGTACGCCTAGCTTCGTTCTTCGCCACGCTTCCTCCTTGCAACCACTACAGCCATAGTACTACAGTTGTCGTGGTTGAACTGGTTCTGAGGGGATGATCTGCATGCGAAAGCTCGTTTACTACGTGGCCGTCACGCTGGACGGTTTCATCGCGGCGGAGGACGGGACCTTCGACGGGTTCATCTTCGAGGGCGATCACATGGCCGGCATCAACGCCCACTACCCGGAGACGCTGCCCACCCAGTTCCGCGAGGCCCTCGGGTTCGCGGACACGCCGAACACCAAGTTCGACACGGTGCTGATGGGCCGCCACACCTACCAGGTGCCTGGCGGACTGGCCTCGCCCTACGCACACCTGCGGCAGTTCGTGGCGTCGTCCTCCCTGATCGACACGCCGCACGACGTCGCGGTGATCCGCCAGGACGT
Organism: Lentzea sp. NPDC054927; assembly: GCF_053610285.1. Lineage (NCBI taxonomy): Bacteria > Bacillati > Actinomycetota > Actinomycetes > Pseudonocardiales > Pseudonocardiaceae > Lentzea > Lentzea sp. NPDC054927. Next base: position 188,190 of record NZ_JBSGXZ010000007.1, read on the forward strand.
GGCAGGGCGCGTGCGGGAGCTGAAGGAAGAGGACGGCCTCGACATCTGGCTGTGCGGCGGCGGCAAGCTGGCCGCCGAACTCCTGCCGCAGATCGACACACTGCTGCTGAAGATCCACCCGGTGGTGTTCGGGCGCGGTATCCCGTTGTTCGACGGAAAAGCCGACATCACGACGTTCAAGCGCACCGATGCACGACTGTTCGAGAGCGGAGTTTCGTTCATGACTTACGAACGCCCCTGAATAAATGATTGACGACGAGCCTGCCCGCCCGTAATACTTGGACCACACCACGAGCCGAAGGGGTAACGCCATGACGAGCCAGCCGCAGCGCCGACGCTTCAGCAGCGTCAGCTTCGCGCGACCGTCATCGCGACCGTTTTCGCAGGTGAGCTCCTTGTAGTGGCGTAGACGTCACGCACAGGGAGCCGCCCCTCGGGAAACCGAGCAGGGCGGCTCTCTCTATTTCGCGATTTAATTTTACCCTTGTAGCTCAATGGAAAGAGTGCGGCGCTACGAACGCCGAGGTCCAGGTTCGACTCCTGGCAGGGGTGCTGACCGGTGCGAGGGAGACGGCAACCCACCTCATTTGGGATGAGGACACACCGCGTTCGACTCGCGGGCATCGGACTGAAATGCGCTTTCGGGCGCACTGATAACGCAGGACTAAGGAGGGCTGGCCGAGTGGTAAGGCACCGGATTGCTAATCCGTGGTCCGGGCAGCACGCCCGGCGCGCGTTCGACCCGCGCGCCCTCCGCGTCCTGAGGAGGATTGGCCGAGTCCGGTAAGGCATCCGTCTCGAAAACGGTCGTCGGCGCGCGAGCGTCGCGCAGGTTCGAATCCTGCATCCTCCGCCACACCCTCGTGGTCCAACGGACACGACACCGGCGTCCGAAGCCGGAGACGCAGGTTCGACTCCTGCCGGGGGTACTACGGCTGAATCGCGTCGAAGAGCTGCTTCGTCACGTCGCGGGCGAGCCGGCGACACTCCTCGCTGCGCGGGTCCAGCTTCTTGCCGCCGTTGCTGTACCTCGTCATCATCACCACGTTCTCGTCGAGGATCTCCAGCCGACAGCTGGGGCCATCGCGGGGATCAGCCCAGCGGGCGTCTGACCCCAGGTTCACGCTCGTGTCCTTCTCCGCACCCGCCTGCTTGCTGTTGGTGAACCCCAACTTCGCGCGCTCCACGCCGGAGGAGTCGTGCCGGTTCTCGTAGAGGGCCACGTCCAAGGTGATCATCGGCACGTCGTCGTTCTCCGACGTGGTGAAGGTGCACGTCAGCCCGAACTCGTCGGAGCCGCGGATCGGCTCGGCCTTCAGCGCGGGCGGCAGGCCGGGAACCTTCTGCTGGATTTCCGGACAACTCCGGAAACTCGCGGAGGCGTACTTGACCGGGCCTGGGGCCGGGGTGGTGGTCGGTACCGGGGCGCTGCTGTAAGTGACAGTGGGCACCGGTGTGGCGGTGCAGCCACCAGCGAGGGCCATAGTCGTGATCGCCACCCCGATGATCCGGCGTGGCCTCATCCGGTCACCGCCTGCGGCCAGGTCTCGTTCTTGAACTTGGGGTCGGACATCTGGCTCATGAGGTCACGCACCTTGCCGAGCGCCTCCATGAACCGGTTGGCGATGGCCACCAGAGTTCCCAGCCACTTGCCGACGAGGTCTCCGATGGCACCCGCCAGCGCGTCCACGGCGAACGGGATCTCGACGACGGTCGCGGCCTCGACGGCGGCTCCGACGAGTGCGCCCAGGAAGTCAGTCGCCATCTGGGCCAGGTTGACCATGTATTCGACGTTGTACTTGGCGATGTCCATGAGCCACTTGCTGACCATGTCCGCCTTGGTCCCGACAGCGATGATCGCGTCGTTCTGCGCGATGACCTTGTCCTGGTACGCGGTGCTGGCCTCGCCCTCCCACTCGTAGGCGAGGTGGGTTTTGGTGTGGACGAGATTGTTCACCGGTTGCTGCACGTCGCTGAGCCACTTGAAGGACTGCCGGATCAGCGAGATCACCGGCAGCTGGTGGTCCACGGCCGTCCTGATCAGCTTGAAGACCTTGTCCATGAACTCGCGGATCTTGTCGAGCGCGGGCCGGAGGACGAGCATCGCCGGACCGAGCAGGTACCGCCAGTCGTTGATGTGGTGGACGGCCTTGTTGAAGCTGTCGGCGCAGCCACGAGCCTTGTCCTCGAGGCCGTCGAAGCACTTGTTCAGGTGTTCTTCCTGGACAGGGGCGGTCATGCGGGTGGTCAACTCCTACACGTGGTAAGTCTTGTCGAGGTCGAGCTTGTTGACGCTCTCGGTCCGGTCGTACTCGTCCGCGATCTTTCGCAGGGTCGCGTCGATCTGGCCGAACTCGATGCCCGCGCCCGTCAGCAGTTTTTCGATGAACGTGCGGAATTCGTTGTACTGCTTGGATTCCGCGTCAGCGTTGATCATCCCGACGCCGAGGGTCGCGAGATCACCCACGAAGAACGCCGTGGACGCCAGCCACGTGTTCTGCACCGCGGTCACGATCGGCTTGGTGTCTTCCACGCGCTGCTGCCAAATCTTGGCCTCGTCGCGGATCTTCTGGGTGACGACCTTGAAGTCATCGTTACCCATTCCAATCCCTCCCCTTCAACACGTTGAAATCCGAGAAGCACTCGTCGTCCGTTTCGCTGCCGCCACCACCACGGGGCTGCGCGGGAGGTCGTTCTCCCAGGTCGATCCCGAGGCCCGCCCGCACGAACATCTGCAGGGCGTCCTCGGACAGCACGGTGTCCGACGGGTTGTCCAGCGCCTGGGGTCGCCGTGGATCGCGACCGGGCCCCCGGCGCGCATGTGCAGGGTGAGGTAGCCGAGCGGGCTGCGGATGTCGGTGACCTCCAGCTGCTTCGGATGCTGCTGCTGGCCGCGGATCGCGTCGTACTGGTCGGCCATGGCGTTGATCCGGGCCGACGTCCTGGCTTCCCACTCTTCCTGCGACAGGTCGGCGGGATCCACGAAGCCGGCGTCCGACGCGGGTACGCCCGGCTGGTCAGGAGGCCGGTGCGCGAACTCGACGGCGAACGCTCGCTGAACCGCGGTCACATAGGTGTTGTAGAGCGCGGCCGGAAAATGCTCAGGCCGCAGGTGTTCATACCATCGCGGCCGAATTCGGACATTCGTCACCTTGCGGTCCTTGTTCACGGTGACGATGACGAATCCGCTCGGATCCCGTGCGTCGTACGTGTCGGCAGGTTGCAGCTCACGGCCGCCGGGACGCGTGAGTTCGGCGAAATGCGCACGTTCGCGGATCGTCGGGAACGTCGAGTTCGGCCAGCTCAACGTGCTCAAGCGGCACGATTCCCCCAGGTGTGCTCGATGTCGCTGCCCTCGAACATAGCGGTGACCAATGGATCACGCAGCGCGATCGAACAATCTTCAAAACATTGCGGTGGAGAGCTCAGCGGAAGTCGCGCGACTTCGACGGGATGCGCAGATCGAGGTGCTGCAACCGGTCCGCCATCAGGCTCACCACGCCCTCCGCCGACTCCACCACGCCCCGCACCAGCATCGCCCCGCTGCTGCGCGCCACCCGCCGGTACCGCGCCCACAACCCCTGCGAGCACACGACGTTCACCATTCCGGTCTCGTCCTCGATGTTGAGGAACGTGACGCCGCCCGCGGTCGCCGGCCGTTGCCGATGGGTGACCGCGCCGCCGATGAGCACTCGGGTTCCGCGTTCCACCGACGAGAGTGCGGCGGCGGGGAGGGCGCCCAGGGAGTCCAGGTGTGACCGGACGAACTGGGTCGGGAAGCTGTCCGGCGACAGGCCCGTGGCCCACACGTCCGCCACCGCCAGTTCGACGTCGTCCATGCCCGGCAACGAAGGCGCATCCACGCCGACCGTGGTGCCGGGCAGGCGGTCTGGCCGGATCGCGGCGACCGCGCCCGCCGCCCACAGCGCCTCGCGGCGTTCGAGGCCGAAGCAGGAGAAGGCGCCCGCGGTGGCGAGGGCTTCCACCTGGGCCGTGCTGAGCTGCACGCGCGAGCCGAAGTCCTCCATGCCGTGGAACGGTTGTGCCGCAACGATTCGCTCGGCGTCCGCGGTACCGATCCCGCGCACCGCCGTCAAACCGATGCGGACGGCGTTCGCGCCCTCGAAGAGTTCCAGACCCGCCCAAGGCAGCGATGAGTTCACGCACGGCCCGTGCACCGTCACGCCGTGACGGCGGGCGTCGGCCACCAGGGACTGCGGGGAGTAGAAGCCCATCGGCTGGGCGCGGAGCAGGGCCGCGCAGAAAGCCGCCGGGTAGTAGAGCTTGAACCACGCGCTCACGAACACCAGGTGTGCGAACGACAGGGCGTGCGACTCCGGGAAGCCGAAGTTGGCGAACGCCAGCAGCTTCGCGTAGATGCGGCCGGCCAGTTCCTCGTCGATGCCGTTCGCGGCACAGCCCTCGTAGAAGCGGTCGCGCAGGCGTTCCATCCGGGCGGTCGAGCGTTTGGCACCCATCGCGCGGCGCAGTTCGTCGGCCTCGGCGGCGGTGAAGCCGGCCACGTCGACCGCGATCTGCATGAGCTGTTCCTGGAACAACGGGACGCCGTAGGTCTTGTGCAGAGCGTTCTCCAGCAACGGGTGGTCGTAGTCCCACTTCTCGACCTCGTTGCGCCGCCTGATGTACGGGTGCACCGAGCCGCCCTGGATCGGGCCGGGCCGGATCAGCGCCACCTCGACGACCAGGTCGTAGAACTTGCGCGGCTTCAACCTGGGCAACGTCGCCATCTGCGCGCGGCTCTCCACCTGGAAAACCCCGACGGAATCGGCTTTCTGCAGCATCGCGTAGACGCGCTGGTCCGCCAGGTCGATCTTGCCCATGTCGACGTCGACGCCTTCGTGGTCGCGCACGAGGTCGATGGCGTAGTGCAACGCGGAGAGCATGCCGAGGCCGAGCAGGTCGAACTTCACCAGGCCGATGGACGCGCAGTCGTCCTTGTCCCACTGGAGAACCGTGCGCTTGTCCATCCGCGCCTTCTCCACCGGGCACACCTCGCTGACGGGGCGGTCGCAGATCACCATGCCACCGGAGTGGATGCCGAGGTGACGCGGGAAGTTCTCCAGTTGCGCGGACAGCTCCAGCACCGGACGCGGGATGTCGCAGTCGTCGGTGGTGGTGTTGAGAGGGCCCCACCTGTCTATCTGCTTGCTCCACGCGTCCTGCTGGCCCGGCGAGTGGCCGAGCGCGCGGGCCATGTCGCGCACCGCGGAACGGGCGCGGTAGGTGATGACGTTCGCGACCTGCGCGGCGTGCCGGCGGCCGTACTTCCCGTAGACGTGCTGGATGACCTCCTCGCGCCGGTCGGACTCGATGTCGACGTCGATGTCGGGAGGGCCGTCGCGGGCGGGAGCCAGAAACCGTTCGAAGAGCAGGTCGAACCGGACCGCGTCGACGTTGGTGATGCCGAGCGCGAAGCACACCGCGGAGTTGGCGGCGCTGCCCCTGCCCTGGCAGAGGATGTCGTTCTCCTTGCAGAAGTTCACGATGTCGTGCACGACGAGGAAGTAGCCGGGGAAGCCGAGCTGTTCGATGATCTTCAGCTCGTGCTCGATCTGCCGGAACGCCTTCTCCTTGTCGTCAGAGTTCGCGTACCGGTGGTGCGCGCCCTCGTAGGTGAGCTTGCGCAGCCAGCTGATCTCGGTGTGGCCGGACGGCACGTCGAACGGCGGCAGCTGCGGCGCGACCAGCCTCAGGTCGAACGCCAGCTGCATGCCGAGCAACGCCGCGTTGTGCACGGCACCGGGGAAACGGCGGAACCGGTGGAACATCTCCTCACCGCTGCGCAGGAACGCGGCCGGCGACGGCGGCAACCACCCGGCCATGTCGTCGAGGCTGCTTCGCGCGCGCACGGCGGCCATCGCGGCGGCGAGCCGGCCGCGGTTCGCCGTCGCGTAGTGGACCGCGTTCGTTGCCACGACGGGGAGTTTGAGCTGTTGCGCCATCGCGTAGAGGAGGTCGTTGCGCTTGCTGTCCTCCGGCAGGCCGTGGTCGGTCAGCTCGACATGGACGCGTCCTTTGCCGAACAGATCGGTGAGCTTGACGATCTCCTGGAACGCTGCCTCCGGGCCGTCCCTGACCAGCGCTCTGCGCACGGTTCCCTTGCGACAGCCCGTCAGCACCACGACCTCGCCCTTGGTGTCCGCCAGGATCTGGTCGATGTCGTAGACGGGTTTGCCCTTCTCCGCGTCGTTCTGGAGGTGACCGGTGGTGAGCGTGCGGCACAGCGCGTGGTAGCCCTTCTGCTGGCGCGCAAGAAGAAGCAGGTGATCACCTTCGGGATCCGGTTCGCCGTTGGCCGGTTTGCCGAGCCCGATGCTGAGCTCGGCACCGAACACCGTGTGCATCCCGAGTTCCTTGGCCGCCTCGGCGAACCGCACCACGCCGTACATGCCGTCGTGGTCGGTGATCGCGATGGCGTCGAGCTTGAGCCGTTGCGCTTCCTCGACGAGCTCCTCGGGGTGGCTCGCGCCGTCGAGCCAGCTGAAGTTGGAGTGGCAGTGCAGCTCCGCGTACGGCACGCGCTTGCGGGTGACCGCGAGCTCGTCCACGCGCAGCTCGAAACCCGGCGGCGCGGTGTACCGGTCGCGGTGTCTTCCCCACCCCGGACCGTCACCGCCGTCGGGTTTCTGTTCGTAGGGCTTGCCGGAAAGAGCGCGTTCCAGCTCCTTCCAGCGGACCGGCGGGTTATTCCAGCCCATCGGCTTCCCTGCGCGGCAACGGAATCAGGGTCTCCAGCAGATCCCAGTACTCGTCTTGCATCAGTCGTACACCCCTTCCAGAAACCACCTCTGGTCCCTGCGGATCAGCAGGAACGCCTGGTCGTTCGTCTGCACCTGGATGCGCGCGGCCCGGTGCGGATCCGGCGCCCACCACCGTTCGTCGACCGGCCACGGACCGGCCCACGCCTCGACCTCCTGCGTTTTTCCTTTGACGGTCAGCTTTTTCGGCTGCGCGGTGAGTTCGAGGCGGCCGGTCACGCCGACCTCGTCACCCTGCGCGTCCTTCAACTCGGCGGGGTCGTCGGCGAGCGTCGCCGGTGCCCTGGTGAGCCGGCCGGGCCACGGGTGGTCCGGGTTCTGGACCGGCACCCGTTCGTCACCCCACGGCACGAGCCTGACCTGCTCCTTCGGTCCTCTGCCGCCGTCGAGCACCGGGGTGAGCACACCGTCCGGCCCGAGCAGGCCCTGGACGTGCAGGAGAGCCCGCACCGCGCGTTCGTCGTCGTGGCCCCACAAGCCGAGCTGCAACGCGGTGCCGTTGACGACCTCGACGGGTTCGAGCGTGAGCGTCCGGATGCCGGACGTGAGGCGTTCGCGGGTGAGCCAGCCGTCGAGCTGCCAGCGCACGCGGTCCGCGATTCCCCGTGGTGTCAACGGTTCCGCGGCCCGCCACACCCGCTGGAGCTCCTCGTCGTTCTCGGTGCGCGCGTGGATCCCGAGCCGCGTGCAGGCGAGACTTCTGGCGGCGAGGTTCTCGTGCAGCCGTTCCGAGAGGATCTTCGCGGCGAACGCGGCCGAGTCGATGCGGTCGACCGGCTCGTCAAAGGTCTCCGACACGGCGAGTTCCGGCGCGGGCCGGCGCTTGTCGAGCGGACGTTCCGGCAGCCCGCGCGCCAGCCGGTGCTGTTTCGTGGCCGGTCCGCCGAACCTCGACGCGACAGCGTTCTCCGGCACTTCCGCGAACGCGCCGAGCGTCTTCAAACCCAGTCTGCGCAACAGGTCGACCAGCTCTGGAGCGTCGAGTTCGTGCACGCCCAACGGTTCGAGGAACCTCGCGGTCTCGTTCGGCGGCACGATCACGCCGCGGTGCGCGGCTTTCGTGGCGGCGAAGAGGCTGTCGGCCACGCCCACCTGGGCTTCGGCGTTCGTGCGCGCGGCGATGTGGTCGACGATGCGTTCGGCAGCCAGCTCCGCTGTCTTGAAGTACCCGACCGGCCCGCGCGCCGGCACCGCGACCAGACCGGGCTGCACGACCTCGATGCCGGGCGCGATCTCCTCCACGGCCTCCGCGACCGGCTCGAAGAACCTGGCGTCGCGCTGCGGATCGTGGTCGAAGGTGATCAGCTCCGGGCACATCGACTCGGCCATCCGCTTGCGCATCGCCCGGCGGATCCCCTCGGCGCGCGCCACGGCCGAGGTGGACACGATCTCGTTGCCGTCGACGACCGCCACCGGCACGTGCTGACCGGTGCCGGTGGCGGTGCAGGCGGCGACGACGGGCCAGTCCGGGCACCAGACCACGAGGAGACGGGGATCCTTCACGCGGGACGCCCTCTGGTTGTAGCCCGCTTGGCAGCCAGTTCGTCGCCCCGGTCCGGACCGGCATCAGCCGGCTCGTCGGACCCGGACGGTTCGCCGGCAACCAGCGGGAGCTCGATCTCGTTCTCGCCGAACGCCAACAGCACCCGCCGCGGCTTGCCTGCCGCGCCGCGGCCACTGCTGCGCACGCTGATCTCCTGGCGCCGCAACGTTTCCGCGCCGTCGTCGAGCGGGTTCCAGCGCACGGACTCCGCGGCCAGCTCCACGTCGGGCGACGGCCAGGAGCCGAAAGCGATGAGGACGGCGCGGCGTTGACGGGCGCGGGCGGTCAGCCGGCGCGCCAGTGAGGGAGGTAGTGGGCAGGCGACGGCCACCAGGTCCAGGCCGTCCAGCAGGGCCGCGATCACCGGGCCGGGATCGGAGCCGGGGTGGGGGACGAGTGCCAGCCGCTGCACCGAGACCCCGAGTTCGGCCGCGGCCAGCACTCCCACCTGCGGCAGGCCGACCACGGCTGCCCAGCAGCCGTCCGCGGTCGCACCCGCCAGCAGAGCGAGCAGCAACGATGTCGATCCGCCCACCGACACCGTGCTGCCTCGCCGCAAGCCGCCCCACGGCAGCAGGCCCGCCAGTTCCCCGCGAACTGGCAGAACCCGCCCCGTGGTGTGGTCGGTGGTGGTGCTGGTCAGCTCGCTGGCCGGGTTCACCCCGAGCGCGGCCAACGACGCCGTTGCCGACCTGGTCACTCCACCCACCTCCCGTCTCGGACCGTGCGCACCCCTGTGCACGGCCGCCGCGGGAAGTTCGGCGACTTGCTTATTCGAACTCCTGTTCGAACGAACGAGATGATCGTAGCGCGCGAGCGCACCCCTGTGTCAATGCCAGAGCGTCACCCTTTTGGTGGACACGCCCACACGCGTCCAAACGGTCATCTACGGTGACCGGATCACCACGGGGTTGAAGGGGAACCACCAGGTGAGCACACCAGAGACGGCGCGTGGAGACCCTCACCGAGGCCCGCACCACCAACGGTGACGCGACGCGCCGCAGCTTCAGGCGATGAGCCGCGCAATTCTCGACGAAGTACTGGGGAAGCTATGAACCAACCACCACCACACGGCTGGCACCAGCAGCCGCCGCCTCCACCCGGATGGCCGCAGCAGCAGCAACCGCAGGGCTGGCAGCAGCCACCTCCGCCGGGCTGGGGTCCTCCGCGGCAGCCGCCCAAGAAGAGCAAAGCGCCGTTGGTCGTCGGCATCATCGTCGGCCTGCTGGCGCTGGGCGGCGGCATCACCGCGCTCACCTTCTACCTCAACGTCAACGCCGACGGCGGCAGCAGCAAGCGTTCGGACAAGCTGCCGGGAGCGTGCGGCAACATCTCGGAGGCCGCGCTCGCCAAGGCCCGCACGACCAACCCGAACGGGCTCGGCTCGCGTGAGACGAAGCTGGCGAAGGGCACGCGCACGATCTGCTCGTGGAACCAGACCAAGGGCGTCGACGGCACAGGCCTGCGCAGCACCGACGTCTACGTCTCCAGTGAGCAGGAGAACACCGACTTCGACCGGCTCGTGGCGCAGCACATGGACACCAGGGGCGTCCCGCAGCGCAAGCCGCTCGACGGGCTCGGCGACCAGGCTACGGCGGTGCTGGTCGAGGGCGAGTCGGCGTTCACCGACATCTGGATCATCGTGCGCAAGGGCGACACCGTGGTCGAGGTCGAGTACTCCGGCTGGGACGCGGGCGTGTTCACCAACAAGAAGCCGGACGTCGCGGAGTTCGAGGCCGCAGCCGTAGGCCTGGCCACGGAGATGGTCGCCAAGCTCTGAACGCGAACGGGGCCGCCTCAACGAACGAGGCGGCCCCGGCAGCGATGACGATCAGTGGGCGAAGTGGCGCGTACCCGTCAGGTACAGGGTGATGCCCGCTTCCTCGGCCTTCGCGATCACCTCGGGGTCGCGCACCGAACCGCCGGGCTGCACGACCGCGCGCACGCCGGCCTCCAGCAGCACCTCGAGGCCGTCCGGGAACGGGAAGAACGCGTCCGACGCACCGACCGCGCCCTTGGCCCGCTCACCCGCGCGCTTGACCGCGAGGTGCGACGAGTCGACCCGGTTGACCTGGCCCATGCCAACGCCGACGGTCGCGCCGTCGTTCGCCAGCAGGATCGCGTTCGACTTCACCGCGCGGATGGCACGCCACGCGAACTCCAGGTCCGCCAGCGTCTTCTCGTCCGCGGGCTTGCCGGCCGCCAGGGTCCAGTTCGCGGGCGAGTCACCGGAGGCGTCGATGGCATCGCGCTGCTGCAACAGCAGACCGCCGGACACCGGGCGCATCTCCGCACGGCCGCGCACGGGTGCCTCGGCCACGAGGATGCGCACGTTCTTCTTGCGCTGCAACACCTCCACCGCACCGTCCGCATAGGACGGAGCGATGACGACCTCGGTGAAGATCTCCGAGACGAACTCGGCCATCTCGACGGTGACCTCGCGGTTCGCCGCGATGATGCCGCCGAACGCGCTGACCGGGTCGCACTCGTGCGCCTTGCGGTGCGCGTCCGCGATGCTCAGCTCGGACACCGCGATGCCGCACGGGTTCGCGTGCTTGATGATCGCGACACAGGGCAGTTCGTGGTCCCACGCGGCACGCCACGCGGCGTCGCCGTCGAGGTAGTTGTTGTACGACATCTCCTTGCCGTGCAACTGCTTCGCCGACGCCAGGCCCACACGGCCGTCGCCCTGCGTGTAGATCGCGGCGCTCTGGTGCGGGTTCTCGCCGTAGCGCAGCACGTTCGACCGGTTCCAGGTCGCGCCGACCCAGCCGGGGAAGCCGGAACCCTCGTCGTCCGGCGCCAGCACGTTGCCCATCCAGGACGCCACGGCGACGTCGTAGGAAGCGGTGTGCCGGAACGCGTCCGCGGCCAGGCGCTGACGGTCGGCCAGGGTGAAGCCGCCCTCACGGACGTTCTCCAGCACCCAGTCGTAGCGCGCCGGGTCGACGACGACCGCGACGTTCGCGTGGTTCTTCGCCGACGCGCGCACCATCGCGGGGCCGCCGATGTCGATCTGCTCGACGCAGTCGTCCGGGGAAGCACCCGACGCGACGGTCTGCGTGAACGGGTACAGGTTCACGACCAGCAGGTCGAACGGCGCGATGTCCATCTCGCGCAGCTGCTGGACGTGCGAGTCCTTGCGCAGGTCAGCCAGAAGCCCGGCGTGCACGCGCGGGTGCAGCGTCTTGACGCGGCCGTCGAGGCACTCGGGGAACCCGGTCACCTGCTCGACCGGCGTCACCGGGACGCCCGCGTCGGCCAGCACCTTCGCGGTGCCGCCGGTGGACACGATCTCGACTCCGGCCGCGTGCAGGCCGGTGGCCAGTTCCAGCAGGCCGGCCTTGTCGGAGACCCCGATCAGGGCCCGGCGGACCGGTCGCCTCTCGGCAGGAGTGGTCCCAGGAGTCGTCACGGAATGCTCACCTTTCGTCCGTTCACGGTGCAGCCCTCACGGGCGAGTCGGCCGACCGTCTCGACGAGCAGCCGGCGTTCGACGACCTTGATGCGTTCGTGCAGGGTCTCTTCGGTGTCATCGGGTTCGACGACAACGGCCTCCTGCGCGAGGATCGGCCCCGTGTCGACGCCCGCGTCGACCAGGTGCACCGTCGATCCGGTGACGTGCACGCCGTAGTCCAGCGCGTCCCGCACCCCGTGCGCGCCGGCGAACGCGGGCAGCAGCGCGGGGTGGGTGTTGATCATCCGGCCGCCGAAGCGCGCCAGGAACGCCGGTCCGATGATCTTCATGAAGCCGGCGGACACCACGAGGTCGGGTTCGAACGAGGCCACCGCCTCGGTCAGCGCGACGTCCCAGGCGGCTCGGTCGGCGTGGTCGCGCAGCTTCACGGCGAAGTGCGGCACTCCCGCGCGTTCGGCGCGCTTGAGGCCCTCGATGTTCTCGCGGTCGGCGCCGACGGCGACCACCTCGATCGGGAGGTCGGCGTCCAGCAACGCCTGCATGAGGGTTCCGGAACCGGACACGAGTACGACGACGCGCGCCGGGGTGGGAAGCCGAAGTTCGGTGCTCAGCGTCTACTCCTGGTCGTTGCAGCAGCTCAGGAGCAGCCTAGGACGTCACCGTCCCGGCTTGCCGTCCAGGTCCTCCTCGGACTCCATGCCGAGCATCTCGTCGAACTCCGCGTCGAAGTCTTCCTCGTCTTCGAGGTCCTCTTCCGCGTCCTCTTCCCGGTCGAGCTCCGCGGCCGGTTCGGCGGCCTCTTCTTCTTCGTCCTCAACGTCTTCGTCGTCGAGGTCTTCCTCTTCGACGACGTCCTCGGGCTCTTCTTCGAGATCTTCTTCGTCGTACTCGTCTTCGTCGTAGTAGTCGTCGTCCTCGAGGTCTTCGTCGACCTCGAACTCGTCTTCGTCCACGACCTCGAGCTGCTCGAACTGGTCGGTGAGCTCGTCGTCCTCGAACACGACGTCCGGGTCGACGGCCTCCTCGTCCTCGACGTAGTCCGGCTCGACGAACTCGGCGTCATCGGCCACCACGGCCTTCGTGCGGGAGCCGGCGAGCCAGGCCACCAGCGCACCCGGCACCAGCACCCACAGCGCCACCATCAGCGCGAGCAGGCCCGCGGGCACCGTCACGGGGTCGAACGTGCCGGCCGCCAGCCGTCCACCGGCCGTCGCGGCGAGCACCAGGCTGCCCACGGCCGCGGTGACCGCAGCGACCAGCACCGCGCGGATCCGCGAGGTGGGCCGCTCGGAGACCTTGCGGCAGGTCCAGCCGACGAACACGCCGATCAGCGCCGCGCCCACCAGCACCACCGGGCTCCACACGAACGAGTTCTCCGGCATCGCCGCGAGCAGCGGCACCGAGGGCACCGGCCCTCCGACGAACCGCATCGGCGTGACCTCGACCCCGCCCATCGAGAACCCGGCACCGACGACGTAGGAGAACCCGGCGATGATCGCGTTCGGCAGGTAGCCGAGGCACAGCAGGAACACCCCGAGCCCGACCCCGACCGACGGACCGGCGCCCGCGAACAGCTCGCTGGTCCTCGGCCACGAGGCCGCGAGCCCTGCCGCCACCGCCAGCGCACCCACGCTGACCAGCGCGAACAACGCCATGAACCCGGCGCGCAGACCGTGCAGCGCCACCGGGTCGAGCTTGTCGAACACCACCTCGACCAGGCCGCAGCGGCGGGCGACGCCGATCGTGGCCGCGAGACCGGACACGGCGGCACAGCCGAAGAACGCCACGGCCGGTGTGGCACGCACTACGCCATCGCCCATCACCAACGCGATCGCGCCGCCGACGACGGCGTGCGACCCGGCGATGCTGAGCACGACGCCGCGCGCCTGGAGTGGTTCGTAGAGACCGAGACGATCAGCGGTACCCGCGGCGGTGCGCCCGACGAGCAGCATCAGCAACGCGGTGGGCAACAGCGGCAGCACACCCAGCTGACCTGCGTCGAAGCGCAACGGCACGTGGTGCGCGGCCAGCCACGCGGGCGCGGCCGCGCTGAGCACTCCTGATGTGGAGAAGTCCGCGTACGTGGCCGTCGCGGAGACCAGCGCGAGAACGGCGGCCACCGCCGCGTAGCTGACGACCACCGACCCGGCCGCGGCCGCGACGAGCACACGCATCCGTTCGGAACGCGAGAACTCCGGCGGGCGCACGGTGGTGACCTCGCGGGTCACATCGCGTTGCAGCACGGGCACTTCTCCACTGTGTCAGGCCGGCTGAGCCATTCGGGTCAGGCACGCCGGGCTACACGACAGGGGTGGTGCCGGAGAACACCGGCACCACCCCTGAAGTCGAACGGTGTGCGGACTTACTGCTGCGGTCCGCCGAAGCCACCGGGCGGCGTGCCCGGCGAGCCGAACTGGCCGGGCTGCGGCATGAAGCTGGTCTGCTGCGGCGGCTGACCCGGCTGACCCGGCTGCGCGGGCTGCTGCGGCTGCTGACCGAACTGCTGCTGACCGAACCCCGGCTGCTGCGGAGCCTGCTGCTGTTGCTGGGGCGCGCCGTGCTGGCCGGGCTGCTGGTGCTGGCCCTGCTGCGGGAACGCGCCGGACTGCGGGTTCCAGCCACCGGGCTGACCCTGCGGGTGACCCGCGTAGGGGTTCGCCGGCTTCGGCTCGAACTTCACGATGCCCTCGGCGAGCAGGAAGGCGAGCACGACCGCCGCCGTCTCCAGCAGCGCGACGATGAGCAGCACGATGTCGAGGCCCTGCACGGACGGCGACTTGATGATGCCCTGCAGCTGGAGCAACGTCTGCACGGCGGCCAGGATCGCGGCGACCGGGACGAAGCCCTTCGGGATGTTCGGCAGCACGGAAAGGCCGGCGAGCAGACCCGCGGCGAGCAGGTAGGTCACGTTGCCGCTGACGTCGTCGGCGAACGCCACGAGGTAGGCGACGAAGCCGAGACCCGCCGCGACCAGCGGGAGGATGAGTCCCAGGTTGATGTTGTTGGCGCCGGGAGCGCCAGGGGCCTGAGGTGCCTGGTGCTGTGCCGGACCCGGCGGCTGCTGTTGGGGTGCGCCGTAAGGCACGGACATGTCTAGGTCTCCTCCAACCGAGTGATTCTCAAAACGCTAGCCGACTCGTTCGCTCAGACGATGACCGGATCATGCCGGTTCCGCCATCCGAGAAAGGGCCGACCCCGAAACTACTCCGCTCCAGAACGCACGCGGGGACCTTTCGTACTCTCGGAAGGTACGAAAGGTCCCCGCGTGCGGTTCAGGCTTAAAGAGCCTTCATGATCTCGCGCATCAGGTCGGCCGTCTCGGACGGCGTCTTGCCGACCTTGACGCCGGCGGCCTCGAGGGCCTCCTTCTTCGCCTGCGCGGTGCCCGCCGAGCCCGAGACGATGGCGCCGGCGTGGCCCATGGTCTTGCCCTCGGGAGCGGTGAAGCCCGCGACGTAGCCGACGACCGGCTTGGTCACGTTCTCCTTGATGTACGCGGCGGCGCGCTCCTCGGCGTCGCCGCCGATCTCACCGATCATCACGATCGCGACGGTCTCGTCGTCGGCCTGGAAGGCCTCGAGGGCGTCGATGTGCGTGGTGCCGATGATCGGGTCGCCACCGATGCCGATCGCGGTGGAGAAACCGAAGTCCCGCAGCTCGTGCATCATCTGGTAGGTCAGGGTGCCGGACTTCGACACCAGACCGATCTTGCCGCTGCCCGCGATGTTCGCGGGGATGATGCCGGCGTTCGACTTGCCGGGGCTGATGATGCCGGGGCAGTTCGGGCCGATGATGCGGGTCTTGTTGCCGGTCGCGACGGCGTGCGCCCAGAAGTAGGCGGTGTCGTGCACCGGGATGCCCTCGGTGATGACGACGGCCAGCTCGATCTCGGCGTCGATCGCCTCGAGCACGGCGGCCTTGGAGAAGGCCGGCGGCACGAAGATCACGGTCACGTTCGCGCCGGTGGCCTCCATGGCCTCCTTGACGGTGCCGAAGACCGGGAGGACGGTGCCGTCGAAGTCGACCTTCTCGCCCGCCTTGCGCGGGTTCACGCCACCGACGATGTTCGTGCCGGACGCGAGCATGCGCTTGGTGTGCTTGGTGCCCTCGGCACCGGTCATGCCCTGGACGATGACCTTGCTGTTCTCGTTGAGGAAGATAGCCATCGTTCAGACCCCCGCAGCCGCGAGCTCGGCGGCCTTGGCGGCCGCGTTGTCCATCGTGTCGACAACGGTCACCAGCGGGTGGTTGGCCTCGGCGAGAATCGCGCGGCCCTCCTCCACGTTGTTGCCGTCGAGGCGGACGACGAGCGGCTTGGTGGCCGAGTCGCCGAGGATCTCCAGCGCCTTCACGATGCCGTTGGCGACCGCGTCACACGCGGTGATGCCACCGAAGACGTTGACGAACACCGAACGCACGGCCTCGTCGCCGAGGATCACGTCCAGACCGTTCGCCATGACCTCGGCGGACGCGCCGCCACCGATGTCGAGGAAGTTCGCGGGCTTCACGCCGTACTGCTCACCGGCGTACGCCACGACGTCCAGAGTGGACATCACGAGACCGGCGCCGTTGCCGATGATGCCGACCTCGCCGTCGAGCTTGACGTAGTTGAGGCCCTTCTCCTTGGCCTTCGCCTCGAGAGGGTTCTCCGCGGCCTTGTCGACCAGCTCCGCGTGGGCGGGGTGGCGGAAGTCCGCGTTCTCGTCCAGCGTGACCTTGCCGTCGAGGGCGACGATCTTGCCCTGCGGGTCGCGGACCAGCGGGTTGACCTCGACCAGCGTGGCGTCCTCGGAGACGAAGGTCTCCCAGAGCTTCACGATGGTGTCGACGACCTGGTCCTTGACCTCGGCCGGGAAGTTCGCCGCGTCGGCGATCTCCGTGGCCTTGGCCACGTCGACGCCCTTGATGGCGTCGATGGCGATCTTCGCGAGGGCCTCGGGCTTGGTCGCGGCGACCTCCTCGATGTCCATGCCGCCCTCAACACTCGCCATGGCGAGGAAGGTGCGGTTGGCACGGTCGAGCAGGAAGGAGAAGTAGTACTCCTCCGCGATGTCGGAGGCGGGCGTCACCAGAACGCGGTGAACGATGTGCCCCTTGATGTCCAGGCCGAGGATGGCCTTGGCCTTCTCCTCGGTCTCCTCGGCGGTGGAAGCGAGCTTCACACCACCGGCCTTGCCGCGGCCGCCGGTCTTGACCTGGGCCTTGACGACAACGGCCTGGCCGAACTTCGCGGCGATGGCCTTGGCGTCTTCGGGGTTGGTAGCCACATCGCCCGGCAGTACCGGGACGCCGTGGGCGGCGAAGAGGTCCTTCGCCTGGTACTCGTACAGGTCCACTCGGGTCTCCTGCGACGTCGGTGTCGGAACACCGCGCCTGGGTGGTCCTCAAGGGGCCAAGCGAACCCACTTGACGCGGCTGGGCCCAGACACTATCGAGCTGCAGCTACTGCTCGCACGCCACACCTGGTGAGGTCGGTCTCAACGGCGGTGAGGTCGATCACGCGTGCGCGCGCGTATAGAGGAGAACACATGTGAAGTAACACTTTCACCGCGTTTCACCGCGTTGCCCGAGCTCCCATCAATCCGGCCGCGACCAACAACGCCGCACATGCCGCCAGCGCGAGCCACGTGCCCGGCGCGGCCACGGCGCCCTCCACCTTGGCTCCCGTCAGCGGCAGCTCCAGCGCGCGCACACCGAGCAACAACACAGCGCCCGCGAGGATCCCGGCACCACGGGCGGGGCGCGAGCGGAGAGCGACCACCAGGCCGATGATCAGGACGAGAAGAGAACTGAGCAACGCCCACGAGACGGCGGGATCGGCGTCCGGCAGCAACGTCGGCGCTGTGTAGTTGTCACCGCGCACGGTCGGCAACGCGAAGGCGCCCGCCGTGAAGAGCCCGGCCAGCAGCACCGCGCCCAGTTCGGCCATCGGCAGCTCCTGCTTCCTGCCGACGTCGGTGTTCTCCCGCTCGACCGCACCGGCGAGTCCCGCGCAGGTCAGCGCGAGCAGGCCGAGGGGGAACTCGACGATCATCAGCCAGAACCCGGCACCCGGCTGCGCGATGCCGGCCTGGCTGGCGGCCAGCACCGGCTGGGTCGCACCGGCCGCGGCGAGCTGCATCGCGAGGTAGCCGAACAGCAGGGCGGGACGCACGGCCGTGGCGATGGACGGCACGAGCAACGCGAGCCCGAGCAGGCCGAACGCGATCCCGGCCGGCCAGAGGAGGTTCGCCGACGCCAGCTCGGGCGCCTGGCCGCCGGTGGTGAGGACGAGCTGCGGAACGGCCGCGCCGACGAGCATGAAGACGGCGGCGAACACGCTGAGAAGACCTGCCGCCACGTGCATGCGGCGAATCGACGGCAACGCGAGGTCGTACGTCTCGTCCCGCTTGCCCAGCAGCAGCCGCACCAACCGGGCCTGCAGGGGCAAGGTGGGCAACGCGAGCGCGGCGAGCAACGCGAGGACCGGGCCCGCGGTGATGGTCAGCCCGGACACCACGGTGCCCGCCACCAGCGGCGGCAGCACCACGGCGAGCAGAGCGAGCGACACACCGAGAACCCCGCCCTGGCGGGTGTCCGGGTCGGGCGAGCTGGCCGCGAGCGCGGTGGCGAGCGGCGCGGCGAGTGCGACCAGCAGACCACCGGTCAGGCCGATCACCGGCAGGTCCCACGGACCGCGGTCGAGCTGGAACGGGTCCGCCGAGGTGAACGGCTTGCCCAGCAGCCCGATCGTCGCCCAGGCGGCGATGATCACGTGCAGGGCGACCAGGCCGGGAGGCTCCGACGCGTCCGCGGGCATGCCGGCGCGACCGGCGGCGAGCAGCCCGCCCGCGATCACCAGCACGTGCCCGGCGAGCAGCAGCCACACGCCCGCCGACGGGGTGACCGCGATCAACGTGGCCGGCCGGAACAGCTCAGGCCGCGCCACCGCCATCGCGTTGACCACGATCTGGAAGTCGCTGAGCAGGCGGCCGAAGGCGAAGACACCGATCGCGGCGAGCAGTCCCGCCGCGACGAACGGCCTGCCGCGCATCAGCAGCACACCGGCGACGGCCGGCGGCAACAGCGCGAGCAGGGCGAGCAACGGCCACGACGTGAAGGCGGGTTCCGCCCCGTCGACGACGCCGAGCAGCGGGCCTACCGCTAGAAGGAGGGAGCCTGCGGCGGCGAGCGCCCACGAGGTGCGCAGCCGGGCGGCGGCCGGGGTCTGGTTCTCGAGCTCGGTTCGAGTCATCGCGGGCGAACCTAGCAAGTGCGACGTGAGGTTCTGTTTCACCGTTACTTCCGGTCGCGCGGCGATGGGCGGGGACCTAGTGAGACGAAATTCGTTCGCATGTGGAAAACATCCGCCGGGTACTCCTAGCCGGTGACTTCATCACTTACCGTCGCTCATATGAGCGACGACGGCCGGTCGTGGATGACGCGTCTGACTGACGCCGTCCTCGATCGTGCCGGTTGGGGAGTGCACACCGCGCGCGACGTCGCCGAAGAGGTCAAGGTCGCGTTGCGCTCCATGGCCACGCCCGGCGGGATGCGCGGTGTCGCGATGGAAGCGGCCTGGTTGACGGCGCACGCGGTGCTTTACCCGTGGGGCGCGATCACCGAACAGCTGCGTCAGGACGGCCAGTTCCGGCACTACCGCACCGACGGCCTGCCACCCCGCCAGCGCGGCCTGATGGTTTCGGCGATGGACGCGGCGGGCACCCCGATCGTGTTGGTGCATGGCATCGGGGACAACCGCTCCGCCTTCGCGGTGCTGTCGGGGGCGCTGCGAAGGCGGGGCTTCGGGGTGGTGCACGCCATCAACTACAGCGTGCTGACGGCGTTGACCGGTGACGTCCGCCGCTCGGCCGCCCTGCTCGGTGCCCACATCGAGCGGATCTGCGAGCAGACCGGTGCGGATCAGGTGCATGTCGTCGGCCATTCGCTCGGCGGTCTCATCGCCAGGTATTACGTACAGCGGCTGCACGGCGACTCACGCGTTCGCACACTCGTAACACTGGGAACGCCACATCGCGGCACGCTCGCCGCCTATCTGCTGCCGACTCCGCTCACCAAGCAGCTGCGCCCGGGGTCCGAGCTCCTCGAGGAGCTCGCCGAGCCCTGTCGGCCGTGCCAGACGCGGTTCGTCGTCGTGTGGTCGGAGATGGATCAGGTCATCGTGCCGCAGCGCAACGCCCGACTGGAGCACTCGTCGTTGCTCGTCGAAGAACACCAGATACGTGATTCAGGTCACCTTTCTTTGCCGGTTGACACGAGGACTCTTCACGTAGTTGTGACTGCCATCACCCGATCGGATGACTCTTTGGGTCACCCCATCGCCCCTGGCGGCGAGGCGTGTCGGCCGCCCGAAGTGACCGACGGTCACAGTTGACAGTTGAAACCTCCTGGTTGCCGCCCGTTAGGACGACATAACGAACTGGGGTTTGCCCTCCGAGCCTTCCCGCCGTTACTGTCCCCCGGTCCGTTGTCACGGTCTGATCACAGAAGGACACCGAGTCAGAACCCCGAAATCTGACTCACCGGGAATCCCCCGCCCGGCAGTCCACCCGGTCAGGCTCCCCGAAGGCGGAAGGGCAAGCTTTGAGTCACCACCGCTCCCCCGGCGGCCATGAACGCAGTGCTGCGCTTGAAGAGGCAGTCGACCGCGCCTCCGTGCGCACCGTCAGCTCCCACCGGCTCCCCCCGCCCCCGTCGGCGCTTCGCGGACGCATCGTCGTCGCCGCCGTCGCAGTCGGTGCTTTTGCCGCCGCAGGCGCAGGTCAGACCCTGCAGGCCGCGTCGGACGACAGCAACGACGTCAAGCTCACGAACCACTCCGGTGGCGCCGCCACGTTCGACGGCGTGGGTGGCGACACCGCCTCCGCACCGCAGATCCTCGCGGTCTCCAAGACCACCGCGGAAGGCTCCACCGAGGCCGCCAAGCTCCTGCGCAGCCAGCAGCTCTCCACCCAGCGCGACGCTGTCGAGGCCGAGAAGAAGCGCCCCAAGTTCGTCCGCCCCGCTGCCGGTGACTTCACCTCCGGGTACGGCGGCCGCTGGGGCACCATGCACCTCGGTATCGACATCGCCGGCCCGATCGGTACGCCGATCCTGTCCGCAGCCGACGGCAAGGTGATCGAGGCCGGTCCCGCTTCCGGTTTCGGCCTCTGGGTTCGCGTCGAGCACGCGGACGGGACCATCACCGTCTACGGCCACGTCGACACGTTCAACGTCCGCGAAGGCCAGGTCGTCAAGGCCGGCGAGCAGATCGCCCGCATGGGCAACCGCGGCTTCTCCACCGGTCCGCACCTGCACTTCGAGGTGTGGAACCCCGGCGGCCAGAAGATCAACCCGCTTACCTGGTTGAACGCTCGCGGTGTGACCGTCTGATTCGGTTTTTGTTGAACTACGGCTCAGTAGCTTTCTCGCGGGCTCGTTGCGTCTAACCCACCTCCGGGTGTGGGGAGACCCTGTCGGGCGCCTCAGGGGCCTCACAAGCCTCTAACGGCACTTGTGTCGCGGGTATTCCGCGCTCAAGCCGGACTCATGCCGCGTTCGTGGCGGATGAAGTAGTGAGCGGCTACTCGCCAGACTGAGCACATGTGGCGGCGCCAGCGTGGGCCACAGGCTTTGCAGGCCCCGCTCTCGGTTGGCTCGTGGAGGCCGAGGAGGGTGCGCCAGGCTTCGGCCAGTCTTGCCGTCTCTGGAGCGGCGGCTGGGGATTCCAGCTGGTTGAGGATTGCGAACACGCGTTCGTGCAGCAGCTGGGCGAAGACGTGATCCATCTCGAGCTCTCCCGCCGGGTTGAGGACCTCATGCGGTTGATGATGCTCGGTGGGTCTGACAATTTTTGAGCGATCGCGGCTGACCTGGGCCGATCAGGGTCCGGACTAGGGACGATCGAGGCCTGGGCAGGGACAATCAGGGCGTTTTAGCGCGGCCGGACTGCTCTCCCGTTCAGTCCGGCCGCACCTTCGCCGCGAAGTTCTGGCCCCCGCCTTCCCTTCGCTCCCCTTCGTCTGCAGGCTGCTCCCCTGTGCCTTGGACCGCCCCGAACGTTCCGCTGGCTGTGCTGCTTGCGACACCCACATAGACGTACGTACTGGCGGGTCGTTGCGCTGGTTTTGGGAAGTTTTTTGAGGATTTTTCGGGGAGGGCGAAGTTGCTGGTCAGAGGGGGGCGGGTGAGGGTGGGGTGTCCGGTTCGTGTCGGGACGGACCGGTTCCGTAAGTCGTCCCCCGGTTGCGTTGGCGGCTTGCGTGTGCGGGGGTCCGGGTCCGTTGGGTGGTTGCGTTGGGGTGGGAGCGTTCCGGTTTCAGGATTTCGGGGCTCCGCCCCGGACCCCGCCAATCTGATCAAGGACCTGTCCCACGCCGTCAGCGGGTTGATGGCACGCCTGTTGCGTTGGGCGGCGGCGCGTTGCGTAGGCGTGGGGATCGGGTGGGGTGGTCCCGTCACAAGCCGTACCAGGAGCTGGCCACACGAGGTCAGGGGTGTCAACTCGACGAAAAGCGTGCCGAGTTGACACCCCTGACCTCGTGCAGCAAGAGCTGTGGCACGACTCGTGACGGGACAACCCCACCGGAACCCCACGAGAAAAGCCAAGGACACCTCGGCTTCGCCATCGGGTCGCCTCGCCTGCGGCATCGGCTTGGGCTCGCCTCCGGCCTCGCAGGAGTGTCAGACCTGCTGAGTACGTTGGGTCGCGGGGGATCCTGTGGCGAAGGGGACGCCTGCGTCAGCGTGCCTGAGGGTCAGATCTTGGTCATGGGGACGCTGCCGATCAGCATCAGGCGGACTGTGCCGGAGCCGCCGAAGTCGATCGTTGCTGTTGCCCGGAGGCCTGCGCCGTCTACGGCTACTACGCGGCCCAGGCCGTACTTGTCGTGGGTTACTCGGTCGCCCACTTCCAGCTTCATGGCTGGGGCGTCTTTCCAGCCCGCTTTGCCTGGGGCTGGGCGGGAGAGGCCTCGGGAGGCTATGCCGCTGCCTGAGTTGGCGGAGCGGCCCCAGGTGGTGGCGGCGGCCGGGGCGGAGCGGGAGGGTTCTACTCGGCGCCAGTCCAGGAGGTCTGGGGGGATTTCGCCCAGGAAGCGGGAGGCCGGGTTGGCTGAGGGCTGGCCCCAGGCTGAGCGGACCAGGGCCCTGGAGAGGTAGAGGCGGCGTTGGGCCCTGGTGATGCCCACGTAGGCGAGGCGGCGTTCTTCTGCCAGTTCGGCTGGGTCGCCCAGTGCTCGCATGTGGGGGAAGACGCCGTCTTCCCAGCCTGTGCTGAAGACGACCGGGTATTCCAGGCCCTTGGCCGTGTGGATGGTCATGAGGGTGACCACGCCGTCGGACTCGGCGTCGGGGATGGAGTCGGCGTCGGCCACCAGGGAGACGCGTTCCAGGAAGGCTGGGAGGGACGGGACCGGGTCGGCGCCTTCTGGGAGTTCCAGTTCGGTGAACTCGCGGGCGACGGTCACCAGTTCGTTGAGGTTTTCGATCCTGGTGTGGTCCTGAGGGTCTTCGCTGGCTTCCAGTTCGGAGCGGTAGCCGGTTTTTTCCAGGACGGCTTCGAGGATGTCGGCCACGTCGTCTTCGCGCTCCACCATTTCGCCCAGCTGGTCCATCATTTCGACGAAACCGGCGATTGCGTTGCGGGAGCGCGGGTTCAGCATGGGGACGCGGTCGTGCACGGCTTCGCGGAGGGCTGAGGCGAAGCTGATTCGTTCGCGTTCGGCGTAGGCGGAGACGCAGGCTTCTGCTCGGTCGCCGATTCCTCGTTTGGGGACGTTGAGGATTCGGCGGAGAGAGACGGTGTCTTCCGGGTTGGCCAGTGTGCGCAGGTAGGCGAGGGCGTCGCGGACTTCCCTGCGCTCGTAGAAGCGGACGCCGCCGACCACGCGGTACGGGAGGCCGAGGCGGATGAAGATTTCTTCGAAGACGCGCGACTGGTTGTTGGTGCGGTAGAAGACGGCGATCTCGGAGTTGTTGACCTCGCCGCCGTCCACCAGGCGGTCGATTTCGTTCGCCACGAAGGCGGCTTCGTCGTGTTCGTTGTCGGCCACGTAGCCGACGATCTTCTCGCCTTCGCCGAGGTCGCTCCAGAGCGTTTTGTCGCGGCGGTTCGGGTTGCGGGAGATCACCGCGTTGGCGGCGGTGAGGATGTTTTGGGTGGAGCGGTAGTTCTGCTCCAGCAGGATCGTGGTGGCGTCGGGGTAGTCGCGCTCGAATTCCACGATGTTGCGGATGGTGGCGCCGCGGAAGGCGTAGATGGACTGGTCGGCGTCGCCCACCACGCACAGTTCTGCCGGGGGGAGTTCGCCTCCGGCCTTGCCCACCAGTTCGCGCACGAGGGTGTATTGCGCGTGGTTGGTGTCCTGGTACTCGTCGACCAGGACGTGGCGGAAGCGGCGGCGGTAGTGCTCGGCCACGTCCGGGAAGGTCTGGAGGAGTTCGACGGTCTTCATGATGAGGTCGTCGAAGTCCAGCGAGTTGGACTCGCGCAGGCGCCGTTGGTAGACGGTGTAGACCTCGGCCACCCGGCGTTCCAGGTCGTTCGTGGCCTGGGCGGTGGCGGTCTCGGGGTCGATGAGCTCGTTCTTGAGGTTCGAGATGTGCACGGCGAGGGTGCGGGCCGCGTACTTCTTCGGGTCGAGATCGAGGTCGCGTGCCACCAGCGTGACGAGGCGGCGGGTGTCGTCGCTGTCGTAGATCGAGAAGTTCGACGACATGCCGAGGGTCTTGGCGTCGCGGCGCATCACGCGGACGCACATGGAGTGGAACGTCGACACCCACATGGAACGGGCGCGGGCGCCCACCATGTCGGCCACGCGCTCCTTCATCTCCGCGGCTGCCTTGTTCGTGAACGTGATGGCCATGATCTGGCCTGGGTGCACGTCACGTGCCGCGAGCAGGTACGCGATCCGCCTGGTGAGGACGCGCGTCTTGCCGGAGCCGGCGCCGGCCACCACGAGCAGCGGTGAACCGGCGTGCTCGACGGCACGGCGCTGCGCGGGGTTCAGGTCGTCGAGCAGGTGGCCCGCGCGGGAAACGGGGGGACTTGAGGGCAAGTCGAACAAGGCGCTCATCGTTCATCCACGGTACCGGGCGGCACCGACAAAATCGGAGCCACCCGACCATGTGTTCGACGGACGTGTTCGAACGGGGTGTCCTGAACAGGACGTCTCACCTGGTGAGCCTGCTCGCCGCGCGGACTTGGCGAGTGGCGGCGGTTCTGTGCAACACTGACTTCGTGCGCGCGACCTTCTTCGAGTTTTTCTACGGGATCCGGACTCCGGCTCCCGTGGTCGCATAGCGCTGAAAAGCCACCACGAAGCCCCGGAGTCCTCGGACGCCGGGGCTTCGTTGCTTCCGGGCCAAGGACTCGAAGAGTCGAGAGGTCGTCAAAACGATGGACACCACCACTGAGCCGGACATCAACGAGCTGCGCGAGGAGATCGACCACCTCGACGCCGAGATACTGCGCCTCGTGCAACGACGCGTCGAGGTATCCAAGATCATCGGCGCGGCCCGGATGGCGGCCGGCGGCACGAAGATCGTGCACAACCGCGAGATCGACGTGCTCAACCGCTACAAGCCGCTGGGCACCGAGGGCAAGGACCTCGCGATGATCCTGCTCAAGATGGGCCGCGGCCCGCTCGGCAGGTAGCCCGCAAGCCCAGGCCCGGCGTCACAGCACGCCGGGCCAAAAAGGCTTCAGCGCAGCCAGAACGCGCTCGAAGTCCGCGTCCACGAGCTGGGTGTCGTCCGGCACGTAGGCCAGCGGGTCCTCGAGCAACGGCTCCGGCAGCCGCAGCAGCCCCTCCACCAGCGCGTGCAGGCACAGCGCTGAGTACCCGCGCAGGTAGCCGCCCTCCTGGGTGAGCACCACGCGCGGTCCGAACGACGCCACCCGCCGGCCGATCTCGCGGTAGCCGGCCGCGGTGAGGTTGTGCCGTCCGTTGGGGTCGAACGCCGATCCGTCGAACCCGGACGCGCACACCAGCAGGTCCGGCGCGAACTCACGCAGCAGTGGGAACGCGATCTCGTCGAGCGCGCGCAGGTACGCCGTGTCGCCCGCACCCAGCGACAGCTCGATGTTCACGTTCCGCCCGTTGGCCCCCACCTCCGAGGGTGCGCCCGTCTGCGGGTGATTCGCGCCCCACGAGCCGTGCCGCATGTGCACCGAGATGGTCAGCACGTCTGGCCGGTCGTAGAACACCTCCTGCGTGCCGTTGCCGTGGTGCACGTCCCAGTCCAGCACGGCGACCCGCATCCTTTGGCGCCGCGCGGTTTCCGCCACCAGCGCCGCGTTGTTCACGAAGCAGTAGCCGTCCGCCACGTCGGGCTGTGCGTGGTGGCCGGGCGGCCGCACGAGCGCGTACGCCAGTGGTGCACCGGATTCCAGCGCTGCCAACGAAGTCCCCGCCGCCGCGCTCGCCGCACGCCACGTTTCCGGCCCCACGACCGTGTTCACGTCCAGCGCCACACGCGTCGACACACGCAACGAGTCCAAGTACCCGGCCGTGTGCACGCGCAGAAGCTCGTCAACGGACGCGTGCCGTCCTTCGTGCCACTTCAAGTGGCCGGCCACCGGGCCGTGCGTCAACGCGTGCCGGAACGTGCGCAGCCGCGCGGCGCTCTCCGGGTGCGGCTCGGCGACGTCCAGCCACGGCCAGGAGCCCGGCAGCTCCCACAGGCCCTCACCGGCGTCGTGCTCGAGGCAGTCGTCGTGCCAGAACATGTCCACCCGAATCGGATATCAGGGCGATCACGGATGGTCCAACGAAAAAATCTGGAGGCACACTGGAGACATGGGCCTCATCGCCGCACTGATCGCCATCGCCGGCCTGCTCGCCGCCTTGGCGCACGACGCATACCTGGGCTTGCTCGGCTCGGCCGCGAACAAGAAGGGTCTCGCCGGCGCACCCGTCTCGCAGTTCGTCCGCAGCCGCTGGAAGATCGCCATCCTGACCACCGCGGGTGCGGCGATCGGTTTGCTGATCACCAACGGCGAGTCGTTGGGCGCCGACGTGGTCGGCGCGCTGATCGCGGGCGGCAGCGGTCTGGCCGCCCTCAACGGCGTGCAGAACACGCGCAAGCAGCTGAACAGCGGTCAAGCACAGCTCCCTCCCCGCTGACCGACCACTCGGACGGGTGAATCACGGCACCCGGCCCCACGTCCTCACCTCAGTCAGGTGGGGTGCGGGGCCGGTGTCGTGAGGCATCCTGCCGAGGAGTTGAAGCGACGGTGAAGGCCGGTGGCCGCCGCGCACCTTTCACACAAACGAGTGCCACTCGTCCTGAACACCCCCTTTTGGTTGCTTCGGCACCTCCGTACGGCCCTACGCTGATTGCGTCGCAGAGGGGTGTCGGGATGGAAGAACAGCCGGGCAAACATCGCCTCGACGGCGGTGCCGCGCCAGAGCAGCCGCGCCCCGTCGTCGGTGGTGACCGCATCCCGCTGCCCCGCCGCCGCCCGGTCGACCCGCTGCAGGACACCGACGGGCTGCGCAAGTTCAACATCGGTCTGGTGCCCGCCTCGGTCACGCCGCCGCGCACCTGGAAGCGCGCCGCCTGGTTCGCCGTCGTCTCGTCGGTGCTCGTGCTGGTCGCGCTGAGCGTCGCCGCGGCCAAGCTGGTCGGCGGTGGCGGTGCCGTCGAGACGGTCGGCCTGCCCGGCTACCCGTCCGACGTGCCGATCATCTCCGCGCTGCCCACCGGCGGCACGAGTCCGTCGGCCACCGGCACCAAGCCCTCGGCCGCGAACACCGGCAGGGGCGCTCCGGTGCCCGGCACCAGCGCCACACCGGGCACGAGCGGTCAGGCCTCCGCCACGAGCGCCAAGCCGTCCGGGACCGCGCCGCCCGTCATCACGACGGTGCCGGTCACCCAGGCTCCGGTCGTCGACGGCTCCAAGATCGCCCAGCAGACCGAGCACTTCTACAAGGCCATGGCCACGAACGCGGACACCGCGCTCGCCATGACCACGGACACCGTGCGTTCGAACGCCGACGCGTTGCTGGAGGGCCGGGTCGCCGACATCTCGCTGATCGAGGTGAAGGAGATCGTGGTCGACCCGAGCAAGGGCCTCACCGTCAGCCTGTTGCAGGTGACGAAGAAGGACGGCTCGGTCAGCACGGAGAAGCGCGAGCTCAGCTTCACGGTCGGCGACCTGCCGCTCATCAACGGTGAACGGTTGAAGCTCGGCGGCTGAAGTGGCTAAAGGTCACGGCGCGAGTTACCGACCGTAGTAAGTAGCACCTTCGAGCGAATCCAGAGCACCGCTGAACGCCACGGACGGATGAAGTCCGTCAAGAAACTGGCGTTGTCGCGCGAGGCCACGGTACGTCTTCTGGTGACCACGGACAGTACGGAGGGCGAGACCAGTGCAGCGTCCCGCGACGACCGGCCGGAGACACACCCGCGCCGGCTCGATCAGCGTGGCTGAGCTGATCAAGCAGCAGCCGGTCCCGATCCGCATCCTGTCGAACGAGGAAGCCGCCACCGACGCCCTCGTCACGTCACTGCTCGGTCCGACCGAGAACATGACCGCCACGACCGCGGTGATCCCGGTCGTCCCCGGCCGCCGCCGTCGCACCAGGACGAACCGCGCCGCCAAGGTCGCGGGCCTGCTGACCGGCGCGGTCATCCTGGTCTCGTCCGTCGCGGGCGCGGCGGTCCTGGCGGGCAAGCGCCCGGCGAACACCGGCGTTCCTGCCTCCGCACGGCCCATCGCGCTGTCCGGCGCGAGCGCGCTGCGCCCGGACGTCCTCGCGGCCCAACTGCCGAACGAGAACCCGCCGCCCCTGCAGACCACCGCCGACATCCCTCAGCCGCAGCCGTCCGCGCTGCTGCTGGAGGCGCCCGAACCGACCACTCCTGAGGTCTCGGTCGGCCCGCAGCCGCAGATGGACGTGGTGAAGCGGTTCTACGAGCTGCTCACGACCAAGCCGAACGCGGCAGCCAAACTGCTCTCGCCCGACCTGGTCGGCGCGAACCCCAAGGAGTTCGTCAGGTCCTGGGGCATGATCAAGACGCTCAACGTCGACCAGACGTCGCTGCGGCCGGACGGATCAGTGCTCGCGGTGGTGTCGATGCAGGAGCAGAACGGCAGCTGGCTGCGTATCGAACAGCTCTTCTGGCTCACCGACACGACCCAGCCGCGGATCATCGGCACCGAGGTCCTTTCGGCGCAACGGAGTTAGGCCGCGCCCAACTGGGATCGCCGTTCGCAGTCGAACGGTGACCGCTCGTCGCGAAAACCTAGTTCCGGGCGTGAAAATTCCCCCGAAGGGGTTACATCTCGGGTCACGATTCGGTATCCATGTTCCCGCCAGTGCGCACACGCGAACTTGGAAGGGTGAACGAGCGGTGTCGATTGAGGACCATCGTCGGCGGTTGAACGGATCGGCCGAGTCGACCGGCCAGTTGTCCGTCGCCGAGCTGATCGCCCGCCGCGAGGCGGAAACCGTGGAGATCCCGGTGATCACCGACGACATCACCCCCGAGGCGTTCGAGCCGACGATCAAGTTCAAGTCGGTGAAGGCACCAGGCAGCAAGCCGAAGAAGCAGCCCATGAAGGAGCTGCACATCACCGAGCTGCTGCGCCGTGAAGGCCGCGCCGACGACACGCAGAGCGGCGGGTTCACCGTCGGCAAGCTGGCCGTCGCCGCCAGCGGTGGCGTGATCCTGTGCGGTTCGGTGGCCTTCGCCGCCTCCTCGTGGCTGTCCTCGCCGGACGAGCGTCCCCTCGCCGAGGTGCGGTTCGACGAGCGTGCGCAGGCCCGTGGCGCGAGCGCCGGCACCGAAGGCGTCGTGAAACTGCCGTCGAACAAGACGCAGCAGTCCGACGCGACCGAGACGCAGCAGGCCGAGACGAAGGCGGCGGACCCGACGACTCGGGTCGCCCCGTACGTCCAGACCCAGCAGCAGCGTCCGACGCAGCAGACGCAGACCCAGCAGCCGACGCAGCAGCCGACCCAGACGCAGCAACCGACGACGACGCCTCCGTCCACGTCGACCGACACCACCACGCCGAGCACGCCGCCGTCGAGCGAGACGCCGCCGCCGCCGAGCTCGACCGCGACCCCGCCGAGCAGCAGCACCCCGCCCGCCTCGAACCCGCTGCCCACGCCGTCCAACCCGGTCGACGTGAGCATCGACCTCGGACTCCTCGACCCGGTGCTCAACACCGTGGGCGACACCGTCGGCGGCTTCGACTTCTTCGCCCCGGTGAACTGACGAACGACGGGTAGCTCAACGGCGGCCTCCGACAGGTACCCTGTGCGGGCATTCCGGACGGACCGCTGACTACCGCACGAGGAGCACGAGCGTGGGACCTGCTGCCGCAGCCGCAGTCTCCCCATCGCCGCGCGACCGGGGATCGCTGTCGCGCAACGTCGAGGTGGACTTGTGACGGCGTCCGACACCTCTGACGGCCGCCTGATCGCCGATCGCTACCGCTTCCTCGACCGCATCGGCTCCGGCGCGATGGGCATCGTCTGGCGTGCCCACGACGAACGCCTCGGCCGTGAGGTCGCCATCAAGCAGTTGCTGCTGGCACCCGGCCTGGACGAGGCCGAGCAGGACGAGGCCATCCAGCGCGCCATGCGCGAGGGCCGGATCGCCGCCAAGCTGCACCACCCCAACGCCATCGCCGTGTACGACGTCGTCGAGGAAGACGGCGTCCCGTGCCTGGTCATGGAGTACCTGCCGTCCTACAGCCTCGCGGACGCGCTCGCCGAGGGCGGGCCGATGGACCCGGTCGAGGTCGCCAGCATCGGCACCCAGTGCGCGGCGGCGCTGGCCGCCGCCCACGCGGCGGGGATCGTGCACCGCGACGTGAAGCCCGGCAACGTGCTGATCGCCGAGAACGGCGTCGTCAAGATCACCGACTTCGGCATCTCGCGGGCCTCCGACGACATCACGGTCACCAAGACCGGCCTGATCGCCGGCACGCCCGCGTACCTCGCGCCGGAGATCGCGCGGGGCCAGGACCCGACGCCGGCCTCCGACGTCTACTCGCTCGGTTCGACGCTGTTCGCCGCGATGGAGGGCGAACCGCCCTATGGAGTGAGCGAGAACACTCTCGGTGTTCTGCACGCCGTCGCGGCCGGCCGGATCAACCCGCCGACCGTCGACCACCCGCTCTCCGACACGCTGCTGTACCTGCTGAACTTCGAGCCGGACGACCGGCCGACGATGGCGCAGGCACGCGACATCCTCAATGCGATTGCACACGGTCGTTCGCCGTCGTTCACCGGGCTGCCGATTCCTGTCGGACCCGATCCGACGGCTATCGTCGAGCCGGACCGAACCCGCGTGGTTCGTCCGGTGGCTCGTACTACCGCGCCGCCTCGCACCGCACCGCCGATGGCGCCCGCGGGCAGGCAGCAGGACAACAGGCCGCTGGTGATCGCGGCGGTGGTCCTGGCGTTGTTGCTGGTCATCGGTGGCCTGATGGTCGCGCTCGGGGTCTTCAACAAGGAGAAGGAGAACCCGATCGTGCCGCCGGCGAGTTCTTCTTCGGTGGTGACACCGACGTCGTCGACCCCTGAGGTGACGACTACCACGCCCGAGGCAACGACAACGCGCGAAACGACGTCTAGCACTACGACGACTACAACTACGACCACCACAACGACGACAACTACGACGACCACAACGACAACGACTCCTCCAAAGCCGTCGTCGTCGGTCGTCGTAACCACTACGACGGTGCCACCGCCCGGGCAGTAGGGCTAAGCGTCAATACGTCGTAGAAATCTCGTAAGGTGGGTACCCGCACCGTTGGGTGATCTGAACCCGAAGGTGTGATCAGCCGTTGAACAGAGAGCAAGTGACCGCACAGCGGGGAGCAACTGTGACCGACGATGGCCGATTGGTCGCTGGTCGCTACCGATTGAGCCAGCGGATCGGCAGCGGCGCCATGGGCGTCGTCTGGACGGCACACGACGAACGCCTGCACCGCACCGTCGCGGTCAAGCAACTGCTCCTGCAGCCCGGACTCGCCGAAGCCGACACGGACGAGGCGAAGCGACGGGCGATGCGCGAGGGCCGGATCGCCGCGCGCCTCCAGCACCCGCACGCCGTGGCCGTCTACGACGTGGCCGAGGACGACAGCCAGCCGTGGCTGATCATGGAGTACCTGCCGTCCAAGAGCCTTTCGGCGGTGCTGTCCGAACGCGGCACGCTCCCGCCGCGCGACGTGGCGTCGATCGGCATGCAGGTCGCCTCCGCGCTGGCCGCCGCGCACAACGCCGGCATCGTGCACCGCGACATCAAGCCCGGCAACGTGCTGCTCGGCGACGACGGCACGGTCAAGATCACCGACTTCGGCATCTCCCGCGCGACCGGTGACGTCACGGTCACCGCGACGGGCATGCTCGCCGGCACCCCTGCCTACCTCGCACCCGAGGTCGCCAAGGGCTACGACCCCGGCTCGCCGTCGGACGTGTTCTCCCTGGGCTCCACGCTCTACGCCGCGATCGAGGGCGAACCGCCGTTCGGTCTGAGCGAGAACACCATCGCGCTGCTGCACAAGGTCGCGTCCGGCAAGGTCAACCCGCCGCGCAACGCCGGCCCGCTGACCGCCCTGCTGATGCGTCTGCTGCGCGCGGAGCCGGAAGACCGCCCGACCATGGCCGAGGCCCGCGACGCGCTCGCCGCGGTCGCGAACGGCCAGGCCGCACCCGCCTTCACCCCCGCAGTGGTCGCCCCGACGCACCCGCCGTCGTGGCGCGGCGCGCCGATCCAGCAGCCGCAGCAGCAGGCCGCCACCAGAGCCCTGCCGCCCCAGCAGGCACCGCTGCCCAACGCGACGCGCGTGGACCTGCACACCCCGCCGCGCGCCGTGGCCTCGCAGCAGCACCAGCCGCCGTCGAACCACCGCCCGGCCGCAGCGCCGCAGTACTCGCAGCGCCCGAAGCAGGCCTCGATGGCGTCGTCGGCCTCCTCGAAGAACAAGAAGTCGACCATCTACACCGCGCTCGCCATCGTGGCGGCGGCGGTGATCGGCATCATGTTCGCGAGCATGATCTCGGACAAGAGCGGCGACGGCGGCAACAACAACGCGGGCGCCAACACCTCGACCCAGCAGACCCAGGACGGCGGCCAGACCAAAGCGTCGACGCCGGCCAAATCCGCGGGCAGAGCCGGTCAGTGGACGAGCCAGCCCACTCCCGACGACATGCGCTCGTTCCTGAACGAGTACTTCGCCATGGCTCCGAGTTCGCCAGAAGAGGCCTGGAAGATGGGCAACGCGAACTTCCAGGGCAGCTACCCCGGCGGTTACAGCGGCTTCCAGAACTTCTGGTCGGGGATGAAGGAAGCCAAGGTCATCGAGGCGGGCGAAAAAGAAGGCTTCTACTGGGAAGTCACCGTGGAGTACACGAAGAAGGGCGGCGGCAAGACCACGGAACGGCGCGGTATCTCGTTCCAGTGGGCCAGCCCGAACTTCCTGCTGCACAGCGACAAGTCGCTCGGCCAGGCCTAAAGCGCAAGTAAGCGCTGGTCAGGAGGCCCGCGCGGCCTTCTCCAGTGCTTCGGCCAACGCCACCACGGCAGGATTCCACGCGGCATCTTCGCGATAAACGACGTGAATGTGCCGAACCGGCTCGGGATTGCGCACCTTGCGCAGAACAACCCCCGGATGCGCATATCCCAGCCCGAGCCGCGGAATGATGGTGACGCCCAGTCCGGCGGCCACGAATCCCTGCGCGGTCGCGTAGTCGTCGCTTTCCACGGCGACCTTCGGCGAGAATCCCGCGCCGGCGCACGCGTTCGACACGAGGTCCTTGCACGGCCCGGTGGCGCCGCAGTCCGCGAGAATCCACGGCTCGTCGGCCAGTTCGCCGAGGTCGATGACGCGCTTGCGGGACAACGCGTGGCCGCGCGGCAGGACGGCGAAGAACGGGTCGGCGAGCAGGTGACGCGCGATCATGCCTTCCGGCGCGGGCTCGTCCGGCTCCAGCACGGTGATCGCGACGTCGGCGCGGCCCGCGGCCAGTTCCTCGAACGGGTCGGTGGGCTCGGTCAGCTTCAGGTCCAGTTCGACGCCGGCTCGTTCGGCGCGGAACTGGGCCACGGCGGGCGGCACGAGGGCGGCTCCGGCCGTGGCGAAGTAGCGGACGCGCAGCCTGCCGGCGCAGCCGTTGCGCAACGCGGTGAGGGCGCTCTCGGCCTCGGCCAGTTGCTCGGCGAGGCGGCCGGCGTGTTCAGTGAGGAGACGACCGGCCGCGGTGGGCCGGATGCCCCTGCCGACGCGCTCCAGCAGTGGCAGGCCCGCCTGCTTTTCCAGGCCGGCGACCTGCTGCGAGATCGCGGACGGGGTGTAGCCGAGGTTCGTCGCCGCCGCGGTGATGGAACCCGTGGTCACGACCGCTCTGAGCACCTGCATGCGCCGCACGTCCAGCATCACACAACCTTACAGCAGAGCTTAAAGGTTATGCACAACAATTAAATTGTATTTACGGGTCCGAGGACTCATCGTTGATGTGTGAACCAACGCGGAACGTTGATCAGGATGGGCGTGCTCGCCCTGCTGTGGGGATCCAGCTTCCTGTGGATGAAGCTCGCGCTCGGGAGCCTCGCTCCCCTGCAGATCTCGCTCGTGCGGACGTTCTTCGGCGCGGCCGTGCTGTTCGTCGTGCTCGCCATGGCGAAGATGACGCTGCCCCGTGAGCGCAAGGTCTGGGGCCACATGCTGTTCGTCGCGCTGTTCGGCAGCGCCATCCCGTTCACGCTCTTCGCGTTCGGCGGCCAGACCGTCGACTCCGGTGTCTCCGGAGTGCTCAACTCCACGACGCCGCTCTTCGCCCTGACCATCGGGCTGGTGCTGGGCACCGAGAAGTTCAGCAACGTGGTCCGCATGCTCGGCCTCGGGCTCGGCTTCGCGGGCGTGCTGCTCATCTTCGCGCCGTGGCAGCAGGCCGACAGCATCGCCAGCTGGGGCGCGGTGCTCTGCCTCATCGGCGCCGCGAGCTACGCCATCGGCTACACCTACGCCGGCCGCTACCTGGTCAACACCGGCGCCACCTCGACGCAGCTCGCCGCCATGCAGCTGACCACGGCCATGGGCCTGCTCGTGCTCGCCGTGCCGTTCGGCGGCCTGGAGCCGGTGCACCTGCACTGGGTCGGCGTGGTCGCCGTGATGATCCTGGGCGTCTTCGGCACCGGCGTGGCGTTCATCCTCAACTACCGCGTCATCGCGGACGAGGGCGCCACCACGGCGACTACGGTCGGTTACCTTCTGCCGGTCGTCTCGGTACTCCTTGGAGCGATCTTCCTCGGAGAGCAACTCAACGCAAGGGTCGTCGCCGGCATGCTGGTGGTGCTTCTGGGCGTCGCACTGACTCGGAAGTCACCGGTCGCGGCTGGTCAGCCCGTCTCACCAAACGAGACACGCGACCTGGTCAAACGCTGAACGGTGAGACGCACGTCTCCCCCAATAGGATGGTTCCGAGACGAATCGCGTCCTTAACGAGCTGGTTGGCCGTCTCCTCTTTGTGAGCGGACATGGAGACCAGCCTGGGAAGGACATCGACATGAACAACGACAACCTGAAGGTCACCACCCGGACGACTTTTCAACTCCTCGCCCCCGGTGCCGCACCCGCGCCGGTCGAGGCGGAACTCGTCTACGACCCGGAAGACCCCTACGCCGTCGCCGTCGTGTTCCACACGGGCACCGGCCGCGTCGAGTGGATGTTCGCCCGCGACCTGCTGGCCGACGGTCTGCTGACGCCGTCCGGCGAGGGCGACATCCTGGTCCGTCCCGCGTCCGACGACCCTGAGCGCGTCCTGGTCGAGCTGAACGCGCCGACCGGGTTCGCCATCCTCAGTGCCGTCGCCGAGGACGTGGCGGCGTTCCTGGACAGCTCCTACGACGTCGTGCAGCCGGGCGAGGAGGACCTGTGGATCGACTTCGACCGTGAGCTGCAGAAGCTCGTCTCGACGATCGACTAGTCCCGCGGTGCCCGAGGTGGTCTGACGGGCGCGGGGCGAGGGTGCCGGACTTGCGGCAGCTCGTCACCGGAAGCCACCGAGGTGTTCGGCGCTGTGGGCAGCGGCGGCGAACTGGAGCACCACGAACTTCGAGCAGGACACGGGTCCCCACCGGAGAGTTCGATCCACCACCGGCGACCGGGCGAACGCGGATCGTCAGCGATCTGCACCACCCTGTGAGCGGGAACCGCACGAGCCGATGGCGAGGATTGATTAGTCTCGTGGGCGTGACAACCACCATCGGGGGCCGCTACACGCTGCTCGAGCGCATCGGCAGCGGTGCGATGGGGGTCGTCTGGCGGGCACGGGACGAGGTGCTGGCACGCGAGGTCGCGGCCAAGCAGCTCCTCACCGGGGACCATCCGCGGGCGATGCGGGAGGCGCGGAACGCCGCGAGGCTGCATCACCCGCACGCGATCGCGGTGTTCGACGTCATCAGTGACGACGAGGTGCCGTGGATCGTCATGGAGTACCTGCCGTCGCTCAGCCTCTCGGCGCTGATCGCCGAGCGCGGGCCGCTCAAGCCGGCCCAGGCCGCGAGCATCGGCGCCAAGGTCGCCTCGGCGCTGGCCGCCGCGCACGCCGCGGGCATGGCGCACCGCGACATCAAGCCCGGCAACGTCCTGATCGGCCACGACGGCACGGTCAAGATCACCGACTTCGGCATCTCCAAGGCCACCGGCGACGGCACGATGACCGACACCGGCATGATCTCGGGCACCCCCGCCTACCTCGCACCCGAGGTGGCGCGCGGCGAGCAGCCCGACTCCGCCTCCGACGTCTTCTCCCTCGGCGCGACGCTGTACACGGCGATCGAGGGGGAGTCCGTCTTCGGGCCGAGCGACAACAGCTTCGGGCTCATCTACCGGGCCGCGAGCGGGCAGCTGCGCGACCCGAAGAACGCGGGCGAGCTCACGCCGCTGCTCACGCGTCTGCTCGCGATCGACCCCAAGGACCGGCCGACCGCGCAGGAGGCTGCCGACGAGCTGGCCGCTGAACCGCAGCCCTCCCAGCCGTTGCCCATCCCCGTGCCCAAGCAGCGCAGGCTGAAGCCGCCGAACCGCCGGATCCTGGTGATCCTCTCCGTCATCGCCGTGCTGGCGGTCGGGGGTGGCGCGGCCGCCGCGTACTGGAACGGCACGCAGGGCAATGGCGGCCCGACCAACCAGGGCAGTTTCGACACCGGTGCGAGCGTCCGCTACTTCGAGCCTCGCGAAGCCATCAACTTCGTCGAGGCGTACTACGCACTGCTGCCACGCGAGCCCCAAAAGGCGTGGCAGCACCTGTGGGACCGGCAGCGGGAGCCGGAGGCGGACTTCGTGAACCGGTGGAACGGTTACCTGAAGGTCAATTGCACCCTCTCGAGCATCCCAGTCCGCTCGAACGGCCCCAACTGGGTCGTCACCGTGGACCTCGTCGTGCTCAACGAACGGAACGAGCACCGGCCCCTGACCGTCGAGGTCTCGGTCGCCGCGGTCAACAACGAGATGAAGATCGCCAACATCACAGAAATTGGCTGAGCAGCCAGAAGCTGCCGCCGCCCACGATCACGCCCATCGCCGTGCCGCCGAGCACCTGC
This sequence comes from Lentzea sp. NPDC054927, assembly GCF_053610285.1. NCBI lineage: Bacteria > Bacillati > Actinomycetota > Actinomycetes > Pseudonocardiales > Pseudonocardiaceae > Lentzea > Lentzea sp. NPDC054927. The sequence continues at coordinate 225,481 of NZ_JBSGXZ010000007.1, forward strand.
CCGGTCGTGTGATCACCCAGCTCGACCCGCGACCACGTCACCAGGGCCGCGGGCAGCGCGAGAAGCAGCCACCACGGCCCGAAGACGATTGTCAGCGTCACCACGGCGGCCCACGCGACCCCGGCGTGCAGCGAGATCTTCCACTTGAGCCCGAACGTGATCGCCATGCTGACGATCAGCGAGGCGAACATGCTGCCCGCCAGCGCGAGCATGTTCAGCGGCGCGTCGCCCAGCACCATGATCACCGTGCCGGCCGCCAGCGACGCACCTGCCGTGACCAGCGGGACGAGCCTGCCCTCGCGGTTCGTGACGTGGTGGCCGTCCCACTTGCCCCTGCGGGCGCCCCGCACGATGACGGCCATCGGGATGACGGACGCCGTCACGGCGACCACGAACCCCCACAGCAGCGTCTTCCAAAGATTCTCCGTCGCCGCGGCCACTGCGAACGGCAGCAAGATCACCCAGACCCACGGAGCCAGCACTTCGGTGGCGCCGCGGGCGACCTTTTTGATCAAATCCCCCAGGAACCCTTCAGACCAGTCTGCGATCAGTGGCCCAGCGGGAGAGCTCATACCGGTTGGAGAGCTGGGTCTTCCGCAGGACGCTGGACACGTGCGTCTCGACCGTTTTCACGCTGATGAACAGCTCGGACGCGATCTCCTTGTAAGCGTAACCGCGGGCCAGCAGCCTCAGGACGTCACGTTCGCGCGGCGTCAGCAGGTCGAGCTCGGGGTCGCTGATCGGCGCGGCACCCGGCCGGTCCGCGAACGCGTCCAGCACGAACCCGGCCAGCCGCGGCGAGAACACCGCGTCGCCCTCGCTCACCCGCACGACGGCCTTGACCAGCTCCTGGCTGGAGATCGTCTTGGTGACGTAACCGCGAGCACCGGCGCGGATGACGTTGATGACGTCCTCCGCCGCGTCCGAGACGGACAACGCGAGGAACGTGACCTCGGGGATCTTGGTGCGGATCTGCCGCAGCACCTCGGCGCCGCCACCGTCGGGCATGTGCACGTCGAGCAGCACGACGTCCGGCTTGTGGTGGTTGATCCCCGCCACCGCCTCGCCGACGCTGCCCGCCTCGCCGACCACCTCGACGGCGTCGGTGATGGTGTCGAGCTCTGCCCGCACTCCAGCGCGGAACAACGCGTGGTCGTCCACCAGGAACACCCTGACGCTCATGTCCTGGCCTCCGTCTTCCTCGGCATCTCGAGCTGCACCTCGGTCCCCTCTCCCGGAGCCGTGCGCAGTCGCACCTCCCCGCCGTGCCGGTCCATCCTCCCCCGGATGCTGCCCGCAAGGCCATGCCGGTCGTCCGGCACCGCGTCCGGGTCGAAACCCTTGCCCCGATCGCGGACGAACACGGTCACCTTGTCGGGCTCGATCTCGGCGTAGACGCTGACCTCACCGACACCGGCGTGCTTGGCCGCGTTGACCATCGCCTCCTTCGAAGCCTGGATCAACGCGAACATGCCGTCCTCCAGATCGCAGTCGCCGACCACGACCTGGGACACGGCGATCGCGAACCCGTCCTCCACCTCCGCGCAGGTCTGCGCGATGGCGATGCTCATGGTCGTCGGCTGCTCGCCCACCTCACGGCCGTAGAGCCAGCCGCGCAGTTCACGTTCCTGGCTGCGGGCCAGTCGCTTCACCTCGCGCGGCGACTCGGACTGCTTCTGGATGAGCGCAAGCGTTTGCAGCACGGAGTCGTGCAGGTGGGCGGCGATCTCGGCACGTTCCTCAGTGCGGATGCGCGCACGCCGTTCCGTGTCCAGGTCACGCACCAGCCGCATCCACAGCGGCACGGTCAGGACCGCGACACCGATCAGGGTGGCCAGCACGGAGAGGACGACGGTCGAGAGGTTCTTCACCGAGTCGTTGACGACGAGGAACGCGGCGACACCCGCCACGACCAGCGCGCCTCCCGCCACCGTTCGCACGATCCCCGTCTTCCCCTGCGCGAACGCCCCGTCCTTCCAGCGCCGTCGCTGTGCCTCGTCGGCCTCGCGCCACACGACCGCGGCGCCCACGAGTGCCACGGCGATCGGGCCGGTGATCCAGCCGCTCCAGGTGCCGCCGATCAGGCCGGTGAAGACCGCGACGCCGATGCCCAGCGCGGCCATCCCGACGGCCTGCTGCCACTCCTTGCGGTCCTTCTCGGTCTCCGGTTCCGCCACGGTCGACTGCGGCACGAACATCCACAGCAACGCGTAGGCGATGATCCCGACCCCGCTCAGGGCGGCGAACACGGCGAAAACCGCGCGCACCCAGAAGACGGGGGCACCGAGGTGGTCCGCCAGTCCGCTCGCGACGCCCGCGACCACCCGGCCGGTGCGTCGACGGCGCATCGGCTCAATGCGTGCACTCACCATCCGATCGTCACACGTCCTCTCCGGTTGTTCATCAGGGATGACCCCGGTTCCGTGAATCAGGGCTGGTCCCTGATGTGGTTCCAGGCGTGACAGCGCAACCTTGTCATCGTGAGCGGGACTGAGAAGACATTGCAGGGCGTGGCGGACACGCTCAGAGAGTTCTGGGCCCACCGTCCGGTGCGGCCTCGTGCAGGGCGCAAGCTCGGCGGCGTCGCCACCGGGATCGCCATGCGCTTCCAGATCGATCCGGTGATCGTGCGGATCGCGTTCGTGGCCCTCGCGCTGTCGGGCGGCGTCGGAGTGCCGCTCTACCTGGCCGGCTGGCTGCTGCTGCCGGAGGAGGGGGACGAGGTCGCTCCGCTGGAGTCGCTGCTCAGCAAGGGCCACAGCTCCATGAACCAGGGGCAGACCGTGCTGCTGGGGTTCCTGATGTTCCCCGCGCTGGCCTTCACGTTCGGCAGCGGCGGGTTCCAGGTCGTCGTGACGCTGGCCGCGGCGCTCGCGTGCATCTACCTGCTGCAGAAGAACCGTGGGCACCTGCAGCCGGCCGCGACGCTCCCCGAGACGCCGCTGACGCCACCGGTGCCGGGGGCACCGGCCTGGGACCCGCTCGGGGCCGCCCCGTTCGCGTGGGACCTGCCGGAGCCGACGCCGAGGCCGCAGCCACCGGCACCCCGGCCGCGCAGGCCTCGCGTGGGTCTGATGACGCTGGGCGTGGCGACGATGGTGGTCGCCGGGTCCGCGATCGCCGGGATCTGGGCGCCGTGGTTCACGATTCCGCACGTCATCGGCCTGCTGGTCGCGGTGCTGGCGGCGGGTCTGCTGCTCGGGTCGTTCGCTGGAGGCGGGCGCGGCCTGATCTGGCTGCTGGTCCCGCTGTCCGTGGTCGGTTTCGGCATGACGACGATCAGCTTCGACGGCCCCAACGACTTCGGTGACCTCAAAGCAACGCCGAAGGCCGTTGCCGAGGTCAAGGACAGGTACGAGATCAGCGTCGGCAGCGTGATGCTCGACCTGCGGGAGCTGCCGGACTCCGGTTCGGTGAAGACCACGCTGGAGGCGGAGCTCGGCGAACTGGTCGTGCACGTGCCGAAGAACGCCGACGTGACGTTCAAGTGCGAGGCCTCGTCCATCGGCGAGCTCAACTGCCTCGACCGGAGGGCGGAGGGCAGCTCGGTGCAGGTCGAGGGCACGGACCTCGGCGACAACGGCGAGGGTGGCTTGAAGATCGAGCTGGACGTTCAGTCGAACGTCGGAGAGGTCAAGGTGCTCCGTGGCTGAACACGAACCGTCGGTCCGCAGGGGGATCGACGTGATCGGGATGGTCTTCGGGATCGGCGGCCTGCTGATGGCGGCCTACATCCTGAGCAACGGCCTCTTCTGGTTCGACTTCCGGTGGGCGCTCGGGGGAACGGCGATCCTGGTGGGTGTGGTCCTGCTGACCAACTCGCTGCGCCGGCGAGGGCGCTCCGAATAGTGAAAGGCCCCGGTCAGCTGACCGGGGCCTTTCGCTTTGGCGTCTCTACTCCCACTCGATGGTGCCCGGCGGCTTGGACGTCACGTCCAGCACCACGCGGTTGACCTCGGCCACCTCGTTCGTGATCCGGGTCGAGATCCGCTCCAGCACCTCGTACGGCAGGCGGGTCCAGTCCGCGGTCATGGCGTCCTCTGACGACACCGGGCGCAGCACGATCGGGTGCCCGTAGGTCCGGCCGTCACCCTGCACGCCGACGCTGCGGACGTCCGCCAGCAGCACGACCGGGCACTGCCAGATCGTGCGGTCCAGCCCCGCCGCGGTCAGCTCCTCGCGGGCGATGGCATCGGCCTGGCGCAGCGTGTCGAGCCGTTCCTGGTCGACCGCGCCGATGATCCGGATGCCGAGGCCGGGGCCGGGGAACGGCTGGCGCTGCACGATCGTCTCCGGCAGGCCCAGCTCGGTGCCGACCCGGCGCACCTCGTCCTTGAACAGCGCGCGCAACGGCTCGACCAGCTCGAACTGCAGGTCGTCCGGCAGGCCGCCGACGTTGTGGTGCGACTTGATGTTCGCGGTGCCCGAGCCGCCGCCGGACTCGACGACGTCCGGGTAGAGCGTGCCCTGCACCAGGAAGCGGTAGTCGCCCTCGGCCTTGAGGTCGCGCTCCGCCTGCTCGAACACGCGGATGAACTCGCGGCCGATGATCTTGCGCTTCTCCTCCGGGTCCGTGACACCGGCGAGAGCGTTGAGGAACCGCTCGCGGGCGTCGACGGTCACCAGGTTGATGCCCGTGGCGGCCACGTAGTCGCGCTCGACCTGGGCGCGCTCGCCGGCGCGCAGCAGGCCGTGGTCGACGAAGACGCAGGTGAGACGGTCACCGATGGCCCTCTGGACCAGCGCGGCGGCCACGGCGGAGTCGACGCCGCCGGACAGGCCGCAGATCGCCTTGCCGTCACCGATCTGCTCGCGGATCCGGGTGACCTGCTCGTCCACGATGGACGACGTCGTCCACTGCGGACGGATGCCCGCGATGTCGTGCAGGAACCGGCGCAGCACCTCCTGGCCGTGCGGCGAGTGGTGCACCTCGGGGTGGTACTGCACGCCGGCGAAACGACGTTCGGTGTCCTCGAACGCGGCGACCGGGGCGCCCTCGCTGGTCGCGGTGACGGTGAAGCCCTCGGGCGCCTTCGTGACGGCGTCGCCGTGGCTCATCCACACCGGGTGGCTCGCGGGCAGCTCCTGGTGCAGCGCGCCACCCTCGACCGGCACGCTCAGGTCCGTGCGGCCGTACTCGCGGGTGCCGGTCTGTTCAACTGCGCCGCCAAGTGCGCGCGCCATCGCCTGGAAGCCGTAGCAGATGCCGAAGACCGGGACGCCGGTCTCGAACAGCTTCGGGTCGACCTGCGGCGCGTTCTCCGCGTAGACGCTCGACGGGCCACCGGACAGAACGATGGCCAGCGGGTTCTTGTCGAGGATCTCGCTCACCGTCGCGGTGTGCGGGACCACCTCGGAGTAGACCTGGGCCTCACGCACGCGGCGGGCGATCAGCTGCGCGTACTGGGCGCCGAAGTCGACGACGAGAACAGGGCGGTTGCTGGTGTCGGACACGCCACCAAGGATCTCATGCGTGGACGGTGAACTGCTGACCGGTGGCGGGCTGAACCAGGTGTTCAGGGTGGGTGACGCGGTCCGGCGACCGGCGGGGCCGTGGGCGCCGCGGGTGCACGATTTGCTGCGGCACTTGGCACCACTGGGGATCGCGCCGGTCCCGCTCGGGCTGGACGAGGAGCACGAGCTGCTCAGCTACCTGCCCGGTGACGTTGGCCACGTGTTCCCGTCCGACGACGCGTCGCTGGTCGAGTCGGCGTTGATGCTGCGGAAGCTGCACGACGCGACGCTCGATCTGGTGGGCGTGCGGGACGGGTGGCAGCACGCCGCCAGGGAACCGGTCGAGGTGGTGTTGCACGGCGACTTCGCGCCGTACAACACGGTCTACCGCGACGGCTTGCCGGTGGGCGTGTTCGACTTCGACTCCGCTCATCCGGGTCCGCGCTGGTGGGACGTCAGCTGGGCTCTCATCCAGTTCGTGCTGGGACTGCCGGATGAGCGCGAACGCCGTGCTCGGCTGTTCTGCGAGGCCTACGGGTGTGCGTACAACGCCGAGCACGTGTTGATCCGGCTGGAGGACATGATCCGCACGATTCGCGAGCATCCGGCGTTCGTGCGCCAACGCGCGGAGCATCACGACGACTACTACCTGGGACTCATCGAGTACGTGCAGGCCAATAGGGCTTAACGTGATCCTATGGACGCGTTCACACCGCTACCCAGGCCGTGCTGGGTCGCCGGCCGCCCCGAGCAGGGCGAGCAGGCGTTAGAGGTCCTCCACCCGTTCGACGGCACCGAGGTCGCCTCGGTCGCCGTGCCGGGCAGAGATCAGGTGGAACGTGCGGTGGCCGCGGCCGCGTCGGTGGCCAAGGAGTTCCGGCGAACACCCGCGCACGTGCGTGCCGAGGCGTTGCTGCAGGTGTCGCGGACGCTGGCCGAACGCGCGGAGGAGATCGCCGAGACGATCACCGCTGAAAACGGCAAACCGCTCAAGTGGGCAGAGATCGAGGTTTCCCGCGCGGTCAACACCTTCCGGTTCGCCGCCGAGGAGGCCCGCCGGTTCACCGGTGGCCTGCAGCGGCTCGACACCGAGGCCGGTGGCGTGGGGCGGATGGCGATCGTCCGGCACGTCCCGCGCGGCCCGGTGCTGGCCGTGGCGCCGTTCAACTTCCCGCTGAACCTGGTGGCGCACAAGGTCGCCCCGGCGCTCGCGGTGGGTGCGCCGGTGATCGTGAAGCCCGCTTCCGCCACGCCGCTTTCCGCGTTGCTGCTGGGCGAGGTCCTGGCCGAGACCGACCTGCCGGAGGGCGTGTTCTCGATCCTTCCCGTGCGCGGCAAGGACATGGACGCGCTGGTTCGCGACGAGCGGCTGCCGGTCATCTCGTTCACCGGCTCGACGAAGGTCGGCTGGTCGCTGATGGAAGCCGCGCCGCGCAAGCACGTCGTGATGGAGCTGGGTTCCAACGCGGCCGCGATCATCTGTCCCGATTGGACGGACCTCGACCACGCGGCGCAGCGCATCGCGACGTTCGGCAACTACCAGGCCGGGCAGTCGTGCATCGCGGTGCAGCGGGTGATCGTGGACCGCTCGGTCGCCGACGAGTTCGTGCCGAAGCTGGTCGACGCCGTCGGTGCGTTGAAGACCGGCGACCCGCACGACCCCGAGGTCGAGGTCGGGCCGTTGATCGACGAGGACAACGCCCGGCGCGTCGAGGAGTGGGTCCAGATGGCCGCCGACGCGGGCGCGCGGGTGCTGCTCGGCGGCAAGCGGACCGGGACGACGGTCGAGCCGACCGTCGTGGCCGACGTGCCGTCCGACGCCAAGCTGTGGACCGAGGAGATCTTCGGGCCGGTGCTCGTGGTGTCCGTCGCGGACGGCGTGCAGGACGCGTTCGCGCAGGCCAACGACACCAAGTACGGACTGCAGGCCGGGGTGTTCACGCGGGACGTGCAGGTGGCGTTCGAGGCAGCCGCCGAGCTCGAGGTCGGCGGCGTGATCATCGGTGACGTGCCGTCGTACCGCGCGGACCAGATGCCTTACGGCGGCGTGAAGGGGTCGGGCACCGGGCGTGAGGGTGTCCGGTCGGCGATGGAGGACTTCACCGAGGAACGCGTGACCGTGCTGACGGGGATTCAGCTGTAACCGAGCGCCCGGCGTCTCACAGCGGGATCGTCGTCGCCGGCGACATGGCCGTCCGGTCTGATCACGCGCCCGTCCGCGACCGTGAACCCCGGTCCGGCGGCGCGTGATCCCGCGATCAGCTCGCCGCCGTCGGTGGTCAGTGGCGAGTCGGTGTAGGCGAACGGCGTGAAGAGCTTGCCCGAGTCGATGCCCACGCCGGATTCGAGTGCTTTCTGCCGTGCGTTGCGCTCTTCTTCGTTACCGGGCACGAGGAAACGCATGGTGTCGCCGGTGATGCGGAGGTTCTCGTCGGCTGCGGCACCGCGTTCGACGTCGTAGGAGGCCAGCAGATGCGGGCCTGCCTCGCCTTTGCGGTCCGCGGCGATCTTCCAGGCCGCGTTGTCGGCGTCGCAGATGCCGGAGTTCAGGCCGCGGGCGCCGAACGGGCTCATGACGTGTGCCGCGTCGCCGGCCAGCAGAATCCGGCCTTGGCGCAGGGTTTTCGCGCGGCGCTGGTGGAAGCGGTAGGTGGACTGCCAGACGACCTCGTAGGGCTTGTCGCCGACGATCGCGCGGATGTGGTCGTCGGTGAGCTGGACGTCTTCGGCGACCTGCCAGTCGATTCGCCAGACACCCTTCGGTTGCGGGTGCAGGAGAACCTGACGGCCAGGGTTCCACGGCGGATCGAAGTAGAAGCGGCGTTCAGGCGTCTCGAAGTCCAGGTCGACGCGGACGTCGGCGATGATGAACCTGTCGTCGAACGAGAAGCCCTCGAACGGGATGTCCAGGAGCTGCCTGACCGTCGAGTGCACGCCGTCAGCGGCGATGCAGTGGGTGGCCCGAATTCCATCCTTTGTGGACACTCCTTCGTCGTCCTGGGTCAGCGTGGTGAGCGCGTGGCCGTAGCGGAGTTCGATCAACGGCTCGGCGCGGACGCGTTGTTCCAGCAGCTGTTCCACGACGGTCTGCGGGGTGTTCACGAACGGCGGGAAACCCTTGGCCTCGAGGAAGGTCAGGGTCAGCACCTCGCGGTCGCGGTGATAGGTGCGGCCGGTGTACCAGGTGACGCCGGCGTCGGCGACGGCCTGCCCGACGCCGACGCGTTCCAGGATCTCCAGCACGTCCCGCTGGACGCAGATCGAGCGGCTGCCCGCCGTCGCACGCTGTTCCTGGGCTTCCAGGACGATGCTCGGCACGCCGGCTCTCGCGAGGAACAGCGCGGCGGCGAGCCCGACCGGTCCCGCACCGACGACGAGCACCGGGCTCATTGCAGGGCGTCCCAGACGGCGCGGTCGCGTTCGGCGGTCCAGATCTCCGGCCAGTCCTTGCCGTCACACTCGTCCCAGTAGCGCTTCACGTCGAACGGCAGGCAGTGCTCGAAGATCGGCCAACGCCCGTAGCGGCCCTCGAGGGTCTTGTGCGCCAGCTCGAAGGCCTGCTTGAGCGTGCCGCCCTCACCGTGCACGCCACCGACGGTGCGGCGCAGTTCGTTGAGGAAGTGCCTGCTCTGGTTGATGGCCGCCTCGACCTCGTACCGGTCGCGGGCGACTTTGCCGCGCCCGCCGACGAGAACCTCGGCACCCAGGTCCTCGACTTCGTCCAAAGTGGACGTCGCCCACTCGTCGTGGAACGCGTCACCGGTGTAGAGCGCGGCCTGCGACTCGACCAGGTCACCGGCGAAGAGGATGCGCTGCTGCGGCAGCCACGCCACGATGTCGCCGGCCGTGTGCCCGCGCCCGAGGTGCTGGAGGACGAGGTCGCCGCGTTCGTCGCCGAGCGGGATCGTCATGCGGTCGGAGAACGTGAGCGTCGGCCAGGTCAGCCCCGGGATCTCCTCGGGTTGCTCGAAGAGCCGCGGCATGCGGCCGTACTCGCTCTCCCAGTCCTGCTGCCCGCGTTCGGCGATCAGCACGCGCGTCATCTCGTGCGCGACGATCTCCTGGGCGTCGAACGCGCTGGCGCCGAGCGTCCGCACGGCGTGGTAGTGGCTGAGCACGAGGTACCGGACGGGCTTCTTGGTGTGTTTGCGCAGCTCCGCGAGCCATCGACGCGCCGCCGCGGGTGTGGCGCGCGCTTCGAAGCAGATCAGGAAGTCCTCGGCCTCGATGGCCGCGACGTTGGGGTCGCCTTCGGCGGTCAGGGTGTAGACGCCCTCGGCGAGCTCGACGAAGACCTCGTCCTTGGGCCCGAGGTCGGCGCTGGAGGCAAAAGGCTTTTTGGCCATGCCTACACCGTGTCAGGACGCCTTCACGATCGGCAACCGCAATGCGGCTGGAGCTTGGTCGGGCACCGCCGGGTTCTTCGGCTTCGTCGGGTTGATCCTCTTGTACGGCTGACCCTGCTCCGGCCTTTGGTCCTGCTCGCCCTTGTTCGGCCACAGCGAGAACGCCCGTTCGGCCTGCGCGGTGATCGTGAGGCTCGGGTTCACGCCGAGGTTCGCGCTGATCGCCGCACCGTCCACAACGGACAGTCCGGGGTAGTTGAAAACGCGGTGGTAGGGGTCGATCACGCCATCGTTCTCGGTCGCCGCGATCGCACAACCGCCGATGAAGTGCGCGGTCAGCGGGATGTTGAACAGCTCGCCCCAGGTACCGCCGGCCATGCCGTCGATGTGCTTGGCGGCCAACAGGTTCGCCTCGTGACCGGCCGGGATGAACGCCGGGTTCGGCTCGCCGTGCCCCTGCTTGCTGGTGAGCTTGCCGCGCTTGAGGTACGTGGTGATGGAGTTGTCCAGGCTCTGCATCACCAGCAGGATCACCGTCCGCTCGCTCCACCGGTGCACGCTGAGCAGCCGCAACAGCCGCAGCGGGTGCCGGATCGCCTGCTTGATGAACTGCAACCACCGCGGCGTGCTCGCCGCGCCGTCCGTGGCCAGGGTCTGCAGCATGCCCATGGCGTTGCTGCCCTTGCCGTACCGGACCGGCTCGATGTGCGTGATCTCGTCCGGGTGGATGGAACTGGTGATCGCCACACCCTGCGTGAAGTCGTTGTCGGGGTCGACCGTGTACCGCGCGGCCCCGATGATCGACTCGGAGTTGGTGCGCGTCAGTTCGCCGAGCTTTCGTGAGATCTTCGGCAGCGTCGTCGCCTTCGCCTTGTGCAGCAGCTGCTGGGTGCCCCACGTGCCGGCGGCCACCACCACCTGGTCCGCGGTGAAGGTCCTGGTGGCCTTGCCCCCGGTCATCCTGGTCTCGATGGACCAGCTGCCGTTGTTGTCGTTGAGCTTGGTGACCGTCGTCAGCGGGAAGACCTTGGCACCCAGCTTCTCCGCGAGGTAGAGGTAGTTCTTGACCAGCGTGTTCTTGGCCCCGACCCGGCACCCGGACATGCAACTGCCGCACTCGGTGCACCCGGTGCGTTCCGGCCCGGCACCACCGAAGTAGGGGTCGTCGGCCTTCTTGCCCGGCTCACCGAAGAAAACGCCGACGGGCGTGGCGTGATAGCTGTCCTCGACGCCCATGTCCTTCGCGACCTTCTGCATGACGACATCGCTCGGCGTCGTGGTGGGGTTCGTGACCACACCCAGCATCCGGCTCGCCTGGTCGTAGAACGGCTCGAGCTCGTCCTGCCAGTCGGTGATGTGCGCCCACTGCCGGTCTTCGTAGAACGGCTTGAGCGGCCGATACAGCGTGTTCGCGTACACAAGAGAGCCGCCACCAACGCCCGCACCAGCCAGCACCATGACGTTGCGCAACGTGTGGATGCGCTGGATGCCGAAGCACTTGAGCTGCGGCGCCCACAGATACTTGCGCAGGTCCCAGCTGGTCTTGGCGAACTCGTCGTCGGCGAACCTGCGCCCCGCCTCCAGCACCGCGACGCGGTATCCCTTCTCGGTCAGGCGGAGCGCGGCCACGCTGCCACCGAACCCGGAGCCGACGATGACGACATCGAAGTTACCGGCGAGTTCACCCATGGATCGGAGAGTAGGCGTTACTTCCGGTAACGCCTAGTCCCCGATCGGTTCAGAGGGCGGAGGAGAACTGATGAAGGACGTCCAGCGGTTCTTCTGATCCAGCGGAACGCCAGCGGTGCGCACAGGTCGCCGCGCTGGCCAGTCCGGTACCGACTCACACACCGGAGCTCCGTCGGCGACTACGTTTCGCGCCACGGGACCTGAATCTTCCAATCTGGTCAGCATGAATTCGTCGTCCGCCACGGTGACGACGCCCGCCGCCAGCTCGTGGAACCCAGTCAACTCATCGCTGAGTGGATTCCACGCGTCCGGGTTGGCGGGCAGAATCCAGATCTCCTCGGAGGCCTCTGGGCAGGCCTGCAGCTCCATCGCCGTTCTCCACCGCTGCCAGCACGTCCTCGAAGGAGGTGCGTCGGCCCGAGTCTGCGGCCGACCGCGCGAGCACGAGCGCCAGATCCCTCAGATCGGCCGTCGCTTCGTCGATCTCCGCCAGGCAGCTCATCGCAACGACGGCAGCGACAGGGCGGCCGCGACGGGTGATGACCACCGGACGACCGCGCTCGGCGTCGGACACCAGGCCGGCGACCCCGCGTTTCGCGGCTTCCGCGACGGTCAACTCGCGAACCTCGTTGAGTGCGTCCATGCGCAGAAATCTAGACAGAAGAGCGAGGGTGCGCGGGCAGGCGCACCCGTCGCCTCAGAGGACCAGACCCTCGATCACCCACACCATGAAGGCCACGACCAGCGCTGTGATCACCAGACCACCGCAGATGAACAGGGCCAGGACCTTCCACCCGATGCCGTCCGCGTGCTCGTCCGCAGGCTCTTCCGCCAGGTCATCGGGTACTTCGTCGATCTCCGGTTCGTCGACCGTGTCCACACTGCTGTCGCCGCCACCGAACAAGGCATCCAATTCCACGCTCAAGAGGACGCGCGGGGTAGTCGTTCGGTTGCAAGATCAGCTCTGCGCCCAGGCAGCGATCGGCAGGCTCAGGTATACGCCCACTTCAGCGAGGTTGGTGGAGTCGGCGATAGCTTTGCAGAGGGTGTCGACGCGGTGCTGGCGGTTGGCGGCGCGGCTCTCGAACCACTTGGAGCGGACCTCGACAACGATGTCCATGCCGCTCACGTCGAACGGGCCGCGCGGGCGGAAGCGCAGTTCCACGTCGCCGGGCCGGAGGTCGCCGTCGTAGGGCTCCTCCGGGCATTCGACGGCCACCGACACGGCGTGCGGGAGCATCGCGGCGAGTTCCTTCAGCACTGTGTGACGGACGTGGGGTGCGTAAGTGATCTCGACGAGCGGCACTGTGCCAGCAAAGCAGAAGGGCGCGTCCCAACCGGAACGCGCCCTTTTGGTTGATCAGGTTCAGCCGCGGATGGTCAGGCCGACCTTCTGGAACTCCTTGAGGTCGGAGTAACCGGTCTTGGCCATGGCCCTCTTCAGGGCGCCGAACAGGTTCGTCACGCCGCGCGGGTCGGCGGACGGGCCGAACAGCAGCTGGCGCAGGTCGAGCTCCTGGTCCACGGCGTCGGCGACCAGGCTGCGCGGAACCGACGGGTGCGCGGACGCTGCCGTCCAGTACAGGCCCTGGCCCGGTGCCTCGGTCGCGGCGGCGAGGGGCTCGCCCAGCATCACGGCGTCGGCACCGCAGGCGATGGACTTCGCCACGTCGCCGGAGGTCGTGACACCGCCGTCGGCGATGACGTGCACATAGCGGCCGCCGGTCTCGTCGAGGTAGTCGCGGCGCGCGGCCGCGGCGTCGGCGATCGCGGTGGCCATCGGCACGCCGATGCCCAGCACGTTGTCGGTGGTGGTGACGCCGGGCGTGTAGCCGTAGCCGACGATCACGCCCGCCGCGCCGGTGCGCATCAGGTGCATGGCGGTGCGGTAGTCGCCCACACCGCCGGCGATCACCGGGATGTCGAGGTCCGCGATGAACGACTTGAGGTTCAGCGGCTCGCCGTCACGCGACACGTGCTCGGCCGAGATGATCGTGCCCTGCACGACCAGGATCTCGACGCCCGCGGCCAGCAGGTCCGGGGTCAGCTCGGCAGCGCGCTGCGGGCTGACGCGGACCGCCACGGTGACGCCCGACTCGCGGATCTGCTTGACCGCCTCGGCGATCAGGTCCATCCGCAGCGGCGCGGCGTGCAGCTCCTGCAGCACCTTCACGGCCGCCGCCGGGTCGTCGTTGTCCTCGGTCGCCTGGACCAGGCGGAACAGCGCCTCGTCCACGTCGCCGTGCCGTGCCCAGAGACCCTCGGCGTTGAGCACGCCGAGACCGCCCAGCTCGCCTACCGCGACCGCCGTGCCCGGCGACACGATCGCGTCGGTCGGGTGGGTGATCAGCGGGATGTCGAAGCGGTAGGCATCGATCTGCCACGTCGTGGAGACGTCCTTGGACGACCTCGTGCGACGCGACGGGATGATCTCGATGTCGTCCAGCTCGTAGGCCCGCCTCGCGGTCCGGCCCATGCCGATCTCGACCAGATCGCGCACCTGTGGTTCCTCTCCAGAGCTCTTGAACGACGGGCCGACGAAACGGCCCGCGAAACCCTAACGGGTGGTGTAGTTCGGGGCCTCGACGGTCATCGTGATGTCGTGCGGGTGGCTCTCCTTCAGGCCCGCCGCGGTGATCCGCACGAGCTGCTGGTTCTGCAGCTCGGCGATCGTGTGCGAACCCGTGTAGCCCATGGCCGCACGGAGGCCGCCGTTGAGCTGGTGCACGACCTGCGACAACGGGCCGCGGAACGGCGTGCGGCCCTCGATGCCCTCGGGGACCAGCTTGTCCTCGTTGAGCACGTCGTCCTGGAAGTAGCGGTCCTTCGAGAACGACTTGTTCTCGCCACGCGACTGCATCGCGGCCAGCGAGCCCATGCCGCGGTAGGTCTTGAACTGCTTGCCGTTGACCAGGATCAGGTCGCCGGGCGCCTCCTGGGTGCCCGCGAGCAGCGAGCCGAGCATCACGGCGGACGCGCCGGCCGCGATGGCCTTGGCGATGTCGCCGGAGTACTGGATGCCACCGTCACCGATCACCGGCACGCCGGCCGGGCGGCAGGCGAGGGAGGCCTCGTAGATCGCGGAGATCTGCGGCACACCGACACCGGCGACGACGCGCGTGGTGCAGATCGAGCCGGGGCCGACGCCGACCTTCACGCCGTCCGCGCCCGCGTCCACCAGCGCCTGGGCACCGGCACGCGTCGCGACGTTGCCGCCGACGACGTCCGCCGAGTCGCCGAGCTCCTTCTTGATGCGGGCGACCATCTCCAGCACGCCGCGCGAGTGGCCGTGCGCCGTGTCGACCATCAGCACGTCGACACCCGCTTCCGCCAGCGTCATCGCGCGCACGAACGAGTCCTCGCCCACGCCCACGGCGGCGGCGCAGAGCAGGCGGCCGTCCGGATCCTTGGTGGCCATCGGGTACTGCTCGGTCTTCACGAAGTCCTTGACCGTGATCAGGCCCTTGAGCTTGCCGTCACCGTCGACGATCGGCAGCTTCTCGACCTTGTGCCGGCGCAGCAGCCCCAGCGCGGCCTCCGCCGACACCCCGACCTGCGCGGTGACCAGCGGGCCGTTGGTCATGACCTCGCTCACACGCTTGCTGTGGTCGAGCTCGAACCGCATGTCGCGGTTCGTGATGATGCCCACCAGCTTGTTGTTCGCGTCGGTCACCGGCACACCGGAGATGCGGTAGCGGGCGCACAGCGCGTCCACCTCGGCCAGCGTGG
The DNA here is from genome assembly GCF_053610285.1 of Lentzea sp. NPDC054927. NCBI lineage: Bacteria > Bacillati > Actinomycetota > Actinomycetes > Pseudonocardiales > Pseudonocardiaceae > Lentzea > Lentzea sp. NPDC054927. The sequence goes on from NZ_JBSGXZ010000007.1 coordinate 240,699, forward strand.
CGTCCGGCGAGCAGGTGACCGGGTCGGTGACCATGCCGGCCTCCGAACGCTTCACCGTCTCGGCCTGACGGGCCTGGTCCTCGATGCTCAGGTTGCGGTGCAGCACGCCGATGCCGCCCTGACGCGCCATCGAGATCGCCATCCGGCCCTCGGTGACCGTGTCCATCGCGGCGCTGGCCAGCGGAATCCTGAGGGTGATGTTGCGCGAGATCCTGGTGCTCGTGTCGACGCCACTGGGAACGACGTCGGACTCGGCAGGCAGCAGGAGCACGTCGTCGAAGGTCAGTCCCAGCATGGCGAACTTGCTCGGGACTCCGTCAGCGTTGAGCTCGCTGGTCATAGCGGGTGACTTGCCTTCCGTCGTGCGGGTCTGCGCTCCGCTTGCCCTGTTTGGAGTCCTGCGGGTCCAGTTTCCGCAGGCGGAGGCGGTGCTGCCCATGGTATCTGGACGGCCTCGGGGGTACGGCGGGTACCGTGCGGGGTCGTGCCGCACGACGCGTTGCCTCCAGACCCCTTCGAGGGGGACCCCGAGGACCCCTCACTCACTCTGGGTGAGCCGGACCACGACCATCCCCCGATGGACGAAGACGAACGAGCGGAGCTGGTCAGCGACCTGAGCGACCTCGCCGTCTACCAAGCGCTGCTCGAACACCGCGGGGTGCGCGGCATCGTCGTGGACTGCGGCGAGTGCCAGGAACCGCACTACCACGACTGGGCACTGTTGCGAGCCTCACTCGAACAGCTCCTCGCCGACGGCCGGATGAGGCCGCACGAGCCTGCCTTCGACCCGGACCCCGGCTCGTACGTCAGCTGGGAGTACTGCCGGGGGTACGCGGACGGCGTGACGGCGACCGAATCGGCCCGCTGACCGCCCGATCGCGACACGAACCGGTGGCCGAGGTCTCGAAGTGATTCGGCGCACCTGCCGGGGAGGACGCGCGGCGGGCGGCTGGGCGAACGAACCGTCCACGGCGTCAGCCACCGCCAAGTGGGTCTCACGGACCACACCGGTCACATTCCACCCGACGTGTGAACGCCTGAGCATGTGAACGGCCCCTGACCTCGAAGGATCAGGGGCCGTTCACACTGCGTCTCAGTTGGAACCGGTCTCCCCGGTGGCCTCACCGTTGACGCCTGGGGAACCAGACGCCGGAGTGTTGGGATCGGCGGGAGGCGGTGGGGGCGGCTCGGCGTTCGACGTCGGGTTCGGCGGCGGAGGGGTCTCCGACGACGGCGTCACCGAGGGCTGGGTGGTCGACGGCTCGGTCGACGGCGTCGAGGACGGCGTCGAGGGCTTGGTCGACTCGCTCGGCTGCGTCACCGGCGGGGTCGTCGTCGGAGGCGTGGCCGAGGTGTTGGTGTCGAGCTCCTTTTCGAGCTCCTTGTGCTTCTCCTCGAGCTGGGCCTTGCCGTCGGCCGTCGAGACGGACTCGAGGCTGGCGCCGATCTTGTCGAGCTTCTCGCGGGCCTCGGTCACCTTGCCCTCGCGCAGGGCGAGACGCGCGGAGTCGAGGTCGTTGCGCACGATGGCGGCCGCCTCGATCGACTTGGCGTGCTCGGAGTAGAGCACTCGCGTCAGGCCCCACAGCGCGTCGCCCGGCTGGGCGTCCCGGGCGACCAGGCTCATGCCGGTGAAGGCGATGGCCAGTACCGCCGCGGCGCTTGCCAGGGGGATCAGGAAGCGGTGCCTGCTGACCGGCTGCGGGCGGGCAGCCTGGATCGTGGCGATGGCGGTGTCGGTGTCGACCAGTTCGCCGAAGGGCTCGGTCTCCACCTCGTTGCGCCATGCGAGCAGCAACGCGTTCAGCTCGTCGTCGACCAGGGAGCCGGCCGCACCTGGAGTCGCGGACCCCAATGCGTCCAGCAGCCTGTCATCGGCCTGTACAGCCGAAAGATCGTCTGCGACGGGTTCGTGCGGGGCTCTATCGTCCTGTCCGCGCACTTGCTCGTCGTCCTTTCCGTGTTCGTCGGCCACTCAGACCACCTCCTCCGCTGCCAGCGACTTGCGGAGCCGAGCCAGCGCACGGTGTTGCGCCACCCGGACCGCACCCGGCGTCGAACCGACCGCCTCGGCAGTTTCCTCGGCGGAGAGCCCGACCACCACCCTCAACAGCAGGATCTCCCGCTGCTTCTCCGGCAGGACACGCAGTAGTACAGCCATCCGGTCGGAGAGTTCGCCCTGCATCGCTCGTTGCTCGGGACCAGCTTCGGTCTCCGGCGCGTCGGGAACTTCGGGAACGGGTTCGGACCGGTTCCTGGCGGCAGACCGATGTGCATCGGCAACCTTGTGCGCCGCGATCCCGTAAACGAACGCGAGGAAGGGCCGACCCTGGTCGCGGTAGCTGGGCAATGCCGTGAGCACCGCGAGACACACCTCCTGGGCCACATCGTCCGCCGAAGCGAAGCTTCGTTCCTGCCGTCCAACTCTGGCGCGGCAGTACCGCACCACAAGAGGACGAATGGAGGCCAGCAGGCGTTCGATCGCGGCACGGTCGCCGTCGACGGCCGCGCCCACTTCGGCGTCCAGTCCGTCCCCCAAGTTGGTCATCGCAGACAACAGCCCTGGTGTTACTTGTTGGCGTACCGACACAGAACAACACGAGTCACTCACGGCGACCCGAAACAGCAGCTCTCACCGTACCGGTCTCCAGGCCTTCTGTTCATCAGGGGGCTATGGACACCCCGTGTGACCAGCCGACACGCCGAACGGCTCAAGCCCGGCGACATCGTCACCGGGCTGGGCTAATTGTGTGCCTCGCAGAACCACCCCGTGCAGAGCGGGTGAGCCGCCTCACGCCACCGGCCCCTCGTCCTCACATGGGGCATATGAGGACGAGGGGCCGGTGCGGCGAGAACTACTACTGAACCAGGCCTCGCCGGAAGCCGTGCGCGACCGCCTGAGCGCGGTCACGAACACCGAGCTTGCGGAAGAGACGACGAGCGTGCGTCTTCACCGTGTCCTCCGACAGGTAGAGCTCGCGGCCGATCTGGCCGTTGCTCTTGCCCTGGCTCATGCCTCGCAGCACCTGGAGCTCGCGCTCCGTGAGCTGCACGCCGGGGTCGGAGGGCTGACGAGGCGCCGGCACCGAGGTGCTGGCGAGCGTGTGCGCGAGGGCTGCCACAAGCTCGGGACGCGACGCGTCCCACCTCAGGTAGCCACGGGCACCGCCGGCGATCGCCGCGGCGATGCTCCCGGCGTCGTCGGGTGCGCCGAAGACGATGACGTTTGCCTGCGGGTTGGCGGAGACGAGCCGACGGGTAGCTTCAACCCCGGTCGGGACGGCGCGCTGGGTTCCCACCAGGACGACGTCGACCGGCTGCCTTGAAAAGCGAGCCAACAACTCGTCACCGTGCGCTACGCAGTCGATGCGGCTAACCCCGGGGACAGCCGACATCACGCGGGTGAGACCCTCCCGCACACTGCGCCGGTCGTCGCAAATAAGGACCGTGGTCACGGGGACTCCTTTCCTGCAGCCGAGTGACGTTCCATCTCCCCTATCGGACGCTGGTGGCCCAACCTTGACACGATCCGGTGCTTAATCCGTCAAGAAGTTCGTCTGAGGGTCTGCGTTCGGGGGTTCCCCGGAACGGAGCAGCCCACTCGGCACCCACGGGGAATCAAGGGCGACCTGACGGCTGACGGGATCAGCGCTCCGTAACACGCAGCTCAGAGCCTCCGTCGCCCGGTCGATGGCGACTGCGCCCACCGTGGGGGCATGGCCCGCCAGGACGAGAGCGCTCGGCCAGATCAACGGATGAAGCTTCTTCCTGGCACTGTGATTTAGCTCACACTCGACTAGTTCAACCCCTCGGTTCAGGCCGTCGGGTGTCCCCCACACGACCAACGAGGTACCCAGAACGAGTGCCGACTTGAGTTCGTGGCGCAGTGCCTTTCTGCTCGTCGCTACGCCGTACGCATGCTCCGCCGGGGCCACCGCGGCGTGCGCTTGGCCGGACGCGAGCTCAATCTCTGCGGTTACCCATCCCCGGCGCACTTCACTCCTCCACGAGTCCGTCTCAACTCGTGCGAGCAACCTGCGGGCCTCGTTCAGGCGTTGTGCACCCAGCGAATCGGCGGCGAGCCCCAGCAGAGCGTCCGTCCGGGCGCCCCGAGCGTCGATCCCGTCCGGGTCGCCACCGGCCGTGGTCCGCACACGCGCGAGCGCCAGGCCGTCCAGCGCCCGCGCCGCCACGTGCCCACCCAACTGGCGGTGGTGCGACGCGCGAGTGGAGAGGGACAGGGAGGCGATCACCGGGTCGGGGTCGTGACGCAGCGCATCCAGCACGGTGGCCGCGGCGGCGTAGTGGCCCTGACCACCCAGGACGACAGCGGCGAGCCAGCGCACCCGTGAGTTGGAGGACGCCAGCGCGCCCCAGACGTCGCGATCAGGTGAGTCACCGAAGGCGGCGCGGCGCAGCTCCTCTTCCACCGGGGAAGTCTGTCAGGTGACCGCGGCCTCGACGGCGGCCACGGCGTCCGCGAGGTCCTCGACCCGCTCGGCCGGCGCCGTCACCACGCCCCGCCGCCATCCGGGCCCGCCCACGAACAGCCGCACCTGCTGGCGAGTGCGCGGCAATGCGGAGATCACCCCCGGATCGGCGTACCGGGGCAGCTGCGCCCACAGCACCACCGCGGCGGGCGCAGTACGCCGTACAGCCGCAGCAAGGGCGTCCAGGGGCAACGCCGCACCGAGCTGCCGGACGACCACGCCGCGATGCGCCAGCTCGGCGGCCAACGGATAGAGCGGAAGGTTGTGCCTCTCCTCCGGCATGCACGCCAGCAACACGGGCCGATGGTTGCGCCCATGCGTGACGAGCGGTGTCGCACGCACGAACGCGGCGAGCACGCACTCGTTGAGCAGGTGCTCCACCTCCACCCCGGTGCCGGACAGCTGCCAGCGCGCGGCCACGGCCGTCAGCACCGGGCGCACGACCTCGTTCCAGGTGGCGATCACCCCGTCGGACGCCAGCGAATCCGCGAGCATTCCCTGCACGGCGATCGAGTCCATCGCGACCGCCGCCCGGCCGAGTCCGCGCGCCAATCGAGACGCTCCCGGCAATTTGAGACCACGACCACCCGATGGGGCGGCAGGGACCTCGCCGTGCGTCATCGACGATTTCGAGTCGAGCGCGAAACGGGCGGCCTCCGCCGATGAGGCGCCACGAAGAAGAGCGCGCTGCATCAATTCCAGACGGGCCACGTCAAGGGGCCCGTATTTGCGGTGGCGACCGGTCATGTGACCGCTAGGCCCCAGGCCGTAGCGGCGATCCCAGGTGCGCAGGGTGGCGGGAGCCACGCCGAGTCGCCTCGCCACCGCGGCCACCGAGAGGAGGGGCTCACCCGTGTGACTACCGGGCGATCCGATCTCCGGCGGTGTCATCACGAGAGCCATGTTCCGTTCACCTCATCCGGGCGGCAACTCCGGGCGGTGAGTGATCGAACACGCGTGCCGTCACCCATCAGTTGATAAGGGTCTTCAGCCTCTTGAACAAGTTTTGAAGCGGTTCTACGGTGGATCATCATTAAGCCGAATGGAGCAGTCATCACGGAGGCGGTCTCGATGGCGGACACCCGAAGGCTCCCCGGTCCCAACGCAGACCTGTGGGACTGGCAGATGCGCGGTTCGTGCCGGGGCATGGACAGCGCGTTCTTCTTCCACCCCGACGGTGAACGGGGTCCGGCGAGATCTCGTCGGGAAGCTCGAGCCAAGGCAGTCTGCCTCGCCTGCCCGGTGCTGGAGATGTGCCGCAGGCATGCGCTCGCCGTGCAGGAACCGTACGGAATTTGGGGCGGGCTATCGGAATCTGAGCGCGACCACATCATCAAGTCGCGCAAACGCCAATTGGCAATTGTCTAGACAGTGTTCGATGGCCGCTGCTTCGCAGACGGCGGCGAGTTCGTCTTCAAGTCGGTCGTCCGGTCACCTCTTCGGGTCAACCGCCGAAGGCGATTCGGGCCGAAGCGGTGGCCGGACGACCGACACGAACTCGCGATTCATTT
>NZ_JBSGXZ010000007.1:246709-293373 GCF_053610285.1 Lentzea sp. NPDC054927
CCCCGTAGCGCCCACCCCCCCCGCGGCGTCCGGCGCCCGGGGGGGCCCCCCCCCCCCCGACACGAACTCGCGATTCATTTGAAAGCAAAAGGGCGGCACCATCAAGGCGCCGCCCTTTTCTTTTGAGTCAAAAACTCAGTGGCCGTGCCCGTGGCCGTGGCCGTGCCCGGCCGAAGCGGGCTCGTCCGCCTTCTTCTCGACGATGGCGCTCTCGGTCGTGAGCACCATGCGCGCGATGGACGCGGCGTTCGCCACGGCGGAACGCGTGACCTTGACCGGGTCGATGATGCCCTGCTCGAGCAGGTCACCGAACTCCAGCTTGGCGGCGTTGATGCCGAAGCCCCACTCGCCCTCGCGGACCTTGTTCACCACGACGGCGCCTTCGAGGCCGGCGTTCGTGGCGATCCAGAACAGCGGCGCGGACAGGGCCTTCGCGACGAGCGCGACACCCGTGGCCTCGTCACCGGACAGGCCGAGGCCGCCGTCGAGCACCTTCGCACCGTGCACGAGAGCGGAGCCACCGCCGGGGACGATGCCCTCCTCGACCGCGGCCTTGGTAGCGGCGACCGCGTCCTCGATGCGGTGCTTGCGCTCCTTGAGCTCGGTCTCGGTGGCGGCGCCGACCTTGATCACGGCGATGCCGCCGGAGAGCTTCGCGAGGCGCTCCTGGAGCTTCTCGCGGTCCCAGTCGGAGTCCGTGGCCTCGATCTCGCGGCGCAGCTGCTCCGCGCGGCCGGCGATGTCGGCCTTGGTGCCGCCACCGTCGACGATCGTGGTGTCGTCCTTGGTCACGACGACGCGGCGGGCGGAGCCCAGCTGCTCGAGCGTGGTCTCGGACAGCTTCAGGCCGATCTCCGAGGAGATCACCTCGCCGCCGGTGACGACCGCGAGGTCGTCCAGGAACGCCTTGCGGCGGTCACCGAAGAACGGCGCCTTCACGGCGACGACCTTGAGCGTCTTGCGGACGGCGTTGACCACCAGGGTGGACAGGGCCTCGCCCTCGACGTCCTCGGCGACGATCAGCAGCGGCTTGCCGGACTCCGCGACCTTCTCGAGGATCGGGAGGACGTCGGCCAGCGCCGAGATCTTCTCGCGGTGCAGCAGGATGCGGACGTCTTCGTAGACGGCTTCCTGCGCCTCGAGGTCGGTCGAGAAGTGCGTCGACACGTAGCCCTTGTCGAACTGCACGCCCTCGGTGATGACGAGCTCGGTGGCGAGCGTCGAGGACTCCTCGACGGTGATGACACCGTCCTCGCCCACGCGCTCGATGGCCTCGCCGAGCAGCGCGCCGATGGACTCGTCCCGCGAGGAGACGGTGCCGACCTGCGCGATGTTCTCGCGGCCCTTGACCGGGGTGGCCTTGGCCTTGAGCGCGTCCACGACGGCGTCGGAGGCGGCCTGGATGCCACGGCCGAGCGCGGTCGGGTTCGCACCCGCGGCGATGTTGCGCAGGCCTTCCTTGACCAGCGCCTGCGCCAGCACGGTGGCGGTGGTGGTGCCGTCACCCGCGACGTCGTTGGTCTTGGTGGCGACCGACTTGGCGAGCTGCGCGCCGAGGTTCTCGAACGGGTCGTCGAGCTCGATCTCACGCGCGATGGTCACGCCGTCGTTGGTGACCGTCGGGCCACCGAACTTCTTGTCGAGGACGACGTGGCGCCCGCGCGGGCCAAGGGTGACCTTGACCGTGTCCGCGAGCTTGTTCACGCCGCGCTCGAGAGCCCGACGAGCGTCCTCGTCGAAGCTGATCTGCTTGGGCATTTACTCAAAGCCTCTCTGGGTAGCGAAACGCCCCGGTAGCCCCGGGATGGGGCGCCGGGGCGTCAGGCATGTCAGCCAGCGTCTAGTTGACGACGGCCAGCACGTCGCGAGCGGAGAGGATCAAGTACTCCTCGCCGTTGTACTTGACCTCGGTGCCGCCGTACTTCGAGTAGATGACGACATCGCCGACAGCAACGTCCAGCGGGACGCGGTTGCCCTTGTCGTCGATGCGGCCGGGGCCGACCGCGAGGACCTTGCCCTCCTGGGGCTTCTCCTTCGCGGTGTCCGGAATCACGAGGCCGGAGGCAGTGGTCGTCTCAGCTTCGGAAGCCTGGACGACGATCTTGTCCTCGAGCGGCTTGATGTTCACGCTCACCGGGATGACCTCCACGGGTCGTTGGCAGAATCGTTTTTAACGGCTCCTGCCACCCCGCCGTCGCGGGGGTCGGGGCGGTGCTGGTGCCGTGCAGTTGGCACTCTACCCACGAGAGTGCCAACGCTTCAACGAGGGCCCCGAACCGTCTGCCATGTGGGAGCCGTATTCAAGGCATGTCCACCTTGACCCGCCGTACGCTGCTGCTCGTCGGCGTGGCGGGAGTCACAGCGTTCTCGGTCTCCGCCTCGGCCAGACTCACCGACCCTTTCACACTCGGTGTGGCCTCGGGCGACCCGACACCCGACGGAGTGGTCTTGTGGACCCGGCTCGCCCCTGAACCACTCGCGGAAGACGGTCTGGGTGGCATGCCAGGACGTGCGATCGAGGTGCTCTGGCAGGTTGCCGCGGACGACCGCTTCACCCGAATGGTCCAGCACGGCTCCACCCTCGCTCGACCAGAGGAGGCGCACAGCGTCCACGTGGAGCTCTCCGGACTGGAGCCCGGCCGCGAATACTTCTACCGCTTCAAGGCCCTCAACCACCTCTCTCGTACCGGACGCACGCGCACGACGCCCCAGCCGAACGCTCTGCAGGTACCGCTGACGATGGCCTTCGCGTCGTGCGCCCAGTACGAGCACGGCTACTTCACGGCGTACCGCAGGCTGGCGGAGGACGAGCCCGACCTGGTCCTGCACCTCGGCGACTACACCTACGAGTACGAGAGCGGCATCCACGTCGCGCCGCAGGGCAACGTCCGCCACGTCGACGGCCCGACCACCACGACGCTCGCCGCCTACCGCCGCCGGCAGGCGCAGTACAAGACCGACCCCGACCTGCAGGCCGCGCACGCCGCCGCGCCGTGGGCGGTGGTCTGGGACGACCACGAGATCGACAACAACTGGGCGGGCCTGCTGCCGGACAAGCCGCAGCCGAACTTCCTCGCGCGCCGGGCAGCGGCCATCCAGGCGTACTACGAGAACATGCCTTTGCGCAGGTCATCAAGGCTGTACCGGCGGATCGGGTGGGGCTCGCTGGCGACGTTCCACATGCTCGACACCCGCCAGTACCGGACCGATCAGGCCTGCGGGGACGGGTTGCAGCTGTGTCCAGAACGGCTGGAGCCGGAACGCACGATGCTGGGCGCCGCGCAGGAGGACTGGCTGTTCAACGGCTTCCGCGGCTCCGAGGCGCGCTGGGACGTGCTCGGGCAGCAGGTGTTCTTCTCGCAGTACGACTACATCCCCGGCGAGGTCGACAAGTTCCTGCTCGACGCGTGGGACGGCTACGTGGCCGACCGGAACCGGGTGGTGGCGGGGTTCGCGGACGTGCGGAACGCGATCGTGCTCACCGGTGACGTGCACGCGGCGTGGGGCGCGGAGGTCAAACAGCGGTGGGACGACCCGTCGTCGAAGACACTCGCGACCGAACTGGTCACCACGTCGATCACGGCCGGCGGCGACGGCTCGGAGGAGTACGCCGAGACACCGCTGTGGCTGCGAGAGAACCCGCACGTGAAGTACTTCAACAACCGGCGCGGGTACACGTTGACCAGGTTCACGCCCGATGAGCTGCGCACGGACTTCCGCGGGCTGGACTACGTGACGAAGCCGGGCTCGCCGGTCCGCACCAAGGCGTCGTTCGCTGTGGAGGACCGCCTCCCAGGGCTTCACAGGCTCTAGGGGAAACGTTCACCTGGTAGCCACCCTGGTGCGTGAGGGTCTCACCATGACTCGAGTGACGCGACGCGCACTCCTCATCGGGGGACTTGCGCTCACCACCGTCGGCGCCGGGTCGGATCGGTTGTCCGACCCGTTCACTTTGGGGGTCGCTTCCGGCGATCCGACCTACGACAGCGTGGTCCTGTGGACCCGCCTGGCACCCACCCCGCTCGCGGAGGACGGCATGGGCGGCATGCCGTCCCGCGCTGTCGAGGTGAAGTGGGAGATCGCCCTGGACGAACGGTTCCGGCACGTCGTCCGCCGCGGTAGGGCGTACGCACGGCCCGAGGAAGGCCACAGCGTGCACGTGGACGCGCGCGGACTTCTGCCTGGCCGCGAGTACTTCTACCGCTTCTCCGCGGAAGGTCATCTGTCGCGCGTCGGCCGCACCCGGACGGCGTTGGCGCCGTGGGCGGTGGGCAGCGGGCTCACGATGGCGTTCGCGTCCTGCTCGCAGTTCGAACACGGCTACTTCACCGCGTATCGCAGGATGGCGGAGGACCAGCCGGACCTGGTGCTGCACCTCGGCGACTACCAGTACGAGTACACGAAGGGCGCGTACGTGGCACCGGGCGGCAACCCGCGCGACCACGAGGGCCCGGAGACCGAGACGCTGGCGAACTACCGGCAGCGGCACGCGCAGTACAAGACCGACCTCGACCTGCAGGAAGCGCACGCCGTGGCGCCGTGGGCGGTGGTCTGGGACGACCACGAGATCGACAACAACTGGGCGGACGAGGTCTACGAGAAGCCGCAGATCCCCCAGCCGAACTTCCTGGCGCGTCGGGCGGCGGCGTTCCAGGCCTACTACGAGAACATGCCGATCCGGTCCAAGCCCAGCGGCATCGACCTGCAGCTCTACCGGCGCCTGCAGTGGGGTGGGCTCGCGAACTTCCACATGCTCGACACCCGGCAGTACCGCGACGACCAGGCGTGCGGTGACGGCTTGAAGGCCTGTCCCGAACGGCTTTCGCCGACGCGCACGATCACTGGTGCCGAGCAGGAGAAGTGGCTGCTCGACGGACTGCGGCGCTCGCACGCGCGTTGGGACGTGTTGGGGCAGCAGGTGTTCTTCTCGCAGCTCGACTTCACGCCCGGTGCCGGTGAGACCAACAACATGGACGCGTGGGACGGCTACGCCGCGAACCGCGACCGTGTGGCCGCCGGGTTTGCTCGTACCCGCAACACGGTCGTGCTCACCGGCGACGTGCACGCGGCGTGGGCGGCCGAGGTCAAGGAACGCTGGAACGACCCGACTTCGAAGACCGTTGCGACCGAGTTGGTGTCGACGTCGATCACGTCCGGTGGCGACGGTTCGGAGACCCGCGCGGAGACTCCGGCGATGCTGGCGGAGAACCCGCACGTGAAGTACTTCAACAACCGGCGCGGGTACGTGCGGACTCGCTTCACCTCGCGTGAGGTGCGGGCGGACTTCCGCGGGCTCGACTACGTGTCGAAGCCCGGAGCTCCGGTGACCACGAAGGCGTCTTTCGTGATTGAGGACCGGAACCCCGGGCTGAACAAGGTCTAGAGGATCTGCACGGTCCCGACCGGAAGACCGGGGACGGTGCTGATGTCCATCGGGGACGGCTTGGCGCCCGCCGCGACGAGGTGGGCGCCGAGCGCCGCGATCATCGCGCCGTTGTCGGTGCACAGCCGTGGCCTCGGCACGCGCAGTTCGATGCCTGCCTCGGCACAGCGTTCGGCGGCCAGACCGCTCAGGCGCGAGTTCGCCGCGACGCCGCCGGAGATCACCAGCGTGTCGACGTTCAGGTCCTTCGCCGCCCGGATCGCCTTGGCGGTCAGCACGTCCGCGACGGCCTCCTGGAACGACGCGGCGACGTCGGCGAGCGGGATCTCCTCGCCGGCCCGTTCGGCGCGCTCGACCCAGCGGGCGACCGAGGTCTTCAAGCCGGAGAACGAGAAGTCGTACTTCGAGTCGCGCGGACCGGTGAGGCCGCGCGGGAACGCGATCGCGCACCCGTTGCCCTGCTTGGCGAGCTTGTCGATGGGCGGGCCGCCGGGGTACGGCAGGTCGAGCAGCCGCGCGACCTTGTCGTACGCCTCACCGGCCGCGTCGTCCACAGTGGACCCGATCTCGGTGATCGAGTTCGCCAGGCCGCCCTCGACGAGCAGCAGCTGCGAGTGGCCGCCGGACACCAGCAGCGCGAGGCAGCGCTGCGGCAACGGGCCGTGCTGCAACGTGTCCGCGGCGACGTGGCCGGCCAGGTGGTTCACGCCGTAGAGCGGCTTGCCGAGCGCGGCCGCGTACGCCTTCGCGGCGGACACGCCGACCAGCAGTGCACCGGCGAGACCCGGTCCAGCGGTGACGGCGATGGAGTGGATCTGGGAGAGCTCGACCTTCGCGGTGTCGAGTGCGCGGCGCAGGGTCGGGACCAGCGCCTCGAGGTGGGCGCGGGAGGCGACCTCAGGCACGACGCCACCGAAGCGGGCGTGTTCCTCGACGCTGGAGGCGACCTCGTCGGCGAGCAGTTCGAGCGAGCCGTCGGAGCCGAGCCGGACGATGCCGAAGCCCGTCTCGTCGCACGAGCTCTCGATGCCGAGAATCAGGCGGTCAGACACTTTGCGCAGGCCTTCCCATCGTGTACGCGTCGGCACCCGACGGCTGGTAGTAGCGGCGGCGCAGGCCGAGGTGCTCGAAACCGTGCGCCAGGTACATGGCGATCGCCGGCTCGTTGTCCGTGCGGACCTCGAGGTAGACCGGCACGTTGATCTCGTCGACGCGGGTCAGCAGGTCCCGCAGGAGCGTCTTGCCGATGCCCTTGCCCTGCCAGTGCTTCATGACCGCGATCGTGTGCACGCTGGCCTCGTGCGGACTGGCGGCGAGCCCGGCGTAGCCGATGAGCTCGCCGTCCGCGTACGCGCCGATGTAGTAGTTGCCGTTGTCGAGTTCGCTGTGGAACGCGTTCTCACTCCACGGGTCCTCGCCGGGGAACAGCGCGAGCTCGATCTCGTGGCACTTGGGCACGTCGGCGTGCTGCAGAGGTCCGAGCGTGACGGTGCCGGTGGTCATGCCCTGGTCACCCGCTTGCGCCCGGTGGGCTCGACCGCGTCCGGACGGCGCAGGTAGAGCGGGGTGAGCGCGGCGGGACGAGCCTTGGCGAGCACCTCGGCGGCCGCGGCGGCGACCAGGCCTTCCGGGCTCGGGTACTTGGCTTGGAGGAGCTCCAAGCCGAGGATCTCGGCGTAGATCTCGGCGCCCTCGCCGGTGGCCTGGTGCACGCCCATGGCCGGCAGCTTCTCGGCCAGGTCCTGGGGACGTTCGACGTGCGGCCCGTCCGTGCGGCGGCCGGCGGCGTCGTAGGCGGCCCAGTAGACCTCTTTGCGCCGGGCGTCGGTCGCGACGAGCAGCGGGTGACCGCTGGCCGCGTCCTTGGCGATCGCGTCGGTGGTGGCCACCGGGTAGACCGGCCGGTTGAGCGCCTGGCCGAGCGCGGCGGCGGTGGCCAGGCCGACCCGCAGGCCGGTGAACGGGCCGGGACCCGCGCCCACGACGATGGCGTCGAGGTCGGCGAACGTGTGGCCGGCCTCTTCGAGGGCGTCGCTGATGTGCGGGGTGAGCAGCTCGCCGTGCGCCTTGGCGTTGAGCGTCACCCGCTTCGCGAGCAGGCGCGGCGGGGAGTCGGGCACGAGTTCGACCACACCGGCGGTCACTGCGGGGGTGGCCGTGTCGACGGCGAGCACTAGCACAGTTGTCCAGAGTAACGCGGGGCGAACCGCACCTTCCGCGCGACCACACCTGGCGCGACGGGCCAGGTGAGCGTGGGCGTTCCCACACTTCCGATGCGGGCTCCAGCGGCGCGTACCACGCTGGGTCCCATGTTCGCTGAACCGAGTGACCGCGAAGCCCTCCGCTTCGGAGACGCGTCTCTGACCTACGCCGAACTCCACCAAGCCGCGGGCACTCTGGCCGAACGGTTGCGTGGCCGCACCCGTGTTGCCGTCTGGGCGACTTCCACGCTCGAAACCTGTGTCGCGGTGGTCGCGGGTCTGCTCGCGGGCGTCGCGATCGTGCCGCTCAACCCCAAGCTCGGCGAGCGCGAACTCGAGCACATCCTCGGCGACAGCCGGCCTGACCTGGTGCTGCGCGACGAACCGATCGTGTTCGGCGAGCCAGGGACGTTCGACGAGCCCGGCCCCGAGACACCCGCGCTGGTCATCTACACCTCGGGCACGACCGGCCCGCCCAAAGGTGTGGTGCTGCCCCGCCGGTCCCTCACGTCGAACATCGACGCGCTCGCCAAGGCCTGGCAGTGGACGAGCGACGACGTGCTGGTGCACGGGCTGCCGCTGTTCCACGTGCACGGCCTGGGCATCGGCGTCCTCGGCCCGCTGCGGCTCGGCGGATCGGTGCGGCACGTGAAGTTCTCGCCGGAGGCCATCGGCCACGAGCTGGCGACCGGCGGCACGATGATGTTCGGCGTTCCGACGATGTACCACCGGATCGCCGAGGCGGTGGAGAACGACAGCACGCTCGCCAGCCAGTTCCGCACCGCCCGCCTGCTGGTGTCAGGTTCGGCCGCGCTCCCCGCCAGCGACCACGAACGGATCGCCAAGGCCACCGGGCAGGGCATCGTCGAGCGGTACGGGATGAGCGAGACGTTGATGAACGTCAGCGTGCGGTTCGACGGCGATCGCCGGCCGGGCGCGGTCGGGCTGCCGGTGGACGGCGTCGACGTGCGGGTGGTCGACGAGCGGGGTGACGACGTCGGCGTCGGTGCGATCGGTGAGATCGAGGTGCGCGGGCCGAACCTGTTCCTGGAGTACCTGAACCGGCCGGACGCCACGGAGGCTGCGTTTCGGGACGGGTGGTTCAGGACCGGCGACATGGCGGTGCGCGATCCCGACGGGTACGTCCGCATCGTCGGGCGCAGGGCCACGGACCTGATCAAGAGCGGTGGCTACAAGATCGGCGCGGGCGAGATCGAGAACGCCCTGCTCGAACATCCGTCGGTGGCCGAGGTGGCGGTGACGGGCGAGCCGGACGACGACCTGGGCGAGCGGATCGTGGCGTGGGTGGTTCCAGCGGGCGAAGCGCCGGAACCATCAGCCCTGAGCGATCACGTCGCGAAGCTGTTGTCGCCGCACAAGAGGCCGCGGGTGGTGCGTTATCTGGAGTCCTTGCCGCGCAACGAGATGGGCAAGGTTCTCAAGCGCGAACTGTCCTGAACAGACAGACGCCGGGAATGGCCGAAGGGCTCGTTCGGCCATTCCCGGCGAAGTCCGGCTATCAGCCAGCCGAGTTGCCGTTGCAGGCGACGTAGGACGGCGAGTGGTCAACCGTGAAGATCTCGAGCGGGCCGTTCCACTGCCACGGCAGCAGGCAGGCGTTGTTGGCGACACTGATGTCCGAGCCACCAGCGGCGTGGTTGTCGTTGCACGCGGCGTAGCCGGGGGCGTGGCCCTCGTGCAGCAGCGAGAACGGGCCGTTCCACTGCCACGGCGCGGCGCAGAGGTTGTCGGCCACGCTGATGCCGCCGTGGTGGTCGTGCTCACCGGCGGAAGCGGGGGCCGCGGCAGCCAGCATGGCGCCACCGATGACAGCAGTCGCGAGAAGCGTCTTCTTGATCATGCGATTCTCATCGGCCGGTCACGCTCTGTCCTTAATGGACATCACCCGATGCGTTAGACAACGTCACACAGGCAGGGCACGTGAGCGCCACTCGCCGTGCGGGATCAGCTGAGCTGTGCGAACGTCGTCGATTCCGCGCTCGAGCCGAATGAGGAGATGATCTTCGTTCAGGCGTTCCGCGACGCCCTCGCCCCATTCGACGGCCACCACGGCGTCGACCAGATCCGTGTCCAGATCAAGATCGTCCAACTCGTCCAGGTGACCCCCGAGCCGGTACGCGTCGACGTGCACCAGCCGCACGCCCCTGCCGTCCTCCGCGGGCTCGTGGACGCGCGCCACGACGAACGTCGGTGACGACACCCGACCCTGCACGCCGAGGCCGCGCGCCAGTCCGCGCACGAACGCGGTCTTCCCCGCGCCCAACGGCCCCGCGAGCAGCAGCAGGTCGCCTGCCCGCACGACTTCACCCAGCTTGCGGCCGAACTCCTCGGTGTCCTCCACCAGAGGCAGTTCGACGGTCTTCACGCTCGCCGCCACCACTTCTTCCGACTCTCTCCGCGATCGGCCGCGCACCGTTCGATCAGCGCGACCAGGTGGTCGTTGACCAGATCAGCCTGCTCCATCATCACCATGTGCCCGGCACCGGGGGCCCGGACGAGAGTGGCGTGCGGCATCTCCTCGGCCATCCGCTCGGCGTGCGAGAACGGCGTCAGCTTGTCCGCGTCACCGCTCAGGATCAGCACCTCGCAGTGCCGCAACCCGGCGAGCGCCTTGTAGCGGTCGTGCGTGCCGAGGGTCTCCAGGAACGAGGTGAGCACCTTCACCGTGGTCCCGTTGATCATCTTCTCCATCAGGTCCACAAGGGACGGTGCCACCTTGCGGTCACCGAACGCCAGCGCGCGGATGCCGCTCCACGTCAGGGTCTTCGTGCCCTTGCGGACCCACTCGACGAGCCCCGGCTGGATGCCGGCGAGCCGGCCGATGCCGAGCGTCACCGGGTTGTACCGCGACAGCACGGACTTCGGCAGCCCCGCGCCACCCACGGCACCGGCGGCCGTGCCGATCAACGCGACCCCGCGCACCCGTTCCTTGAAGAGCTCCGGCACCTGTTCGGCCAGCGCCATGATGGTCATGCCGCCCATGGAGTGGCCGACGAGCACCAGCGGCCCGTCCGGCACGACCGAGCGGATCACCGCGTCGAGGTCGTGCGCGAGCTGTTCGATGGTGCTGCCTTCCGGCGTCGACGTGCCGGACCGGCCGTGCCCGCGCTGGTCGTAGAGCACCTGGTGCACCCGCGGGTCGATCAGCTCTTCGAGGTCGCGGCGCTGGAAGTGAAAGCACCGGCGGTCGAGCGCGAACCCGTGCACCAGCACGACGGTGATGTCCGCCTCGCCGCCGTCACCGGGGTCGACCTCCTCGACGGAGATCGGCACGCCGTCGTCCGCCGCCACCGTCGACTCGCGATCGGGCCGCAGTTCACCTAACGGCTCGTCGGCGAGGCTGTCGGTCGCGGTCTTGCGCTCGTGCGACACCTTCGCGGTCTGCGCCACGGCGGCACCGGCGACGGCCGCACCCAGCGCGCCACCGACCCACCCGACGACCTTCCACACCGGCTTCACGTGTAGATCCTCCGCACCCGCGGCCGGTACATCCCGCAGACGATCTCGTAGTCGATCGTCCCGGTCAGCTCCGCCCACTCCGTCGCCGTCGGCTCCCCCCGGCGCCCGTCGCCGAACAGGACAACTTCCGCACCCTCGCGGACCTCGTCGTTCCCGCAGTCCACGACGATCTGGTCCATGCAGACACGCCCCACCACCGGGCGGCGTTTCCCGTCGAGGAGCACTTCCATCCGGCCGGAGAGTGCCCTCGGAACGCCGTCCGCATACCCGGCCGGCACCAGTGCCAGCGTCGTGTCCTTCTGCGCGGTCCATGTCATCCCGTAGGAGACCGACTCACCTGCGGGGATACGTTTCGTGAGCGCCACGTGTGACCGGTAACTCATGACCGGCCTGAGGTCGTGGTCCGTCGGCACCGGGTTCAGCCCGTAGATGGCGATGCCGGGCCGGACGAGGTCGAAGTGCAGGTCCGGCCTGGTCAGCAGGGCCGCTGAATTGGCGATGTGCCGTTTCGGGCTCAGGCCGAAGCTCTTGGCCACCTCATAGGCCTCGTCGAACCTCTTGGCCTGCAGGTCGATGGACGGGTCGCCGATCTCGTCCGCGGAGGCGAGGTGCGACCAGATGGCCACCACGTGGTGCTTCTTCGCCGCCTCGACCAGTTCGGGCCAGTCGTGCGGCTGGCACCCGTTGCGGCTCAGGCCGGTGTCGATCTTCAGGTGGAGCCGCGGCCGCGCGTCGGCCTCCTCGGCGGCGGCCTCGACCCTGCGCAGGTCGGACAGCGACGCCACGGACATGTCGACGTCGGCCGCGAGACCGGCGGCCAGGTCCTCGTCGGGGGCGTCGAGCCAGGCCAGGATCGGGGCCTGGATGCCCGCGACCCGCAGCGCCAGAGCTTCCTGCGTGGAACAGGAACCGAGCCAGGTCGCGCCGGCTTCGAGCGCCGCGCGGGCCACCTCGACCGCGCCGTGGCCGTAGCCGTCCGCCTTGACGACGGCCATCGTCTCGGAGGCAGGGGCGAGGCCGGCGAGCAGGGCGACGTTGTGCCGCAGCGCGCCTAGGTCGACGACAACTTCTGAACGGGCCATAACCTGTTCATCGTGCCATGACAGCCGCGAACAGGGACTATGGCGCAACTCGCACACAGGCCGGTGTTCACCGAGCGCGAAGTGCGGACCGGTGGGGTTCGCGCCTTGCCAGGCTGATGACATGGCAGCCCAGCACACCTTCATCGCCACCGCGCACGCCTTCGCCGACCTGATGGGCGCGGTGCCCGTCGACCGTCTCGCCGGACCGGGCCTGGGCGACTGGACGTTGCGCGACCTGATCGGCCACACCCTCTCGGCCGGGCTGGTCAACGTCGTCGAAGCGCTCGGCCGGCCGGCCACCTCCGAGGACATCACCACGCCGGAGGGCTACTACGCCCTGGCGAAGACCATCGATCCAGCCATCTACCAGGCCGTTGTCGCCATGTCGGCCACGGACGCCCAGGACTGGGGCGCACGTCTGCGCGATCAACCTGCCGTTGCGGTCCGGCAGTTCGTCGATCGTGCCGTCACCGCCGTCTCCGCTGCCGATCCGGACGCGCTGGTCACCACGGCGGCCGGCGGCATGCGGCTGGACCGCTGGCTGCCCACCAGGACGTTCGAGCTGGTCGTGCACGGCATGGACATCGCCGCGGCGGCCGGCGTCTCCGCGGACCTGCCCATCGACGCGCTCGCGGACTCGGCCGCCCTGGCCGCCCGTACAGCCGCGGCCACCGGCGACGGTCAGCCGGTCCTGCTGGCGCTGACCGGCAGGCGAGAGCTACCCGCGGGCTTCTCCGTCATCTGAGATCAGCGGCCTCGGACGGCGCGGATCGCGTCCGGGATCGCCTCCATCAGCCCCGACGACGGCACCGGCGCGCCATCGGCTGCCAGCTCCGCGGCCAGCACGTGCGCGTACGCCGCGTGTCCCGCCGCCAGGAACGGATCCACGCCGGCGGCCAGCAGCGCGCCGATGATGCCGGACAGAACGTCACCCGAACCGGCCGTCGCGGGCCAGGACGACGTCGCTGAGTTGACCAGCGCCCGTCCGTCCGGCGCGGCCACCACGGTCCGATGGCCTTTGAGGAGCACCACGGCGTTGAAACGCTGAGCGGCTTTTCGGGCGGCCGCAACGCGATCCGCGCCGACCGGGCCCGCCAGGCGTTCGAACTCGCGGTCGTGCGGCGTCAGGACCAGCGCGGCATCCGGGTCGCGGGCGTCCCACAGGTCAGGGTGATTGGCCAGCAACGTGATGGCGTCCGCGTCGGCGATCACCGGCACCCCGGCGTCCAGCACGAACCGCAGGACCTCGGCCGACGACGGGCCGGTGCCCATGCCGGGGCCGACGACCCAGGCCTGGACGCGGCCGGCGTCCGTGATCGAACCCGTGCAGATCGTCTCGGGCCAGCGCGACCGGATGGCGTCGGCGGCCGGGCCGGCGTAACGGACCATGCCGGAGGTCGCCAGAACCGCGGCGCCGGTGGAAAGCACGGCGGCGCCTGGATAAGTCGCGCTGCCGGCGGCAACACCCGTGACGCCCTGGGTGTACTTGTCGTCGTTCGGTCCCGGCACCGGCCAGGCGATGTCCTCACGATCCAGCAGCACGAAGTCCGGATCCGTTGGACGCAGACCGATGTCGACCAGGTGCACCTCGCCGCAGTCAGCCAGCGCGTGCACGGGTTTGAGGCAGCCGAACGTGACAGTGGTGTGCGCCTGGACGTGTGGCCCGGCGATCTCGCCGGTGTCCGGGTCGATGCCGGAAGGCAGGTCCACAGCCAAAATCGGGACACGGACCGTGGAGACCAGGGCAGCGGCGGCCGGCCGGAGCGGGCCGCGCGCGGAGAGACCGACGATGCCGTCGATCACCAGGTCCGGCGTGCCCACCTCGGAAACAATCCGCCCGCCTGCGCGCCGGAACGCTGCCAGGCCTTCGACGTGCGCCTTGTCGGGCGAGAGCAGCACCGCGGACACCGCTACACCGCGGCGGCGCAGGAAGTAGCCGGCCCACAGGGCGTCGCCGCCGTTGTTGCCCGCGCCCACGAGCAACGTGACGCGGCGGCGGCCCTGCAAGAGCCTGAGGGCGTGGGTGGCCACACCGAACGCGGCCTTGCGCATCAGCGAGCCCGGCGGAACTACCGCCATGAGCTCTTCTTCAGCGGACTTGACGCGTTCGGTGTGCCAGACGCCTCTCACTCACTCGACGGTAACGGACTTCGCCAGGTTGCGAGGTTTGTCGACGTCGTAGCCGCGGGCGGACGCGATCTCGGCCGCGAGGATCTGCAGCGGCACGGTCGAGATGAGCGGCTGCAGCAGCGTCGGGACGGCCGGGATCTCGATCAGGTGGTCGGCGAACGGGCGCACGGTCTCGTCGCCCTCCTCGGCGATCACGATCGTGCGGGCGCCGCGGGCCTGGATCTCGCTGATGTTCGACACCAGCTTCGAGTGCAGCACGGCGCGGCCCTTCGGCGACGGCATGACCACGACGACCGGCAGGTCCTTCTCGATCAACGCGATCGGGCCGTGCTTGAGCTCGCCGGCCGCGAAGCCCTCGGCGTGCATGTAGGCGAGCTCCTTGAGCTTGAGCGCGCCTTCGAGAGCCACCGGGTAGCCGACGTGGCGGCCGAGGAACAGCACCGCCTTCGAGTCGGCCAGCTCACGGCCGAGCGCGCGAACCTGCTCGGCCGTGCCGAGCACCCGCTGCACGGCGTCGGGCATGGCCTCCAGCTCGTGGAACTCGCGGGCGACCTCGTCCGGGTACTTGGTGCCGCGGGCCTGCGCCAGGGCCAGGCCCACCAGGTAGTTCGCGGCGATCTGGGCGAGGAACGCCTTCGTCGACGCGACACCGATCTCTGGACCCGCGTGCGTGTAGAGGACGGCGTCGGACTCGCGCGGGATCTGCGCGCCGTTCGTGTTGCAGACGGCCAGAACGCGGGCCTTCTGCGCACGGGCGTGGCGCACGGCCTCCAGCGTGTCCGCGGTCTCGCCGGACTGCGACACGGCGACGACGAGCGTGTCGCGGTCGAGCACCGGGTCGCGGTAGCGGAACTCGGAGGCGAGCTCGACCTCGACGGGCAGGCGGGTCCAGTGCTCGATCGCGTACTTCGCGACGAGACCGGAGTGGTAGGCCGAACCACAGGCGATGACGAAGACCTTGTCGACGTCACGCAGGTCCTGGTCGGAGAGGCGCTGCTCGTCGAGGACGATCCGGCCGTTCGCGAAGTGGCCGCGCAGCGTGTTCGCCAGCGCCTCCGGCTGCTCCTCGATCTCCTTGAGCATGAAGTACTCGTGGCCGCCCTTCTCGGCGGCGCTGAGGTCCCAGTTCACCGTGAACGGCTTGGCCTCGGCGACCTCGCCGTCGAAGTCGGTGACCTCGTAACCGGAGCGGGTCAGCACGACCATCTGGTCCTGGCCCAGCTCGACGGCTTCCTTGGTGTGCGCGATGAACGCGGCGACGTCGCTCGCGACGAAGTACTCGTTCTCGCCCACGCCGACGACCAGCGGGGAGTTGCGGCGCGCGGCGACGACCGTGTCGGGCTCGTCGGCGTGCGTGAAGACGAGTGTGAACGCACCCTCCAGGCGGTTCACGATCTTGCGCACGCTGGCGGGCAGGTCGCCCTTGGTGTCGCCCTCGCCGTACGCGAACGCCACGAGGTGCGCGACCGTCTCGGTGTCGGTGTCGGACGCCATCTCGACGCCGAGACCTTCGAGCTCGGCGCGCAGCGCGAGGAAGTTCTCGATGATGCCGTTGTGCACCACGGCGACGCGGTTCGTCGCGTCGCGGTGCGGGTGCGAGTTGCGGTCGATCGGCGCGCCGTGCGTCGCCCACCGCGTGTGACCCATGCCGACGGTGCCCGCGAAGTTGTCGCGGCCCACCTCGTCGAGCCTCGTCTCCAGGTTCTGCAGCCGGCCTGCCTTGCGTTCGACGGCGAGTTCGTCGCCTGCGACGACCGCGACGCCTGCCGAGTCGTAACCCCGGTACTCGAGACGCCTCAGCCCGTCCAGGACGACGTCGAGCGCCGACTGGTGACCCACGTATCCCACGATTCCGCACACGGAAAACAGACTAGCTAGACCACGCCGCTAACCCTAATGAGTGAGGGCACCCCGTATCCGCAGGTCACGGGCACATGTGGTGTAGACCAATCTCAGGTGTGGTGCGCACGACAGGATCGACTACGGTTCACCACATGGCTCGCCGCGTGATCACGCTGACCGCGAAACAGGCCCTTGAGCAGCTCAGCAGGCCCGGCCCGCACCCCGTGCTGCGCGGCGACCTCGCGCTCGTCGGCCTGCCGGGCGTGATCTTCACCCCGCAGTCCGGCCTCGGTCTGCCCGCTGTCGCGTTCGGACACGGCTGGATGCAGCCCGTTCGCCGCTACCACGGGCTTTTGCGGCACCTGGCGTCGTGGGGCGTGGTCGCCGCGGCACCGGCCGTGGAGCGCGGCCCGCTGCTGTCGGCGCGCGTGCTGTCGGCGAACCTGCTGACCACTTTGGACATCTGCACCGGCGTGCGCCTCGGATCCGGGGAGATCAGCGTCGACCCGGCCCGTCTCGCCCTGGCCGGGCACTCGATGGGTGGCGGTGCGGCGGTGCTCGCGGCATCGGCCTCCGACCGCATCCGGGCCGTTGTGACTTTGGCCGCAACGGAGACGCGTCCGTCCGCTCTGGACGCCGCACGCGACGTCAAGGCGCCCGGCCTGCACCTCGCGGCCGGCGAGGACCGCATCGCGCCGCCGGTCGGGCACTCCGAGGCGATCGCCCAGGCCTGGGGCGGACCCGTCCAGCTCCGGTTGCTGCCCAAAGCTTCACACCTCGGGTTCACCGAGGGCAGGCACTGGAGCGAGCTGATGCTGGACGGCAGCGCCGAGCGGGGGTCGCACAAGCTCGGGCGCGCGTTCGCGACGGCGTTCCTGCTCCGGGTGCTGACCGGTGAGCGCACCTACGACGAGCTGCTCGACAGCGACCTGAAGGCCGCGAACCTCATCTTCCAGCGCGAAGCTCTGCGCAGCCGCTAGGTTGCTCGGCGTGATGCCGAATCAGGGCTGGCAGCAGCAACAGCCGCAACAGCAGTGGGGTCCGCCTCCTCCGCCGCCGAAGGGCGGCAGCTTCGCGATGGCCGTCATCGTCGCGGTGGGCGCGTTCGGGGTCGCCGTGTACTGGGCGATCCTCGGGATCATGCGGATCATCATCAAGCGCCCGCACCAGTCGGAACCGGACGTCGTGGCGCGGCTGCTGGCGTCGACCGGCGGCAACGGCGACCTGCTGGCGCCGCTGAGCATCGCCGACATGGTGCTCAAGCTGCTCGCGGCCGCGGTGCTGGTGTTCGGCGCGTTGCTGATCGTCATGCGCAAGATGCCCGGCGCGTTCCTCGTCGCCGGTGCCGTCCTGCTGGGGATCCTGGCCGCCGGCTGCCACTTCTTCTACTACAACCAGCTCGGGTGGAGCGGCACCAGCGACACCTACATCGCGGCAGTGCTCACGCTCGTCGTCGGGGTGGTGGCGATCCTGCCGCCGGTCACCAACGCGTTGAAGCCCGCCGCCCAGCCCCAGTTCGGTCACCCGCAGGCCGGCCACCCGCACGCCGGCCACCCACAGGCCGGTCAGCCCCAGTTCCCGCAGCAGGGGCCGCCACCCGGCTACGGGCAGCAGCAACAGCAACAGCCGCCACCGCCCGGTTACGGCCCGCCGCAGGGTCCACCGCAGGGACCACCGCCGCCCGGCTACGGCCCACCACGCTGACCAACGAGAACGCCCCCAGGTCGTCCGACCCGGGGGCGTTCGTCGTCTCAGGACAACCAGCTCTGGTTGCTGAGGTCGTCGTCATCGTCGACGGGCGGCCGCACCGGCCGCCGGGGCGGCGGAGCCTGGCGGATCGGCGGTGGAGGCGTCACCGGCTGCTGGACCACCGGAGGCTGCCGCACGGGCTGCTGCGGGGCAGCGTCGTTCGGCCCGCGCATGAAGCCCTCGGACTGGGCGCGCAGCTCGCGTGCCTGCCGTTCCTTCTCGATCTGCGCGAGCTCCTCGGCGAGGTCGTCGTGCGGACCGGCGGTCTCGTCCTCCAGGCCGAACGAGAGCTCCTTGTTGCGGTCCTTGCCCTCGCCGCGCTGGTTGCGGGCCATCTCGCGGAGCCGCGAGGTGAGCCGCTGTTTGCGGTCGGCGAACTTGTCGTGACTCTCCTGCGTGGCCTTGGTCGACTCGTCGAACTTCTGCCTGACCTCGGCCATGCGTGTGGAGTGCTCCGACTCGATGCCGGAGAGCTTCGCCTTGAACGCGGCGAGATCGAGATCACTCACCACTGACCACCCCGATTGCCCTCGTCACCGCTGAGCACGCCCTGGGCACTGCTGAGCGGGTTGTTGTTGTCCTCGTCGAACAGCGACCCGGTGGTGCGCCACTGGCTCGCGCCGCGCTCGGTGTCGCCGCCCTGCTGACCGCCGCCGGCACCTCCACCCATGCCGCCGCCGCCCATCATCCCGCCGCCCATCATGCCGCCGGACTGGGCACCGGACGCGGGCTGGCCGTGGGCGTCCTGCATGGACGGGAGGTTCGCGGAGCCGGCCTGACCGGCCTCCGAGGCGTTGGTGTTGAACGAGCCGTTCTCGTTGGACTGGGACGGAGTGCTCCACGCGCTGTCCGCCGGCGACGAACTGCCGAGGACGGACTCGCTGCCGTTGGCGCCGCCACCGGTGAACGAGACACCGGACGTCATGGTGCTGTCCGATGCCGCGGCGTGCGCGAACTGCGGGCCCTCGCTGGAGATCCGGGGCTCGCCGACGTTCGGCATGATGCCGTTGTCCTCGATGTAGCTGCGGCCCATCGACTCCTGGAAGCGCTCGGCCACCTGCGGAGTGACCTCGCCCGGCTGGGTCCAGACCTGCTCACCCTGGGCGGGCATGGTCTGGAACTCGCCCTGGGCAGGCGCGGGCATCGTCTGGAACTCGCCCTCCACGGGCCGCGGGAAGTCCTGCTCCGGCAGGGTCAGCGGCTCGTCGAGACGCAGATCCCCGCTCATGCCACCGGAGCCGGCACCCGCCTTGTCGGTGCCAGAGCCGGAGTCGGCGGCGGGGTTCTCGTCCTCGCCGAAGCTCACGCCGATCTGGTCGGGGGTGCCGTCGCCGTTGTCCGCGGTCAGGTTGATCTCACCGGTGTCGGCGTTGACCTCGGCGGTGAAGTTGACGCCGTCCTGCTCGATGTGGATCTTGCCGTCCGCGCCGACCTCGACGGGGATCGGGTTCGACTCAGAGCCGGGCGCGCCCATGCCCGTGCCGCCGGGGGTCGTCGGCGTGGTGCCGGCGGGCCCAGGGGTGCCGAGGGCCGGCGAGCCCGGCGTCGTCGCCGTGCCGGTGAGCTGGTTGGCCATGGCGGTGATGGCCTGCGTGCCGTTCTGGCCCATCAGCGCCTTGGCGGCCTCGGGGTTCTTGCTGAAGTCCAGGTCGTAGGTCTTCGGGTCACCCTTGGGCGTGTCGATCGTCATCTTCACGTGCCCGTTCGAGTCGGGCTCCGTGACCTTGATCGTGTTGTCGCCGGCCTTGACCGTGACGGACTCGAGGTTCTCCTCGGGCTTGGGCTGCTGGTTGTCCGGCTTGCCGTCGCCGTCGAGGTCGTCGGGCTTGCCGTCGCCGTCGGTGTCACCGGGCACGTCCGGCTTGCCGTCGCCGTTCTTGTCGAGCGGGTTCTCCGGCTTCGGGATCTCCGGAGTGCCACCGCCGGGGGGCGTGCCACCGCCACCGGGCGGGCCGCCGCCACCGGGGGGCGTGCCACCGCCGCTGTCACTGCCGCCCTTGTCGCTGCCGCCCTTGTCACCCGGCTTCTCGGCGGGCTTCTCCTCCTTGGCGGGCTCGAACGGCTTGGTGTTGATCTTGTCCATCTCGGCGCCGAGCGCGTTCCACGCGTCGTCGACCGACTTCTTGGTGTTCTTGCAGAGGTCCTCGAAGTTCTTGTACTTCTCGCTGACGTCCTTGTGGAAGGTGGTCTGCAACCACTCGCGGCAGCCCTTGCGGACCTCGCCCTTCCACACGTCGTCGTCGCACGCCTCGTCGTCGATCTGGATGCCGACGTGACCGGCCGCGCGCCTGAGCACGCCCTCGTCCTCGCTGTCCGCGGCCTGGACGACCTCGCGGATCTGCGGCGGGGTCTTGCCCGCGATGTCGAACGGGCTGCCCACGCCGTTCAGCACGGCGTTCGCCTTGTCGTTCACCAGCTGCGAGACCGTGTGGCACGCCAGGCGGGTCGCGTCGGCGATGTGGTTGATGCCGTCCGCGACGGCGGCGCCCTTCTTCGAGAAGTCGGCGACGTAGGCACGGGAGTTGTCCGCGGCGTTGCCGTCCCAGCTCGACCAGAGCTTCGACATCGACTTCTCGGAGTCGGCCTGCTGCGTGCGCAGATCGGTGGAGACCTGCCGCATCTCGACGATGTCCTCGTCGATCTTGTGGAAGTCGATGTCGCGCTGCTCTTCGTAGAGCTTCTTGACGTTGTTGTAGTCGGTGTTGACGTTCGCGCCGACACCGATGACCGACTTCGCCTCCGCGTAGACGGGGAGGAAGTTCTCGAAGTACTTGAGGCCGGGCATGCCCGCGTCGAGCAGGAAGTTCGAGTTGCCGACGCCGGCGCCACCGTCGGCCGCGCGCTGCTCGGACTGGTCGAGCGTGTTCTGCCCGGACTTCTTGGCGTTGTTGTGGTCGTCGATCTTCTTCTGACCGGCGTCGCCCGACTTCTTCGCGATGTCGTAGGCGTTGTTCAGCCGGTCTTCCGAGCTGTCCGACCAGGGCATCGAGTTCGACAGCGACTGGCCGAAGCCGTCACCGTACGAGACGTCGTAGTCGTCGAGGTACCTCTCGAGCTCGTCGTTGTGCGTGCCCGTGAAGTCCTTGTCCATCTCGGTCGTGTAGTACGCCTCGAGAAGGGCTTTCTTCTGGTCCGGCGGAACCTCGGGGTTGTCGCAGAGCTTCTTGACTTCTTCCCAGCTGGGCATCCGCGACTACCTTCCCTGCTTGTTCATCTTGGCGGCGTTGGCCTCTTCTTGCCACGCGTAGCCGTTGGCGGACTCGCGCAGCTTGTCCGAGAGGCCCTTCATCGCCGCCGAGTAGGCACCGATCGCCTCGGCTATCTTCGGCAGGCCGGCCTTGTACTTGGCACCGCCACCGGTGTGCTCGCGGCCGAAGTCCTTCTCGGTCACCGCACTCGCGCTGATCTTGGCCTTGTAGTTCTCGATCTCGGTCGCGATGCCCTGGATGGTCGTCGCGGACGACATCATTTCGCCGGCGTTCGCCTGATAGCCAGACATGTTCCCCTGCCTCCCCTTGTCCCCGATCTGACGCAGTTCGGCTCAGCGGGGTTCCGCCATACAGTGCCAGCTCAGATCACACGCTGACCTGAGCTCTGTGATGTCGGTTGCCTTAGTAAACAGCCATTCGGCGGCACTCGCCGGTGATCACCACTGATTGGGTGGCGGTTGCTGCTGACCAGGAGGTTGCTGGGGCCACTGCCCGCCTTGCGGGGGACCCTGCGGCGGGTACGGCTGCCCGGAGGGAG
Organism: Lentzea sp. NPDC054927; assembly: GCF_053610285.1. Taxonomy (NCBI): domain Bacteria; kingdom Bacillati; phylum Actinomycetota; class Actinomycetes; order Pseudonocardiales; family Pseudonocardiaceae; genus Lentzea; species Lentzea sp. NPDC054927. The sequence goes on from NZ_JBSGXZ010000007.1 coordinate 268,324, forward strand.
GGCCCTGCTGGGGGTACTGCTGCCCGGGAGGAGGGCCCTGCTGGGGATGGTGACCGCCGGGAGGAGGCGGGTAACCCTGGCCGGGAGGGAACTGCTGCGGATGCTGGGCCCGCTTCTTCTGGTTCTTCACCAAGACCACGATCACCACCGCGAGCACGACAAGAACCAGGACGAACAAGACGATCAACAGCTGCGCCGGTCCGAACTTCACGTCGTCGTCCTCGCCTCTCGGTGGCCTCACCGACACCGGGGCCGGGACGTGTCACGTCACCGGCCCCTGGTCGGTCGTCAGTGCACCGAGGAAACCACATCGGCGAGGCGCTGCGCCGCCGACTCCGCCTGTTCGTGGCTGGTTGCCTCGACCATCACCCGCACGAGCTGCTCGGTGCCGGACGGACGCAACAGCACACGGCCGCTGTCGCCCAGCTCGCCCTCGACGGCGGCGACGGCCTCGCTGACCGACGACGCCTTGGCGACCGCGGCCTTGTCGGAGACCTTCACGTTGATCAGGACCTGCGGCAGGCGGCGCATCACCGACGCGAGGTCGGCGAGCGACTTGCCGGTCTCGGCCATGCGGGCCATCAGGCGCAGCGCGGTGAGCAGGCCGTCGCCGGTGGTGGCGTGCGCGGGCAGCACCACGTGGCCGGACTGCTCGCCGCCGAGCGAGTAACCGCCGGCCTTGAGGTCCTGCAGCACGTAGCGGTCGCCGACGGCGGTGGTGCGGAGCTGGATCTTCTCCGCCTTCATGGCGATGTGCAGACCGAGGTTGCTCATGACCGTGGCGACCAGCGTGTCCTCGTACAGCTCGCCGGCGTCGCGCATGGCGAGCGCGAGGACCGCGAGGATCTGGTCGCCGTCAATGAGGTTGCCCTCGGCGTCCACGGCGAGGCAGCGGTCGGCGTCGCCGTCGTGCGCGATGCCGAGGTCGGCACCGTGCTCGCGGACCGCGGCGGCCACCACGTCGATGTGCGTCGAGCCACAGCCGGCGTTGATGTTGAGGCCGTCCGGGTTCGCGTTGATCGCGATCACCTCGGCCCCCGCGCGGCGGTAGGCGTCCGGTGCGGCCACCGACGCGGCACCGTTCGCGCAGTCCACCACGACCTTGAGGCCGTCGAGGCGGTGCGGCGTGACCTTGAGCAGGTGCTCGACGTACTGGGTCTCGGAGTCGGGGATGTCGCGCACCCGGCCGATCGAGGCGCCGGTGGGACGGTCGAAACCGGTGCCCATGTGCTGTTCGATCTCGTCCTCGACCTGGTCGGGCAGCTTGTGGCCGCCCGCGGCGAAGAGCTTGATCCCGTTGTCCGGCATCGCGTTGTGCGACGCGGAGATCATCACGCCGATGTCGGCGCCGAGCGCGGCCACCAGGTACGCGACGGCGGGCGTGGGCAGTGCTCCGACCCGCAGCACGTCCGCACCGGCCGACGTGAGGCCCGCGGTGACGGCGGCGTCGAGCATCTCGCTGCTCGCCCTCGGGTCGCGGCCGACGACGGCGACAGGGCGGTGGGAGCGGTCGTGCTCGGCGAGCACGCGTGCCGCTGCGGCGGCGACGGACATCGCGAGCTCAGGGGTGAGATCGGCGTTGGCGAGACCACGCACACCGTCGGTGCCGAACAGGCGGGCCATGAAACCTCCGAAAGGGACACTGCGAGGCGGCGGGGAAGACCCGGAAAACACTGCGGGAGCAGCAGTTCGTGGTGAACTGCTGCTCCCGCAGGTACAGCTGGTAACTCAGATCAACGCTTGGAGTACTGAGGCGCCTTGCGGGCCTTCTTCAGACCGTACTTCTTGCGCTCCTTGACCCGCGGGTCACGAGTGAGGAAGCCGGCCTTCTTGAGGACCGGGCGGTCCTCGGAGTCGACGGCGATCAGCGCACGCGCGATGGCGAGACGCAGCGCACCGGCCTGGCCGGTGATGCCGCCGCCACGCAGGTTCGCGATGACGTCGAAGGTCTCGGGCTTCTCCGTGGTGACGAGCGGCTCACGGATGAGCTGCTGGTGCACCTTGTTCGGGAAGTACGCCTCGAGCGTCTTGCCGTTCAGCGTGAACTTGCCGGTGCCGGGCACGAGGCGGACGCGAACGACCGCTTCCTTGCGGCGACCGACGGTCTGCGCGAGGTGCGCGGCGCCGTTCAGCTGCGGAGCGACGACCACCGGTGCGGAGGCTTCTTCCTCGACGACCTCAGCCTCAGCGGCCTCGGCCTCGGGAGCAGCCTCGACGACCTCGGCCTCGACAACCTCAGCCTCGACCGCGGGGGTCTCGACCTCAGGGGTCTCGTTCTCAGGGGTGGTCACAGGAACTTCCTCGGTGTTCTCGTCGCTCACTGGGCGATCTTCTTGATCTCGAAGGTCTGCGGCTGCTGCGCCGCGTGCGGGTGGTTCGGCCCGCTGTAGACCTTGAGCTTGTTCGCGATCTGGCGGCCGAGGCGGTTCTTGGGCAGCATGCCCTTGATCGCCTTCTCGACCAGCCGGTCCGAACGCGTGTCCAGCAGCTCACCGAAGGACTGCTTGCGCAGACCACCGGGGAAGCCGGAGTGGCGGTACTGGAACGCCTGGTCCCGCTTCGCGCCGGTCAACGCCACCTTGTCAGCGTTGATGATGACAACGAAGTCACCAGTGTCAACGTGAGGGGCGTAAGTCGGCTTGTGCTTGCCGCGCAGCAGCGTCGCGGCCTGGGTGGCGAGCCGGCCGAGCACCACGTCCTGGGCGTCGATCACGTGCCAGGTGCGGGTCACCTCACCGGGCTTCGGGCTGTACGTGCGCACGGATCTACCTCGTCGTCACTTGCGTCTGGGGTCACTGCGGCGGTTGCCCCAGACCGATCTTGGACGAACCAAGCAGTGGTACCGAGACAGGCGCGGCACACATGGGCGCCAGCTACCGCACAACAACGTAAGAAGATACCGGATGGGTGGGGCGGGGACCAAAACGGCCCCTCTTCAAGGCTCCTACCTCCGGACATACGCGAGCCCCGGACCACGTGGTTCCGGGGCTCGCGAGGTCTTGCAGGTCTTGCCGGCCGCGATGACTACCAGCGGCTGGTGTTCGCCTGCTCAGCGGTCTGGTACGCCTCGGCGGCGTCGCGAACCGCGATACCGATGGACGAGAGGACGGCCTGAAGGTCGGCGGCGGCGGTGTCCCACGCGCGCTGCTTGTCGTCGTAGGCCTCCTTGGCGGCACCTTCGTAGCTCGCCGTGACCTTGGAGATCGCGCTCTTCAGGTCTTCCAGCTGCTGCTGGACCTGCTGCGCCGAGCTGCTGATCGACGACGCGGCGTTCTGGAGCTCCGCGAAGTGAACCTTGACTTCACCAGACATTGTGAATCTCCCCTTGAAAGTTTGTGTGAGGTTGAAGCGAAAGCTGAAGCGAAGAGCCCGGCAGAATCAGCCGAGGCGGTTCGAGATGACAGAGGAGAGGTTGGTCGCTTCCTCTTCCTGCTGGGCGTAGGTCACCGAGCTCTTGTCCATCTGCTCGGCGATGCCGCGCAGGGCCTCCTGGAGCTTCGCGGCGTCGGCGTTGAAGCGCTCCATCAGGGCGCCGAACGCGGTCGCGGCCGAACCACGCCACGTGCCCTTCACGGTCTCGACGGTGTTCGCAACACTGCGCAGCGTGCCCTGCGTCGAAGCGTCGACGTCGAGGATCTGCTTCGCGAGTCCCGCAAGTTCTTCAGCAGTCGCGGTGTAACCAGCCATTGGGAGATTCCCCCTTCAGAGAACTTCAGGTTCGTACTTCTTGGTTCGTACGCCTCTTACGACGGAGACCTTGCCACGCCGGTTCCACCCTGTCGCGACTTCGATCGAAGTAGTTGCGCTAGTAAACGGTCCCGGGTGAAACCAGGTGTCAGTAGAGGATTCGCGACTGCGAAAAGTCCTCGTCATCGTCACTCACACGGGGAAGCTGACCACTCGGACCGGCGACGGCGGCGGAACCGAGAGTGGCCACCGGTTGCGTCTCAACTGGCGCGGGAGCGGTCAGTTCGGCGGCGCCCGGCACCTGTTCGACGGGCAGCCCGCGGTCATGGCGGAACCCCGTGGACGTCTCGCGCACGTCGGCAGAGGTGGCCTGGGCACCGGGTTCAACCCTGCGCTCGCGGGCCTGCCTGGCCAGGTCACGGGTGCGTTCCCGCAGCTTGGCGTTGCGTTCCCCGATCTCACCCGACGCACGACGGGCACGGGTGACGGCGGCGCCGACCTCGGCGCGGAACCGGGCGAGGACCTCGGTGGCGGACATTCGGTGACTCCCCTGACGTAGCTACTGCGGCTTGATGAGCAGCGAGCTGACGACCTGCTCGCAGGCGGTGCGGACGCGATCCTGCGCGGCCGGCGCCGCCTGGCAGCCCACGCTCACCTGGACCTTGCCCACGAACTGGATGTACCAGTCGACCCCGGTCGTCTCGACCACTTCGCGATAGTGAACAACAGACTTCCCCGCGAATGTGGTGATGTCGGTGAAGTCGGACACCTCGTCGCCTTTGTCTTTGCGCCCCTGATACGTCTGCCGCAACTCCGTCAGCGCGCGAACGCGATCCTGATCACTGTTGTAGGTGAGAGTTTGCTCCTGCACAGCAATGCGCGCGTCCGGCTGTTTGCTATTGGAATTCGCACGGTCAATCGGTTGCAAAAGCACTTGCCGGTCATTCGCAATACCGCCCGTCTGCTCCCACCCGTCCGGACGGGTGAAGCTGTAGTCGTAGACGGCGATCTGATTGGCCGGCGGATTGGTTTGCTGCGGCGTTTTCTCGCGGTTCAGCCAGAAGTAACCACCGACACCGGCGGCGGCGAGCACGACCACCACACCGATCGTGACGAACAGCGGCGTCTTGCTCTTCTTCCGCGGCTGAGGTGCCGCGGGGAACGCCGACGGGAACTGCGCGACGGGCGGCGGCTGGATCCGGCGGGTGATCTTGCGGGTGGTGTCGTCGGTCACCCGGAGGTTGTGGGTCACATCACCCGGACCGCCCCTCGGCGGCGTCTGGAGCGATCCCTGCGGGGCCACCCCGCCGGTCCGTTCGGGGTCGAGGCTGACCGCCCGCAGCGCGCCGCGGGCGACGACGGTCTCCGGCTGGTCGATGCTGATCGGCACCACGCGGGTGTGCTCGTGCACCAGCCGTGCAACGAGCGGGATCCGGCTCGACCCGCCGACCAGGAACACACCGGCGAGCTGCTGGGGAGCGAGACCCGAGTCGCGGACGGTCGCACCGACCAGCGCGGCCGCCCGGCTGAGCGGCGCGGTGATCAGCTGCTCCAGGTCCGACCGGGTCACGTGCGCGTCGGGGAACGGCGGCGGCATCGGCACGTCGGTGTAGGCGTGCCGGGACAACGTCTCCTTGGCACCCCGGACGTCCTGCCGCAGCACCCGCCGCTTGCGCCGGTCGGCCATCTCCCTGCCCTCGACGAGCTGCCGCCACGCCTCGGGGTCCTTGGCCGCGACCAGCCCGCCGACGTGCTCCAGCAATGCCTGGTCGACGTCCGCGCCGCCGAAGCTCGGATCACCCTTGGCGGACAGCACCCGGAAGCTCTTGCCCGTGCGCGTCACCACGCTCGCGTCGACGGTTCCGCCGCCGAGGTCGAGCACGGCGAGCGCGGCACCGTCCGGAATGGAGTGGCTCGCGGAGTGGAAGACGGCGGCCGCGACGGGTTCGGGCACGAGCACCAGCTCGCGGCCGAGCCCACGCGCCGCCTGAAGCAGCACTCGGGTGCGGACCGTGCCCCAGTCCGCGGGGTGTGTGAGAACGAGGAGATCGACTGGTGCCCCGCCACCAACGCGCCGTGCCTCACCGACAGCCCGTGTCAGCACCGCGCGCACAACGTCCACAACGGGCAGCACGGTGTTGCCGAGCAATAACTCACCCTCGTCGACGCGACGCTTCGGGTGCGGCTCGTAGCGGGCAGGGTCGACCGCGGCCTGACGCTCTGCCTCCTGACCGACGAACAACGTCCCGTCAGCGGCGGCGAACACGGCGGACGGCACCAGCGGCTGGCCGTCGAACACGACGACCTGCGGCTCCCGGCCGTGGGCCGAAACGGCGACGCAGGTGCTCGACGTGCCGAAGTCGACCGCGACGTGCAGGCTCATGCACCTTCCCCTCTTCCGGGCACATGCTTACCCGATGCGACCGGCCCGGACGACCGGGATGGCGAAGTCGGTCATTCCGGGCCGGGTCCGCGCACGAGAGCGAGCTTCGCCTCGAGCCACTGGGCCCGATCGTTCCCGGCGGCGCGGGCCAGCTCGAGTCCCTGCTCCCACGCGCGCAGCGCGTCGTCGTGCCGCCCCAGCCTGAACAGCAGCGGGCCCAGGTCCTCGTCCAGCACCGCGATCCGGGACCGGACGTCGGTGAACCTCTCCAGCTCTTCGAGACAGTGCTCGAAGAGAGCGAGCGCCTCGTCGAGCCTGCCGAGGCCGACCAGGGCGACCGCGATGAGGGAGTTCAACCGCGCGGCCATGTACTCGTCGCCCGTTCGGTGAAGGAGGGCTCGCATCCGGTCTCCCTCCACGAGCGACTCGGCGTAACGCCGAAGGTTGTTGAGCGTGCCGACGAGGTTCACCCTGCCGATGTGCTCGGAATGCAGTGCCCCCGCCTCCACCGACAGCGCGATGCTCCGGCGCACGCAGTCGAGCGACTCCTCCGCCCGGCCCAGGGACAGGTACGCGACGCTCATGTTGTTCAGGCCTGCCTGCTCGGTGACCTTGTCCCCCGCCTCGCGGACCAGCGGCAGACCGGCCTCGAACCCACGCAGCGCGTCCTCGAAGCGCTTGACGTTGACGTACGTCGAAGCGAGCTTCACCTTGAGCACCCCGCGTGCCTGCGGAGGGCCGAGGTCCTGGACGGCCTCGAACATCGAGAGGAGCTCTCGATCCCGAGTCCTCTCGATGACGTAGTGGGTGCGCAGGTGGACGGGGATCATCTGGGCCAGCAGGTCCCAGCCCCTCACTATGGCCATGTCCATCACCGCGCGGAGGTTGGCCCACTCGCCGTGACACCACGCGAGTGCTTCGAAACGGGTGGAGAACTCCTGCGGGACAACACCTGTCGAAACCTCGCCCGCGGACATCGCCTGGTCGTAACCGTGCAGCTGCACGGCCTTCTCCAGCGTGTGCACGTACCACTCTGTCAACCGCAGTTCGGCGGTCTCGTCGTCTCCGCACAGCTCGGTGGCGTACGCGCGCAGCAGGTCGTGCAGGTCGTAACGGCCCGGTGAGCGGGTCTGCACGAGGTGGTCCGCGACGAGCCGCTCCAACAGCCGGCGTGCCTGCGCGACGGTCACCCCGGCCAGCGCGGCCGCGGCGCCGACGTCGAGATCGGCTCCCGGATGGACGGACAGCAGCCGGAACATCCGGGCGGCTTCGTCGTCCAGCGCACGGTACGACCACGAGAACACCGCGCGCACGTCGACGTCTTCGAAGTCGGTCAGCGCGTCGAGTCGCTCGGTGCGCAGTTCGGCGGCGAACTCGTGCAGCGGGGTCTCCCGGAACCGCGCCACCCTCTCCGCGAAGACGCGCAACGCGAGCGGAAGCCCACCGCACTGCTCGACGATCTCGCGGACCGCTTCAGGTTCCGCGTCGAGCCGCTCGGCCCCGAGCACCGCGGCCAGCAAGGCGTGAGCCTCGTCGTCGTCCAGTTGCCGCAACGCGACGCTCGTCGCGCCGAACCGCACGATGAGAGGGCGCAGCTGGTTGCGGCTCGTGATGAGCACACGGACGCTGGCGGAGCCGGGCAGGATGGGAAGCACCTGGTTGCTCGTCGCTGCGTTGTCCAGGACGAGCAACATCCGCCGCCCGGCCAACTCGGTCCGCAGCAACGCGAATCGTGCTTCTTCGGTGGAGAGCACGTCCTGCACACCGAGGCTCAGCAACAGGGACTCCGCGGCCTGGAAGGGATCGACCGGCTCGGCCTCCCGGTCGAACCCCCTGAGGTCCACGTAGAGGTCGCCGTCCGGGAAGTCCTGGCGCACCTCGTGGGACCACCGCAGCGCGAGGGTCGTCTTGCCGACACCGCCGGCGCCGTGCAGCACGGTGATCCCGTTCGCCCTGCCGAGCAGCGAGAGCTCTTCGACGCGGCCGACGAAGTTGTGCACGCCGGCCGGCAACTGCCGTGGCACCGCACGACGATCCACGTGGCCGACGTCCGCACGGAGAATGCGCTCGTGCAGATCGCGCAGCGCCGGGCCGGGATCGACGCCGAGCTCGTCCACCAACCGTTCGCGGATCTCCTGGTAGGCCGCGAGCGCCTTGGCCTGCTGACCCGATCGGTAGAGCGCCAGCATCAGCTGCCGCCAGAACGACTCGCGCAACGGGTGATCGGCGATCAACGACCGCAGCTCTGCCACCAGGGCGGCGGCGTGTCCCCGGCCGAGATCGGCGTCGATCCGCCGTTCCAGCACGGCGAGGCGCTCGTCGAGCAACGGCGGTACGTCGTCGCGGTGCAGGACGTCCGACTTGACGTTGCCGAGCACGGGGCCGCGCCACAACGCCGTTGCGGCGGCGAGGTCGTTCGAGCCGGCGAGCGCGCGGAACCGCAGCAGGTCCAGCTCGTCCTGGCCGATCTCCACCTGGTAGCCGCGGCTGGAGGTGCGCACGCGGTTCGCGGCTCCGAGCGACTTGCGCAGCCGGGTGACGACCATGTGCAACGTCTTGTGGGCGCGGTCAGCGGTCGGTGGCTCACCGTCCCACACCCGCTCGATCAGCTCGTCAACCGATACAAACCGGTTGGGGCGCAACAACAACGTCGCCAGCAACACCCGGCCGCGCCCTGCCGGAACGGTCACCGGCTCACCGTCGAGCAGCACTTCGAGGGGGCCGAGCACGCGGAACTCGACGCTCATCGTCCCCCTTCCCCGCCGGGTGCGGCATTCGCCCGCAAGTCTGCCGAAGACCTGGAGAGTTCGGTGATGCGGGCGCGCAGCTTCGCCGTCACCGCCTCGTGGCCCAGGCTTTCGCGGATGAGCAACGCCTCCTTCAACGCGGCCAGTGCCTCACCCGACCGGCCTCCACTCACGTGCGCGTCAGCGAGGTTCGCCAGCGTCACCGCCTTCACCACGGCCGGCAGCTGGCCGGCGAGCAGGGCGAGTACCCGGCGGAACGTCGCCACGGCCTCGTCCACGTTGCCGCTCTCCAGGTGCAGCTGGCCACGAGTGTCCAAAGTGGAGGCGGCGAGGCCGATCATCCCGGCTTCCACGACGGCGGTGTGGGCCTCGTCGTTCGCGGCCAGTGCGGCGTCGAACTCCTTCAAGCCCACCAACGTCATCGAGTAGTTGTTCAACGCGGTGGCCAGGCCGGCGGGCGAACCCTGCTCGCGGCGCTTGTCCACGGCGCGTTCGTGCAGGGCCTTCGCCGACTCGAGGTCGCCGCTCACCGCGTGGTTGACGGCCCACTGGTCGAGGGTGACCGCGATGCCGTGCAGGTGGCCGATCTCCTCGCGCACCCGCAGCGCCTCGGCGTAGCGGGCGTGGGCGGCGGCGTGGTCGCCCAGGGAGAAGTGCGCGCTGGCGAGCGAGTGCAGGGTGATGCCCTCGGCGTACCTGTCCCCGCTCGCACGGGCGGCGTCGAGGGCGAGGCGGTGCGGCCCGATCCGTTCGGACGGGCGTTGCCGCAGGTGGAGGTAGCCGGACATGACAGTCGCGAGCTGCCACGCGTGGTGGTGCAGGCCGTGTTCGCCGGCGAGCCGGACGGCGGCCAGCAGGTTGTCGTGCTCGGTCTCGCACCAGCCGGCCGCGGTCTCCCGGTCGTCGAACAGCATGGGCCGCACGCCGTCCGAGAGCGGGCTCAGGGTGACCTCCGGACGGCCGTTGCGCAGCAGTCGATCGGCGCTGTCCACCGAGTGCAGGTAGAACTCGATCAGCCGGCGCACGGCGGCGGGGTCTTCCTCGCCCGACGAACGCGAGTACGCGCGCAGCAGGTCGTGGGACGAGTACCTACCAGGAGTGCGTTCGGTGGCGAGATGCATGCGCACCAACGTTTCCAACGACCTGCGCACGTCGGTGCGGCCGTCGAGCGCGGTGGCGGCGTCCAGTGAGATGTCCGGGCCGGGCGTCCGTCCGAGCAAGCGGAACAGCCGGGCCGTCTCCTCGTCGAGCTGATCGCAGGTCGTGGCGAAGACGGCCTCCACGCTGCCCATCACCTCGCCCGCGGTGGTGAGTTCGCCGATGAGCGAGCGCAGGGAGAGCGCAGGCTCGTCGGCCGCCCTGGACGCGGCCACGGCGAGTGCGAGCGGCAGGCCACCGCAGAACGCCACCAGGTCGGCGACGGCGTCCGGTTCGGCTGCCACGCGGTCGGCGCCGAGCCGGGCGGTGAGGAGCGCGACGGCGTCCTCGTCGCCCAGCTGGTCCAGCGTGACCGGGACCGCGCCCTCGCGGACCACCAGCCCGGTGAAGCGGTTGCGGCTGGTGATCACGGCCAGGCAGCCCCGACCGGCCGGCAGCAGCGGGCGGACCTGTTCGACGTCACGGGCGTTGTCGAGCAGCACCAGCACGCGCCGGTCGGCGACGACGCTGCGGTAGAGCGCAGCGCGTTCCGGCAGGTCGGCCGGCACCCTGCCACCGAACACCCCGAACGCGCCGAGGAACCCCGCCAGCACGTCGGCCGGATCGGCGGGGGCCGCGGACGGGTCGAACCCGCGCAGGTCGGCGTACAGCCCGCCGTCCGGGAAGCGGCCGGAGTTCGTGTGCGCCCACCGCACGGCCAGCGCGCTCTTGCCGATGCCCGCGGTGCCGTCGACCGCGGTGATCACCACGGCCGCGCCTCCCGTGGCGGCTGTGCTCAGCCTGGCCAGTTCCGCGTCCAGCCCGATGAAGTACGCGGCCGCAACGGGCAGCTGCCGCGGTACGCGCGAGGCCGGGTCGAGCAACCGTTCGTGCAACTCGCGCAACGGCTGTGCGGGCTCCACACCCAGTTCGTCGGCGAGGTGATCGCGAATGCGCTCGTACGCCGCGAGCGCCTCCTGCGGCCTGCCCGCCTGGTGCAGCGCCTGCACGAGCTGCGCCCAGAACCCTTCGCGCAGCGGGTGTTCCCGAGTCAGCTCCCGGAGTTCGCCGACGAGCTCGGCGCCGCGCCCGCGCGCCAGGTCGGCCTCGATGCGCCGCCCGTGCACGACGAGCCGTTCCTCGACGAGCGGTGGCACGTCCTCGCGGTGCAGGTGCGGCGAGCCGACGTTCGAGGCCACCTCACCACGCCAGTGCTCCAAGGCAGCCGCGAACTCGCCCTCGGCGGCGAGACGCCGGAACCGGGTCAGGTCCAGCCGCTCCGGGTCGAGCTCGGCCAGATAGCCACCGGTGGCCGTGCGCACGCAGTTGGCGTCCCCCAGCGCGATCCGCAGCCGCCGCACGACCATCTGCAACGTCTTGTGGGCGCGGTCGACGGTGGGCGGTTCGCCGTCCCAGAGCCGGTCGACCAGCTCATCGACGGACACGAACTGGTTGGGCCGCAACAACAACGTCGCCAGCAGCACGCGCACCCGACCGGCCGGCAGCGCGACGGGCACGCCGTCGCTCAGCACCTCCAGTGGTCCGAGGACGCGGTACTCGACGTTCATGGGCCCTCTCCGGTTCGTCCACTTCGGACGTCGTGTGAGCGAAGTGTGACTGCCAGTCGCCAAGGTGGTCATCAGCCGGGGACGACAGCGGCGAGGTCTTCAGCCTGGGGGGCCGCTGTCACCCGGCGTCTGCTCCAGCGCTGCCAGCAACCCGGCAGCCCTCTCCGCCCGATCATCACCGAGTTCACGCCACAGATCGATCGAGCGTTGCCATGCGGCGACGGCTTCTTCCCTCCGGCCGAGGCCCGCCAGCGCGCGACCGATCTCTTCCAGCACCCCGGCTTCGCCCGCGGCGTCACCGAACCGCCGCGCGTTGGCAAGCGCTACCTGGAGTTCCGGCAGTGCCTCGTCGTACCTCCCGCACAGAGCGAGGGTCGCAGCCCTCATCCCGTGCGCCCGGTTCGTCATGTACTCCTCGTCCAGGCACGCGGTTGCTTCGACAGCCCGTTCTGCGCACTCCAGCGCCTCGGCGTGCCGGCCAAGGTTGTTGTGGTCGGCAGCGAGGTTGATCAGGCAGGCCACTTCCAGATAGCGCTCGCCGCTCTCGACAGCGATGGCCAGGGCCTGCCGGGTGACGTTCTCGGCGACGTCCGGCCGGCCGAGCTTCTGGTAGAGCTGGCCCGCGTTGATCAGAACCGCGGCCGCGACGTACGGCTCCTCCACCGCGTGCACGAGCGGCAGGGCGTTCTCGAAGGTGCGCAACGCGTCATCCAGGTGGCCCACGTCCTCGTAGAGCGAGGACAGCTTGAGCTGCAGGAGCACCTGCTCCCGGGAAGTGCCGAAGCCCAGCACCGCCTCGAACATCTCGACGGCCTCGTGCCGGTGGTCCTGCTGGATGTTGAGGTATCCGTGGAGGTGCATCGGGACCTGCCAGGCGAGCCGGTGCCAGCCCCGGCTGATCGCCCCGAACATGATCGCTCTGAGGTTGGGCCACTCCGCACGCCGCCGCCGGCGTGATCGTCACGGCGGCCACCGATCAGAAGCCGAAGCGGCGCTACACCGCGGGTTCGACCGCTGCGCGCGCCAGTGTGCTTCGTCGCGTCGCCCCCGCGTGGGCCTTCGACCGGAGCGTCCGCAAGCTCAACCGGATGGTCGGCTGACATGCGGGCGTTCATCGTCGACCGCTACGGCAAGAGCGGCAACACCCTTCGGGCCGGTGACGTGCCGGAACCGCGGGTGGGTGAGCACGACGTGCTGGTCCAGATCCACGCCGCGGGCGTCAACGCCCTGGACGTCAAGATCAGGGACGGGGAGTTCAAGCTCGTCCTGCCCTACCGCCCGCCGTTCGTCCTGGGCAACGACGTCGCCGGTGTCGTGCTCCGGGCCGGGGCCGGCGTGCGGAAGTTCCAGCCAGGCGACGAGGTCTACGCGCGACCGGGCAAGGACCGGATCGGCACCTTCGCGGAGCTCATCTCCATCAGCGAGGACGACCTGGCGCTGAAGCCGGGGCGGCTCACCATGGAGGAGGCGGCCGCCGTCCCCCTGGTAGGCCTGACCGCCTGGCAGGCGCTGGTCGAGATCGCGGACCTGCGCAAGGGACAGAAGGTCTTCATCCACGCCGGCGCCGGCGGCGTCGGGACGTTCGCGATCCAGCTGGCGAAACACCTGGGCGCCACCGTGGCCACCACGACGAGCGCGGCCAACGTCGATCTGGTCAAGCGGCTCGGCGCCGACGTCGTGATCGACTACCGCGAGGAAGACTTCGAAACCGTCCTGCGCGACTACGACGTGGTGCTGAACAGCCTGGACAACGAGACGCTCGAGAAGTCACTGCGCGTGCTGAAGCCAGGCGGAAAGCTCGTCTCGATCTCCGGCCCGCCGGACCCGGCCTTCGCCAGGGAGATCGGCAAGCCCTGGATCCTGCGGCCGGTGATGCGCGTCCTGAGCCACCGGGTCAGGAAAGCCGCCCGGCGCCGCCAGATCAGCTACTCGTTCCTCTTCATGAGGGCGAACGGGGAGCAGCTGGGCGAGATCACCTCGCTCATCGACGCCGGAATCATCGATCCGGTCGTCGACCGGGTCTTCCCCTTCGAGGCGACCAACGAGGCCATGGCGTACGTCCAAACAGGACGCGCCAAGGGCAAGGTCGTCGTGAAGGTCAGGTAGGAGCTCGTGCGAGAAGGAGCCGTCATGACCGTGATCACCGCCTACAAGGACACGCCGACGCAGACCGTGGACGTCGGTGGGACGACGTTCGCCTACCGGCAACTCGGCCAGGACACCGGCACGCCGGTGATCTTCCTGAACCACCTGGCCGCCGTGCTGGACAACTGGGACCCCCGTGTCGTGGACGGCATCGCCACCAGGCACCGGGTGATCACCTTCGACAACCGGGGAGTCGGCGCCTCGCAAGGCAGGACACCACGCTCGGTGGACGCCATGGCACGTGACGCCATCGCCTTCATCCGCGCACTGGGCCACGACCAGGCCGACCTCTTCGGCTTCTCCCTGGGCGGCTTCGTCGCCCAAGTGATCGCCGCGCAGGAACCACGACTCGTGCGCAGGATGATCCTCGCGGGCACCGGCCCGGCAGGTGGCGAGGGCATCGACAAGGTCACCTCCGTCACCCTGCTCGACAGCCTGAAAGCCGCACTCACCTTCAACGACCCCAAGGAGTACCTGTTCTTCACCAGCACGGCCAACGGCAGGGCGGCGGCCCGGCAGTTCGTGAACCGGCTGAAGGAGCGAACGGACGACCGGGACCGCTCGATCTCCGTGACGACATTCCGCAACCAGCTCAAAGCGATCCACGCGTGGGGCGTCCAGCAACCCTCCGACCTGACGGTCGTCCAGCAGCCGGTCTTCGTCGCGAACGGTGACCACGACAGGATGGTGCCGAGCAGCAACTCCGCCGATCTGGCCCGGCGCCTGCCCAACGCCCGGCTCACGCTGTACCCCGATGCCGGGCACGGCGGCATCTTCCAGCACCACGACGAGTTCGTCGCCGAAGCCCTCGAGTTCCTCGCGTCGTGACCGCGGCTCGGCGAACGATCGCCGAAAGCAACAAGCGTCCTCGGCGTCGGTGTGTCGAGAGCTTCGGCGGTGAGCCAACGCGCGAGCTGGCCCGGCCACTTGGCCAGAGCGCAGGGCGGACGAGCAGCCGGTTGGTCGTGGTAGCTGTGAACAGCGAACTGCCGCTGGCTGCCAGTGCACGTGCCTGCGGTGCGGTTCAGCGCGGGTGGGCCTGGCGGTATCAGCCTCAGCTGTTCAGCTCCTCGCGGGCAGCGGCGAGAAACGCGACCTTGGGTCCTTGAAGGTAGTCCCACATCGAGACGCCCTCTGGCTCCTGCCAGAGAACGTGCTCGAGGGCGCGTACGTATGCACGAGCCAGTTCATGCAGGGGTGTGATGAACAGGATGTGGATCATCCGCTCGCAGACCCACAGCTCATCGACGACATCCAGTGCGGCCGCCTTCCACGCAGGCGTGTCGTCCCGATCCTCGGCGGCGCGCTCGGCCTGCTGAGCGACTCGGATGAACTGACGCAACAACTCCAGCTGCTCCACTCGGCGGGCCTCGGCCCGCTCATTGGCCTGCCGACGCTGATCGGTGCGGTCGGAGCGGCGCTGCACGCTGGCCTGGACCAGATAGGACAGGCCGCCGCCGAGCACCACACCAATCAGGGAGAGGATCGAGACCCACACCTGCATCTGCATGAGGTGATACATACCAAACGATCACCTCGCTCGGTGCCGGCATTCCCTTCTGACTTCAGTCAGTGGTGGCGAGTGGGCCGGGAAGCATCGCTCCGGCCGTCAAGTCCGACACCACTGTCGACCTCGACCTGCTGCCCGACGAGGTGTCGCGACCGCTGTTCGAGGCGCTTCGGCTAGAGATCCACTACGACTACGAAACGAGGACTGCCGTGTGTCGCATCACGCTGACCGGAGACACGGTCGGAGCAGCAGAAAGGGCCGCAACCGAGGCGGTCGCGGCCCTTCCGAAGCAACGCTCTGCTCGTAGTGAGCAGGTCTGCGTGGTGCCCCCGGCAGGGCGACGCGCAGACGGTCCCAGCCACCTGCGGGGGTCCGGGGGCTTGCCCCCGGCTGGGATCTGGGGGCTCGGCCCCCAGAAAACGCCCAAAGGCGACCCGGTTCGCGCTTTCCGCGAACACGAATCGCCTTCGGCTTTGGTGCCCCCGGCAGGATTCGAACCTGCGCTCCCGCCTCCGGAGGGCGGTGCTCTATCCCCTGAGCTACGGGGGCCGTAGCTACGTGGAAGATCCTAGCGCACGTTCGAGCCGGGTTTGACACGTACCCCAGCCGGACAGCCCAAGGTGGTGTCCGTCACCTTCACGGTCGACCAGGAATACCCCCGATTGCACTCATGCGCATATCGCTATATGTTCCTGGACATGGGCCACGGTCATGGACATGGATCGGCGTCGGCGAGCGGGCGGCACGCCGGCAAGCTGTGGATCGCGTTCGGCATCGGCGCGGTCTTCATGGTGGTCGAGTTCATCGTCGGGTTCGCGACGTCGTCCCTCGCGCTGATCTCGGACGCCGCCCACATGCTCACCGACGTGCTGGGTGTGGGCATGGCGCTGGCCGCGATCATGGTGGCGCGCAGGGCCAAGGCCGGCCGGAACCGGACGTTCGGGTTCTACCGGGCCGAGGTGCTGGCGGCGCTGGCCAACGCCGTTCTGCTGTTCGGCGTGGCCGGTTACGTGATCTACGAGGCGGTCGGCCGGTTCCAGGATCCGCCCGCGGTGCCGGGGTTTCCGGTGCTCGTCGCGGCGAGCCTCGGGCTGGTGGCCAACCTCGTCAGCTTCAGCATCCTCAAGGAGGGTGCTAAGGACAGCATCAACGTCAAGGGCGCGTACCTCGAGGTGCTGGCCGACCTCATCGGGTCGGTGGGCGTGCTGATCTCCGCCCTGGTCACGCTCACGACCAGCTGGAAGTACGCGGACCCGATCATGGGTGTGCTGATCGGCGTGTGGGTGCTGCCGCGGACGTACAGCCTGGCCAAGAACGCGTTGCACATCCTGTTCCAGCACGCGCCGGAGCGGTTGGACGTGACGGAGATGCAGGCGGCACTGACCCGGATTCCCGGTGTCACGGAGGCGCACGACCTGCACGTGTGGACGCTCACGAGCGGCATGGAGGTGGCTTCGGCGCACCTCACGACCGCGCAGGACGTCGATCACGAGAACGTGCTCAAGGCCGCGCAGTCGTTGCTGGCGACCAAGTACCACATCGAGCACGCGACGTTGCAGGTCGAGGGCGGCTCGTCAGCGCAGCGGTGCCGGGAGCTTTCGTGGTGAGGCCGGCAGGTCGCGGATCCCGTCCTTAGTGGACGGGGCACCCGTCCGTGACGGAACAACCTCTTGACGGGGTTGTGGCACGGTGACCCACACACGGCCTCGTTCGAACGGCACCACAAACGCCTCCCCAGTCACCGCAGATGAATTGCCAAGATCTCATCGAAGTATGTCTGAAAGGGATAGATCCTTTCAGGTGAACGGGAAAGGCCGCGCTCCGTGACGGAACGCGGCCTTTCCGGTTCGGCCGGGGATCAGTTAGCCATTACAGACCAGCGCACTGTCCTGCCTTCGGCCCCTTCACGTCGTTCTTGAAGCCGTTGTTCGACGGCTCCGGGTTGTTGCCCGTGCAGGACAACGGCCCGCCGACCGTGGAGAAGGCCACCACTGACCTGGTCTTGTTCGACGTCAGTGACACAGGGCCACCGACCGAGGTGTTCTCGATCGCCACCTCGGTGGCGGAACCGTGTACCGTCACCGGACCGCCGACCTTGGTGCCGACCAGCACCACGGACGCCGCGTCCGCCGCCGAGATCGGGCCCTTGATCTCGCCGCCGAAGACGTACAGCGTGGCGCCGCGGGTGACCGTGACCGGGCCGTTGATCGTGGCACCGTCCACATAGGTCACGCCCTTGACCTGCAGCGGACCGTTGACCGTGCCCGTCACCGTGGTGGCGGGAGCTGCCAGCGGCTTCGACATCAGCTCGAACTCCGCGAGTGCGACGTCCTCCGAGAACTCCAGCCGGTAGAAGTTGTAGCGGCCCGGCGAGGCGATCTTGAACGACCGGGTGTACTGCTGCCACTGGAAGTTCTCGCCGGAACGCTTGTCGACCGTCGCCCACGTCTTGCCGTCGTAGGAGGCCTTCAGCTCCCAGGACGACGGGGACTTGCCGGTCTTCGCGTTGGTCAGCGTGTAGAACTCCGCCTTCTCCTTGGCGTCCGCCGCCTTGAAGTCGAACGCGCGAACCGTCGCGGAGGTCGCGGAGGTGTTGTCCACCAGAGCAGCGGTGGCGACACCGGCCGAGACGTCCCGCAGCGGCGTGGGGACCGCGTCACCGGTGGTGATCGAGTCCGGCACGTCGTTGACGCCCGTGCCCCACTTCGACGGGTTCGGGCCCATGTCGAAGTCGATCGTGGCACCGGCCGCGAGCACGTCGTGCGGCAGCGACGTCTTGTTCCACGTCTTGCCGTTGACCTTCACGCCCTGCACGTAGATGTTCTTCGCGCTGTTCTTCGGCGCGTTGATGACGAGCTTCTTGCCGTTCTCCAGCTTCACGGTCGCCTTGGTGAACAGCGGCGAACCGATCGCGTAGGCGGGCTTGCCCATCTGCAACGGGTAGAAGCCCAGCGATGAGAACAGGTACCAGGCCGACATCTCGCCGTTGTCCTCGTCACCGGCGTAGCCCTGGCCCTGCTGCGAGCCCACGTACAGCCGCGACAGGATCTCGCGCACCTTCTCCTGGGTGCCCGAGGGCTTGCCCGCGTAGTTGTACATGTAGGCGATGTGGTGCGACGGCTGGTTGGAGTGGCCGTACTGGCCCATCCGCACGTCCCGCGCCTCGATCATCTCGTGGATCACGCCGCCGTAGCCGCCGGGGAACTTCGCGGTCTCCGGCAGGGTGAAGAACGAGTCGAGCTTCTGCGCCAGCTTGTCCCGCCCGCCGTACAGGTTCGCGAGACCCTGCCCGTCGTGCGGCACCGTGAACGCCATGTTCCAGCCGTTCGTCTCGGTGTAGTCGTAGCGCCAGTCCTGCGGGTTGTACTTCGCCGGGTCCTCGACCCGCCACGAGCCGTCGACGTTGCGGTTCTGGAAGAACTCGATCCGCTTGTCGAACGTCAGCACGTAGTTCTGGGCGCGGTTGAGGAAGTACTCGTACTCCTCCGCGTACCGCTTCTCGCCCGTCTTCTCGTGCAGCGCCTTCGCCATCGACGCGATGCCGAAGTCGTTGACGTAGCCCTCGATGGCCCACGACCACGCCTCGTCCAGCTGGTCGTTGCCGGTGTAGCCGAGGAAGATCGACTTGTCCATGCCCTTGCGGCCGACGTTGTTGCTCGGCGGCACCACGGACGCGTTCTTCACGGCGGCGTCGTAGGCAGCCTTGATGTCGAAGTTCGACACGCCCTTCAGGTACGCGTCCGCGAACGCCACGTCGGAGCTCGTGCCGGTCATCAGGTCCGCGTAACCGGGGGAGGACCAGCGCGAGATCCAGCCGCCATTCTTGTACTGCTGGACGAAGCCCTCTGCCATCTCGCCCGCCTGCGACGGCGTGAACAGCGAGTAGGCGGGCCAGGTCGTGCGGTACGTGTCCCAGAACCCGTTGTTGACGTAGATCTTGCCGTCGACGATCTTCGCGCCCGTCTGCGTGGGCGTGCTCGGACCGGTCGCGGGCGCCACCGGGGACGCGTACTGGATCTTGTCGCCGACCTTCTCGTAGCCGGAGTTCGGGTACAGGTAGAGCCGGTACATGTTGGAGTACAACGTGATCAGCTGCTCTTCGGACGCACCCTCGACCGAGATGATGCCGAGGATCTTGTCCCACGCGGCCTGTGCACGGTCGCGCACCGCGTCGAACGTGTCGGACGCCGAGACCTCCTGCTCCAGGTTCGACTTCGCCTGGTCGACCGAGATCAGCGAGGTGGCGATGCGCAGCTCGACGGTCTTGTCGCCGAACGAGAAGTAACCGCCGACGTTGTCACGGCCCGCGCCGGTCAGCCGGCCGCTCGCGGTCACCGCCTTGTCGACCTTGCCGTAGACGAACAGGCGGGTCGCACCGGTGGAGAGTCCGCTCTTGACGTCCGAGTAGCCCGTCACGACACCGTTGGCGGCGTCGAGGGTGACCCCGCCGAGGTTGTTCACGTTGTCGAACACCAGGTTCTTCTCGCCCGTGTCGGCGAACGTGAACCGGAAGACCGCCGCGTGGTCGGTCGGCGCGATCTCGGTCTTCATGCCGTTCTCGAAGGTCACGCCGTAGTAGTGCGCCTTCGCGACCTCGTTGTCGTGCTTGAACGGCAGCGAACGCAGCGCGCGGTCCTGGGTCGGCGCCTTGTCGGAAGGCATGACCTGGAACGTCTGGCGGTCACCCATCCACGGGCTGGGCTCGTGGGACGTGGTGAACGCCTGCAGCGTCGGCAGGTTCTGCGCGTTGTTGCGCTGCTGGTACTCGTACAGCCAGCTCTGCGAACCCGCGTTGGTCATCGGGGTCCAGAAGTTGAAGCCGTGCGGCACCGCGGTCGCCGGGAAGTTGTTGCCCCGCGAGAACGAGCCGTTCGAGTTCGTGCCGCGCGTGGTCAGCACGTAGTCCGACGGCTTCGCGTACTGCTTGGTGACGACGTCGCCGATCCTGATGTCGTCGAACCAGGCACCGAACTCCGTCGGGCCCTTGGGACCGTCGTAGGCGACCAGGATCCGCTTGATCGTCTTGCCGGCCGCGACCGCGCCGATCGTCGACGCCACCTTGTTCCACTGGTTGGCGTACAGGAACTTGCCCGCGCCCTGGCCCTGCGGCGACAGCACCGCGCCGTGCTGGTCGACGGCCTTGAGGTCGCTCAGGTACGTGCCGTCGGAGAACGCGAGGTCCACCGACGAGTACGTGCTCGGGTAGTTCAGGTTGTCGGTCACGAAGTCCGGGAAGACCATGTAGGACAGCTCGGTCTTGGCCCCGACCTTCACGTCGACGTCGAAGACCTTGTTGTAGCTGTACGCCCGGCCCTCGGTCGTGTGCTTGCCCTGGGCCCGGAACGCCTTCTGGCCCGTCCAGCCGACCCGCGCCTTGGACGTGTAGCCGCCAGTGGGGCCGGCGCCGACGAGGCTGCGCATGTTCGGCGCCGGGGGTGTCGTGGTGCCGTCGGAGAGTTCGATCTCGGCCACCTGCACGATGCCCGTGCCGTGGTTGGCCGTGATGTCGACCTTGTAGTGCCGGTACGACGCCGGCGAGGCGATGTCGTAGACCTTGGTCTGGAACCGCTCGGTGAAGTTCTCCCCGGTGCGGGTGTCGACGACGGTCCAGTTCGTACCGTCGTTCGAGCCCTGCAGCGTCCAGTCCTTCGGGTCGCGCTCCGGCTCGTCGTTCGCCGAGGAGAGCGTGTACTTCTTGATCGTCTGCGGGCTGGACTTGAAGTCGAACGTCACCCAGCCGGTGGAGGCGAAGACCAGCCACTTGGTGTTGACGCTGCCGTCGTTGATCATGTCGACGCCCTCGTTCGGGGCGTTCTCCCCGTTGGCGGCCACCGTTGCCTTGTCGGCGACGTTGCCGGGGAGACCCGTACCGCTCGAACCGATCACGCCCGCCGACTTCGGCTGCCCCGCCGCGTCGGTCTCGACCGTGCTGACCCACGAGGGTTGCGGTTGACCGTCCTCAAAGGACGACGAAAAGCCCACGCCTTGCTCCTCTGGTGCGGCGGCCGCATAGCCGTTGGTGACGCCGCACGCCAGTGTCGCAGTGATCGCAACGCTCAACAGAGTTCTGGTTCGTCTTTTCCCCAGTTGCCTCATTGCAACCCTTCCGCCGCCTTACACCTGCCCCATTTGCGTGGGAGCGTTTCTGCACGTGACATCGTTGTCAAGGGACCCGACAGAAATTGTCTTCGAACCTGTCCTCTCAACAGTTGCGCACGTGGACCACCGATCAAGATCTAGACTCGGTCGGTGACCGACCGCAAGCCGCCAGAGGTGGGTACACCAGCGGGCATGCGCGTGCTCAACCAGCGCGCGGTGCTGGATCGGTTGCGCCGTCTGGGTGCCGCCACGCGCCCGCAGATCGCCAAGGACACCGGGTTGTCCAAGCCGACGGTCGGGCAGGCTCTCGTCGATCTCGAACGCCACGCGCTGGTGCGCCCGATCGGCAGGACGACGGCCGGTCCCGGCCGTTCCGCGGTGGTCTACGAGCCGAATCCGGCGGCGGGCTACGTGCTGGGCGTGGACATCGGCCGCGAGCGGATCCGGGCGGCCGTGGCCGACCTGGGCGGGTCCGTGGTGGCCCGCGTGGACGAGCGCAACCGCGGCCGCTCGGCCGCGGGCCTGGTGCGCACGGTGACCGAGCTGGCGTCGCGCACGGTGGCCGACGCGGGGCTCGCCCTGGCCGACGTCGTGGTGAAGGTGATCGGCAGTCCCGGCGTGATCGACCAGCGCTCGCGGGTCGTGCGGCACGCGCCCAACCTGCCGGGCTGGGAGTCCGCCGGCGTGCTGGACGGGCTGGAGACGTCGCTCGGGCCGGTGATGGTCGTGGAGAACGACGCGAACCTGGCCGCGTTGGGCGAGCACGTGTACGGAGCGGCTCAAGGCGCTCGCGTGTTCGTGTGCGCGACGGTCGGCACCGGTGTCGGCATGGGGATCGTCGTCGACGGCGTGCTGTTCCGCGGCGCGCACGGGGCAGCGGGCGAGGTCGGCTTCCTGCCGTTCGGCAAGTCCGCTTCGGACGTCCAACGTGGACAGTTCGAGGACGCCGCGGCAGCTGAATCCGTTGTGGCGCTGGCACGGGAACGTGGACTGTCGGCGCGCTCGGCCCGTGAGGTGTTCTCCGCCGCGCGTTCCGGGGACGTGCAGGCGTTGGACGTCGTGCGGGTGGAGGCGGAACGACTCGCGTTCCTCGTGGCGTCGGTGTCCGCGGTGATCGATCCGGAACTGGTCGTGCTGGGCGGCGGCGTCGGGTCGAACGTGGACCTGCTGCTGTCCCCTTTGGAGGCTGCGCTGCGCACGATGACGCCGCTCGCGCCTCCGATCGTGGCCGGCTCACTGGGTGACGGCGCCGTGCTCTCCGGAGCCATCGCGATGGGCCTCGAAGCCGCTCGTGAATTGGTCTTCGAAGTTACTCTCTGAGAGTAGTTGAGCGTGTCTCACCTGGTAATTCACTCATATGTCGTATCTGTGAACGGCGACGTGTGGCTTAGCGTTACCGGAACCTCCACCTGGAGGGTGTTGTGTCCTTCCGTTGCAAGGGGAGTCGGTAGGGGGATGCGGGGGACGTAGCCCCCTACCGGCCGTGCACTGGGCAGGTGCCGCGCCCGCACCACCATCAGCCTGCCCAGTGCAGCAACGGGTAGTGGTGTGGCGCGGAATGTTGCCGGGGGAATTCGCGGTCAGACGGGTGCGTCGTGGTGCCGCCCCCACGTCCTCGTACTGGTTGTACGGGGGCGTGGGGGCGGTGCCGCGAGGCGCCCTGCTGAGCGTGGACTACCTCGCCAACATTCCGGGTCACACCACTAGCGTGGCGTGGGCCGGTGGACGTTCGTCACCGTCGACTCGCGATGCGCCGAATCCGCGATCCACGCCCCGGGGATCGACGCGTCGATCACGCCCTCCTCCAACCACGTGTAATTGCCGTCCATGACCTGCTTGGCCAGCACCTGATCGCTGTCGTCGGTGTTCTTCCACAACTTCTCGAACAGCTCGTCGACCCGGACCCGCGCCTGCTTGGCGAACGCGTCGGCCAGCTGCTGTGAGTTGGGATTCTCGTCCTGCGCGGCCCGTACGCAGGCGGCGCTGATCGCGAACAGCTCGGCCCCGATGTCCACGATCCGGCTGAGGAACCGCTGCTTGCGCTCCATCTTCCCCTGCCACCGCGACATGGCGTAGAACGTCTGCCGCGCCAGCTTGCGCGCCGACCGTTCGACGAACCGCAGGTGCTTGGCGAGCGGCCCGAACTCCGTGTACCCGGCCGGACTCTGCCCCTTGCCCACGACCAGCGTCGGCAGCCACTTGGCGTAGAACCCACCGGCCTTCGCCGCCGCCTTCATCTTCCGCTGGCGGTCCGCGTCCGGGTCGATGATGTCGCCCGCGACGGACAGGTGCGCGTCAACGGCCTCGCGGGCGATCAGCAGGTGCATGATCTCCGTCGAGCCCTCGAAGATCCGGTTGATCCGGAGATCCCGCAACACCTGCTCGGCCGCAATCCCACGCTCTCCGCGCGCCGCCTGGCTTTCCGCCGTCTCGTATCCGCGCCCACCGCGCACCTGGACCAGTTCGTCGGCCACCAGCCACGCCTTCTCGGACGCGTAGAGCTTGGCCAGCGCCGCCTCGATGCGGATGTCGTGCTTGCCCGCGTCCGCGAGCTCGGAGCTGAGGTCCAGCACGGCCTCCAGCGCGTACGCCGTGGCCGCGATGTAGGCGATCTTCCCGGCGATGGCCTCGTGCCTGCCGACCGGAAGGCCCCACTGGATGCGTTCGGTGGACCACTCGCGGGCGATCTTCAGACACCACTTGGCTGAGCCGGCGCAGAGGGCGGGGAGGCTGAGGCGCCCGGTGTTGAGGGTGGCCAGCGCGATCTTGAGCCCGGCGCCTTCCTTGCCGATCACGTTCTTCTTGGGCACGCGGACGTTGTGGAACCTCGTGACGCCGTTCTCCAGGCCCCTCAGGCCCATGAACGCGTTGCGGTTCTCGACGGTGATGCCCTCGGCGCCGGCCTCCACGACGAACGCGGTGATGCCCCGGTCCGGCACCTGGGCCATGACGACCAGCAGGTCGGCCACGACTCCGTTGGTGGTCCAGAGCTTCACGCCGTTGAGGACGTAGTCGTCGCCGTCCAGCACGGCCGTGGTGCCGAGCCTGGCCGGGTCGCTGCCGACGTCCGGTTCGGTGAGCAGGAAGGCGGTGATCTCGCCCTTCGCGCACCGCGGCAGGAACTCCTGCTTCTGTTCGGGGCTGCCGAACATCGCGACCGGCTGGGGCACGCCGATGGACTGGTGCGCGGACAACATCGCGCCGATCGCGGGGCTGGCAGACCCCACCAGCATGAGGGCCTTGTTGTAGTAGACCTGGGTGAGGCCGATGCCGCCGTACTCGGGCTTGATCTTCATGCCGAACGCGCCGAGGTCCTTGAGACCCTTCAGCACTTCATCTGGGATCTGGGCATCGCGTTCGATCACCGTGTTGTCGATCTGGGACTCGGTGAACTCGCGGAGCTTCGCGAGGAACGCCTCACCGCGTTCGCGGTCCTCCGGCGTGCCACTCGGGTGCGGGTGGATGAGGTCGATGCGGAAGTGACCGAGGAAGAGCTCTTTGCCGAAGCTCGGTCGCTGCCAGCGGGTTTCCCGTGCTTGTTCGGCGACCTGCCTGGCCGCGCGCTCGTCGACGGTCATGGTTACCTCCGAGTAGGGGTGTGACCTACGTTACTCAGCGGTAGGCGGATGTCCACCTGCTCGGAGGGTGAAACGGCGTCTGCAAGTACCACCAACCCATGATCGAACCGCCTGTAACCACACCCAACCTGTTCGGTGTTCGCCGAACAGGTTGGGTGTAGTTGTGAGCTTGTTGATGTTGTGTTGGTGGTACTTG
>NZ_JBSGXZ010000008.1:0-70761 GCF_053610285.1 Lentzea sp. NPDC054927
CACCTGGCCGATGAGGTGCCGTGGTCGCAGATGGCCGTTGTCGTGCGGTCGGCGACGTTGTCCTTGCCGGTGCTGCAACGCCCCCCCCCCCCCCCCCCCCGCCCGCCGCCGCCCCCCCCCCCGCCCCCCCCGCGCCCCCCCCGCCGCTGGGCGCCCGCGGGCGGACTCGGTGCCCCTAACGAGGTGCGACATCCCCTAACGGGTGACCTTCAGCCCCTAAGGATCTCGGCCGCCTGAAACCTAGGGATCACACCCGATGTCAGGGGATGTTGATCTCAATACGGTTCGTGGCGACATCCCCGAACCGCCGTAGGAGCTCCACTCCATGATGCAGCAGGCCACCCCGCAGCAGCCCGTTCAGCCCGCCGCGCCTGAGGCGACCGCCCCGGCCAGCCCGGCTACCCCGGCGGCCGTGCCGCAGGAGGCCCAGCCGGCCACGCTGCAGGAGTTCGCCCTGAACCTCCTGAACGACCCGGCGGCCCTGTCGGCGTTCGACCTCGACCCCGAAGGTGTGCTCAGCGCCTGCGGCCTGAGCGACATCACCCCCGGTGACGTCCAGGAGATCCTCCCGCTGGTGCTCGACGCCGCCTCGATCGCGGACGTCGACGGCCTCTCGTCCTACAACGCCCTCACGGGCCTCGCGAACCTCGACGCCGCCAACGGCCTCACCGGCGACCTGTCCGGCCTCGGCGACGTGTCGAGCACCCTCGACGGCGTCACCGGCGTCGTCCCCGGCCTCGGCGACGTGGCCGGCCTGGGCGACGTGGCCGGCCTGGGCAGCGTCACGGACCTCGGCAACGTCACCGACCTGTCCGGTGTCACGGGTCTCGCCGACACCGGCGACGTGCTCGGCACGGTGACCGGGGTGGCCGGTGTGGCGGACGTCGACGGCGTCCTCGGCACCGTCACCGGCGTGACCGACGTCGTCTCCGTCGACGGCGTGCCCGGCGTGCTCGGCGCCGTCACCACCGACGTCACGACCGTCACCGACGTGGTCCACGAGGTCGTCCCGGACGTCGCGCCGGTCAGCGGTGTGCACGACACCGTCCACGGCGTCGTCGACGGCACCGTCGGCAACGTGCTCGGTGGCGACGTGCTCGGTGGCGTCACCGACCTCGACCTGCTCGACGGCGTCGGCGGCCTGACCGAAGGCCTCGGTCTCTGATCTGATTGCTCGAGTGAGCAGACGAGCGTTGATCCTCGGCGGCACGGGCCTCATCGGCCGTGCCGCCGCTCGGCGTTTGAGGCAGGCGGGCTGGACCGTCGACGCTCCCGGCCGTGAGGTCGATCGCGGCGATCCCGAAGCCCTGGCCGTCGCGATGGGCGACGGCGCCGACCTCCTCGTGGACACCCTCTGCTACTCGGCCGCCGACGCCCGCACACTGGTGCCGTTGGCGCGCAAGGCCATCTCGACCGTGATGATCTCAGCCAAGGCCGTGTACGCGGACTCTCACGGACGCCACGCGAACTCTCCCGAGCCACCGCGCTTCGACGCCCCCGTCACCGAGGACCAGCCGACGCTCGCGCCACTCGACTCGGACCCGTTCACTCGCGAGGGATACGGGCCGAACAAGGTCGCCGCCGAACGGACGTTGCTCGGCAGCGGCCTGCCGATCACCGTGCTGCGACCGTCCAAAGTGCACGGACCCGGCAACAAGCGGCCGCTCGAGTGGTACTTCGTCGAACGGGTGCTCGCCGGGAACAAGGTCGTCGTGCTGGCGTCACGCGGCACAGGCGTCGACCACACGTCCGCCGCGGCCAACATCGCCGCGCTGATCGAGACCGCCGCCCTGCACCCCGGCAGGCGCGTGCTGAACGCGGCCGACCCGGACGCGCCGAACGGCCTGGAGATCTCCCGGATCATCGCGCGCTCGCTCGGGCACGAGTGGCACGAGATCCTGCTGGACCACGACCAGGCCGGCCGTCACCCGTGGCACCGGGGCTTCGTCCTGGACACGTCCGCCGCTCTCGCACTCGGCTACCGACCGGTCGGCGACTACGCCCTCACCGTCCAGGAGACGCTCCGCGACCTCGTTTCGAGCAGGTCGTGGCAGGATCGGGCCCGTGAGTGACATTCAACGAGTGGGAGTCGTCGGTTCCGGCCTCATGGGTTCCGGAATCGCCGAGGTGAGCGCCCGCGCCGGCCTCGACGTCATCGTCGCCGAGGTCAACGTGGACGCGGCCGCCGCAGCGCAGGGGCGGATCGCCTCATCGCTGGCCAGGGGCGTCAAGTCGGGCAAGCTGAGTGAATCCGACCGCGAGGCCGCACTGGGCCGCATCCGGTTCACCACCGACATCGGCGAGTTCGCCGACCGGCAGTTCGTGGTCGAGGCGGTCGCCGAGAACGAGCAGATCAAGACGGACGTCTTCACCGCGCTCGACAAGGTCGTGAAGGACGAGGACGCGATCTTCGCGTCCAACACGTCGTCCATCCCGATCATGAAGCTGGGCATGGCGACCCAGCGCCCCGAGCAGGTCATCGGCGTGCACTTCTTCAACCCGGTGCCCGTGCTGAAGCTCGTCGAGATCGTGCCGTCCCTGCTGACCGGTGCCACCACCCAGGTCCGCGCGGAGGCCTTCGTGCGCGCGACGCTGCACAAGGAGGTCATCCGCTCGCAGGACCGCGCCGGCTTCGTGGTCAACGCGCTGCTGATCCCCTACCTGCTGTCCTCGATCCGCATGCTCGAGTCCGGCTTCGCCTCCGCCGACGACATCGACAACGGCATGGTGCTCGGCTGCGCGCACCCCATGGGCCCGCTGCGCCTGACGGACCTGATCGGCCTCGACACCACGAAGGCCATCGCCGAGTCGATGTACGACGAGTTCAAGGAGCCGCTGTACTCGCCGCCGCCGCTGCTGCTGCGCATGGTGGACGCGGGCCTGCTGGGCAAGAAGTCCGGCCGCGGGTTCCACAACTACGCCAAGTGACCTGACGCGAAGGCCCGCTCCCCGGAGCGGGCCTTCTGCTTGTATTGATCACATGCCTGGGGTGACCAACGACTACGACCAGCTGGCCGAGACGTACAGCGAGTCGAACGAGACCGACATCCAGAACGCCTACTACGAACGGCCTGCCGTGCTGGCGCTCGCCGGGGACGTGGCGGGACGCCGGATCCTGGACGCCGGCTGCGGCGCCGGGCCGCTCCTCGCCGAACTGCGTGAGCGAGGCGCCGCCGTGAGCGGATTCGACCTGAGCGCGGGCATGGTGGACCTGGCCCGTCGCCGGCTCGGCGACGACGTCGACCTCAGGGTCGCCGACCTCGCCGCCCCGCTGCCCTACGCCGACGGCGCGTTCGACGACGTCGTCGCGTCACTCGTGCTGCACTACCTGGAGGACTGGGACCCCGCGCTCGCCGAGTTGCACAGGGTGCTGGTGCCCGGCGGGCGGCTGCTGGTCTCGGTGGACCACCCGTTCGTGATCCACATGATTCACCGCGCCGAGGGACGCCGGACCAACTACTTCGAGACCTACAACTGGACCGAGACCTGGGATCACACCGGCGAACCCGTCGAGATGTCGTTCTGGAACCGGCCGCTGCACGCCATGACCGACGCCTTCACCGCGGCCGGGTTCACCGTCAGTGAGATCGCCGAACCCCTGCCGGTGCCGGAAGCGCGCGAGCTGTTTCCCGAGGACTACGCCGCGCTCACCACGAGTCCGAGCTTTCTGTTCTTCGTGCTGACCCGGTGAACTAAACGGCTGCCTCGAGCCGGTTCATCGAGTGCTGGATCAGCCCGACCAGCACGGTCTTGGACGACTCCCGGTCCCGCGCGTCGCACAGCACCACCGGGATCGCCTCGTCCAGGTCCAGCGCGTGCCTGACCTCGTCGACCGTGTACAGCTGCGACCCGTCGAAGCAGTTCACCGCGACGACGAACGGGATCCCGCGGTGCTCGAAGAAGTCGATCGAGGGGAACGACGAGTCCAGCCGCCGCGTGTCCACCAGCACGACCGCGCCGATCGCACCGGTCGCGAGCTCGTCCCACATGAACCAGAACCGGTTCTGGCCGGGCGTGCCGAACAGGTACAGCACGACGGTCGTGTTGATGGTGATGCGCCCGAAGTCCAGGGCGACGGTCGTCGTGTCCTTGCCCTCGATCCCGGCGAGGTCGTCGACGTGCACACCGGCCTCGGTGAGCAGTTCCTCGGTCCGCAGCGGCGGGATCTCGGACACCGACGCGACCATGGTGGTCTTGCCGGTGCCGAAGCCGCCCGCGATGACGATCTTGACCGCGGTCGGCACGGTCAGCTGGACGTCAGATCCCACGAACACCATCCAGTACGGCCTGCAGGAGATTCCGGTCGGGAATCTGGGGGGAGGAGTTCTGCACGAGCACGTCACCGCGCTCGATCAGGTCCGACAGCAGGACCTTCACGACGATGAGGGGGACGTCGAGGTAGGCGGCGACCTCGGCTACCGACAACGGGCGTGCGCACAGGGCCATGATCTCGCGATGTTCGACCGTCAGCGACGTCTGGTCGGACGCAAACGAGGAGGCACGGACCTGCGTCACCAGGTGCAGATCAGGCGCGTTCGGCCGGGTGCGGCCGCGCACCATGGCGTACGGCCGCACGAGAGGCCCCGCGGCCTCGTCGTACCACCAGTCCTCCCGCGCGGTCATCAGCGCGACTCACGCGCCGAGGGGACTGTCGCGGTCTCTGCGCGCGGGGCCGACGAGAGATAGGTGCCGACCCGCTTGACCAGCATGTTCATCTCGTAGGCGATCATGCCCATGTCGGCGTCCTCCTCGCCCAGCACCGCGAGGCACGCTCCATGCCCCGCCGCCGTCACGAACAGGTAGGCGTGCTCCATCTCGACGATGGTCTGCCGCACCGCGCCGCCGCCGAAGTGCCTGCCCGTGCCGCGGGCGAGCGACTGGAACGCCGACGCCATCGCGGACAGGTGCTCGGAGTCGTCGCGCGACAGCCCTGCCGAACGGCCCAGCAGAAGTCCGTCCGCCGACAGCACGACCGCGTGACGGGCGCCGACCACGCGCTGGATCAGGTCCTCCAGCAACCAGTTCAGTTCGCCGTGCTGGCTGGTGTTGTCCTTCATGACGAGGGGGCTCCTTCTGATCTCCAGTCGTCGGTCAGCCGGGCGTCACGGGTACCGCGCTGGAACGCGGCGAGCCCGTCTCGGATGCGCTCGGCCGGCCTTTCGCCGGTCACCGGCTCGGCGTGCTGCGGTTCGTCCGCGGCCTGCATGAGCTGCGGCGCGAGGTTCTGCCGCTTCTTCCTGCGGGGAAGTGGGGCCTTCCCGTCCTGCGGAGGTGGCGCGGGGGTCGGTTCCTCCACCGGTGCTTCTGCTCCGGAAACGGCTGGGGGCTCCAGGGAGTTCAGTCCCGCGTGCAGAGCCTGCAGTCCTTCGGGCGTCACGGTCAGCGGGAAGCTCGGGTGCTCCTCGACGTGGCCGTGGTGGTGGTCGTGGAACGACCGCACCGGCATCTGCGTGGTCTCGGTGATGTCACCGGCGGCGCTGTGCGGGGCGACGATGTTCGGCGGCAGCACGCACAACGCGACCGTGCCGCCGTAGGGCGAGTCGCGCAGCTCCACCTTGATGCCACGCCGCGCGGCGAGCCTGGCGACGACGAACAGTCCCAGCCGGGACTCCCCGCGGAACGCCATCGTCTCGAAGTCCGGCGGGTTGGAGAGCTTCGCGTTGGCCTGGAGTCGCTCCTCCTGCGTCATGCCGAGCCCGTGGTCCTCGATCTCGATCACGATCCCGTGCGGCACGGCGTTGGAGTGGATGATCACCTCGGAGCGTGGCGAGGAGAACGCCGTCGCGTTGTCGACGAGCTCCGCCAGCAGGTGGATGGTGTCGGCGACGGCCACCCCGACCAGCGCGCGGTCCGGCACCGGGTTGACCCTGACCCGGACGTACTGCTCGGTCTCGGCGACCGCGGAGCGGATGACGTCGCTCAGCCGCACCGGCTTGCGCCACTGCCTGCCCGGCTGCTCGCCGGCGAGGATGATCAGGTTCTCCGCGTTGCGGCGGGCCCGCGTCGCCAGGTGGTCGAGCTGGAAGAGCGAGTCGAGCTGCTCGGGGTGCTCCTCCTCCCGCTCCAGCTTGTCGAGGATCTTGAGCTGGCGGTGGACGAGCCCCTGGTTGCGGTGCGCGATGTCGAGGAAGACCCGGTTCACGCCCTCACGGGCCTGCGTCTCCTTCACCGCCGCCGCGACCGCCGTGTACTGGGCGGTGTTGAACGCGTCCGCGACCTGGCCGATCTCGTCGTTGCCGTAGTCCAGCGGAGGCATGTCGCGGTGGACGTCCACCTGCTCGCCGCCACGCAGGCGCGCCACGATGTGCGGCAGCCGTTCCTGCGCCAGCCGCAGCGTGTCCTCCCGCAACGACGCCAGCCGCGTGACCAGCGCCCTGCTCACGAGCCGGTTCGAGATGCGCAACGCCAGCACGATGCCGACGACGACCGCGAGCAACGCGATGAGGCTGCCGATCAGCACGGCGGTGAACCGGCTGTTGGCCTTGGCGAGGCCCAGGTCGGCGGCGTCCCCGACCTGGCGGACCGCGATCCCGACGAGCTTCTCGTGCACCGGACCCGCCGCCGCCCGCCACTGCTGGTCGGTGACGGCCGTGTCGTTGTTGATGATCCGGCCTTCGAGATCGAGCAACGTCCGGTACTCCGAGCTCGTGCGCAACTCGTCGTACTGCGCGCGCGGCTGCTGCAAGGCGAACGGGATCGTGGAGTCGATGCTCGAGTGATAGGCACCCACGAGCCGCACGAACTCAACGCGCTCGGCCGGGGTGAACGTGCCGTTGAGCAACCCGCGCGAGCCGATCGTGGTGCCGCGGGACATCCAGTCGGCAGCCTGGAAGATCGTCACGGCCTGGATGTTCGCCTGGCCGGACTCCGCGTCCGGCACGAGCCGCGCCTGGCGGGAGAACAGCGCCACGCCCGCGTCGAGCAGGCTGTTGTAGTAGTCGTAGACCGCCTGCTGGTTCGCCGCGCCTGACGCGACCTGCGATCGCTGCTGCGGCAGTTCGTTCAGCACGGAGTTGAGCGCGTTGATCCGGTCGGCGATGTCCTGCGGCGAGCTCGCCGAGAGCTCGGCGAACGCGTCCTTCATCTTCCGGACCGACTCGTCGGTCGCGTCCTGCTGCCGCTTCAGCGCGGCCGGGTCCACCCCGCCCGCCTTGCTCAGCAGCTCGAGGCTCAGCTGACGTTCCTTCTGCAGCCCGACGAACGCCTCGACGGACGGGATCGCGGCGTTCTTGACGCTCGACGCGATCGACCGCATGTAGATACCGTCAAAAAGGGTGTAAGAGGAGAAAACGGCCCACATGACCAGGAGCACCACGCTGGGCACGACCACAACACCGGCCAGCCGCGACCGAATGGTCCGGGGGTTGGTCGGTGTGTAACCGCTCTTCTCGTTCACAGCGCTCTCACGGTCTCCTGTGTCCCACGGCTAGCGCTGCGGGTAACCCGAGTCACTCCTTCGGCTGAAATTAGGTTACAAGTAGCGATCATCGTTACCCAATGACAGCGATCACACGCAGTACGCGGTTGGCAGGCTACCCAGTCGAGTGAGCGGAGCAACACCCGGTACGAGGGTTCTCACAAGGCAAGAACCCCCGTACGGGCTAGTTCTCGTGCTCGTTCTACGGCCGTTCGACGGCGACGACGTTGTAGGTCGTCTCCGGCGTCGGCGGCGTGCTGAAGCGGGCATTCGGCAGGTAGAGGCGTTTGCCGAACGCGGCGACCGTCGTGGGAACGTCGAACCGCGGGTCCGTGCGTTCCGCCGCAAGCGTCGCGCCGTCACGACTGAGGGTGTAGCGCGCGACTTTGTTCAGCCTGTTTTGCACCACGTACAACTGGCGTCCCTCACGCAACAGACCGTCACCATTCGTGAGTGTTTGACCGTGCAAATTAACACTTGTGGTCATGCCCGATCGTGCGTCGATTCGGAACAGCAGCCCGGTGTTGCTCTGCACGGCGAGCAGGCCGCCGTCGAGCCCGGTGACGATGCCGTTGAGGTTCGTCGCGCCGGGCGTGACGACGAGGTCGCCGGTCAGTGCCAGGGTCCGGTGCGGCTTGAGGTTCAGCGGCACCTCGTACAGCACCGCCTTGCGCGAGTCGGTGAACCACGCCGACCTGTCGGTCAGCACGACGTCGTTGACGAACGTGTCCGCGGTAGCGAACTTGAACGTCGCCAGCAACGCGCCCGTGCGGGTGTCGTAGACGCGTCCGTCGCCACCGACACCACCCGCGACCCACAGCCGTTTGCGCGCGTCGACCTTCATGCCGAGCGACGGCGTGCCCGGCCCCTTCGCGAGCACCTTGCCCTTGCCGGTGCGCAGGTCCGCCGCGTAGATCGACCCGTCGGCCCGCGACCCGAAGTAGGCCGTGGTGCCGCTGATCGCGATGCCTTCGGGTTGCCACCCGTTGGGCAGGGAGAACTCCGTCGGGAACTGCCTGGAACCGTGCTGCGAACCGTCTGCGGTGGCCGGCGCGGCCGCGGTGAGCGTGACGCCCAGAACCGCCGCTAGCAGGACACCGAATCTGCGGTACATGCCGCCTCCTCCATCGGATTGGGGTGCGCCCTGATCCTTCTCCAGGTGGCGGCCGAACCGGAGTTTTCTCAGCAATCCGACATCTCTACAGCTCAGCGGCGTTACAGCTCGGCGGTGGCGCCCCGGCCTGCCAACTCGGGCCACGGCTGCCACTCCACGCCGGTAGGCAGATCTCCCCCGGTCGCCATGAACTCGACGCACGCTCGCAGCACCACATCAACAGGACACTGGGCGCTTGCCGGAAACTCGCTGTCGCTGTTCATGTAGTAGTACAAAACTATTTCAGCCTGCGAAGTCCCGGTTTCCCGGTTCCTGCTGTACAGGCCGCGGCGATGGTCCCCGCCCGCGTACCGCAGCACTCCGAGGTCCCCGTTCAGCCCCACGTTGAGGATCACCCAGTTCGGGGAAGCGGCGTCGAGAACTTCGAGCAAGATCGGGTAGTCAACTCCCCGTGCCCTCTCGAGGAGCGCCTCCAGCTCTGCGGAAGTCCGGATCAGCGTCGCTTCGTCGGTGCCCTCGTCACCCCAGATTTCTAGCTCCACGACGCTGCTGCCCCTCCTGTGTAGGTCTTCGTCATGAACCGGCCGTGGACCGCGATCTTGATCTCCACGTCCGCGGCCGTCACCGGCGTGCCAGGTATGCCCATGCCGAGGAGGTGTTGTTCGGCGTCCGTGAACCAGCGCCCGTGGGTCTTCCGGCCCGATCGAGGTTGCACCGGCGGCGGAAGACCTCGACGCAATTGGTCGACGTGCTCGGAGGTACCTGGCCGAGGCTGCCCTCCTCGTGTCGCTCTCTGCGATAGAACCGCCGTTCGAGCTCCTCCCGCGCTGTCCGCTTGAAGGCTGCCGCCGGCGGCCGGCTTCAGAAGGTCCCGTGCTTCCTCTGCCCACTCCGCGGCGCTTTGAAGCGCAGCGCCGGCCTCCACCGCCTTGTCGAGCACCTTGTTGAGGCCCTCGCCGACATCTCTACAGCTCAGCGGCGGCCTCGGCGATGAGCTCCAGCGACTCCCCGGTGTCGAGCGCCAGCTGCTGCAGGCCCGCGAACCGCTGCGCGCACTGCTCGACCAGACCCGGTTCCTCGACGTACTCGCCCTTGACGAACGTCTCCAGGTACGCCACGTCGTTGTGCTGGCGGTGCGGGAAGCCCAGCAACGTGAACGGCGACCCCATCGCCGGATACGCCCCGGCACCGCGCGGCACGACCCGCACGCTCACCGTCGGATGTTCGCTGACCTCCATCAGGTGCAGCAGCTGCGCCTTCATCACCCGCGGCCCGCCGACGACCTGCCGCAGCACGGCCTCCGGGAAGACCGCGTGCACGATCAACGGGTCCTTGTCCTTGAGACGGCTGGACCACGCCTCCCGCGCCATCGCGTACCGGGCGATCCGGACCGGGTCGTCGGCCTGCATCGCGGCATTCGTGTAGCCGGCGAGTTGAAAGACGGCCGGCACGAGGTCTGTCGTGAACACGCGCAACAACGTCGCCTCGAACACCAGATTCACGAAGTCCGCGGCCGGATCGAACTGAAGCGCGGCGCCGAGCGCGCGCGTGCGGACTTGTTCCGCGTGCTGCGCGCGCAGCACCACGGCCTGCCATTCCGGAGTGGGCACCTTGTAGACGTAACCGAGCGCCATGACGTCCACGGGCGCCGACGGCTGCACCGCGTTCTCCATCATGGACAGCTTGGCGCTGCTGAAGCCCACGCGCTGGCCTGCCTCGGTGAGGCTGAGCTCGCGCTCGTTGCGCCACCCGGCCAGCTGCCGCCCGATGGCGCGTTCGAGCGTCGTGGCCCGGAAATCCTTCGGCATACCGCGAAGGATATGACCAATTCGGATTCCCGAATGGGACCACCCGGTGTGGACAACCCTTTAGCGCCGGATTTCCTCGTTTATCAGAACCCTATGCCGTTAAACGCCCGTGTGTGCAATTTACTATTGATAGCGCTTCGTGCGCGCATGAGCACGCACGAGATCATGGAACCTGAACGCGTCGTCGCCGACCTCGGTCAGCAACGACTTCTCCACCAGGTCGTCCAGCGCGTCCTCGACGTCGCAGTCGGACTCCCCGGCGATCGCCGCCGCCACCGGCACGCCGAACGTGCCCGGCTCCCACGCGCACAGCCGGTAGAGCCGCGCCTGCCGTTCCGGAAGCTCCACATAGGACCGATCAAGCAACTGCCCGATGCGCCCGTCGTCGGCGAGCGGTTCGACGTCGATCTCCCGCGCCTGCGGGAGGTTCAGCCTCACCCTGCTCGTCACGAGCACCGTCCCGGACGAGGGCAGCAGCGGTATCACCTGGTCGGCGGAGTCCACGTTGTCCAGCAGAAGAGTGAACTGCCGTCTGATCACCAGGCTGCGGAACACCGCCGCTCGCTCGTCGACGCCCACGCCGGTGAGCCGGAAAGCCCGCAGCAGCTGATCGAGATCCTGCGTGGCCAGATCGACGTACAGCTGGTCGCCGGATCGCCGCTCCTGCAACCACTTCAGCGCCAGCGCGGTCTTCCCCACCCCGCCGGGCCCGCTCAGCACCGTCACCCCACCAGCCCTGATGCCCGCCAGCTCCGTGTCCCTGCCCACGAAGTGCCGCGGCGGCGACGGTGGCCGGAACTGCGGAGGAACCTCGTTCCAGCCCCGGAAGCGAATGGTGCCTGTGGTGGTGCCCGCGGTGCCTGTGGTGCCCGTCAAAACGTCACTCATCACCCGTACCTCCCCAACACGTTGAAGTTACGGGCTTTCCTCGTCTTGCGTCAGACAGCCATAGAGTGATCGCACGTGAGTGCGGCACCCGTGTTGGACGTGGCGGTCTTCACCTGACGGCCGTTGATGATGATCTTGCACGTCAGCTCGCCGTGCACGCCCTCGAGCCTGATCGCCACCCACCCCTTGCGCGCGCCCATCCGTTCGAACGGCATGTCGGGGTTGCGCAGCGTCCGTTCCTCCTCGCCGGGAAACGCGTAGGTGAGCTGATCCGTCGTGCCCGATCCCTCCACCACCACGCGGATGTTGGGCGCTGCCGCGCAGCCGGTGCTTCCGGCCAGCAGCAGGCCCACGACTAAGGCGGCGGTCTTCATGTTGGGAACGGTAGGAAAAAGGAGCCCGCGGATACATCAGCCTGAAGGCTCGAACCACATCAGCCGTCAGAGTGACAACCCGAGGCGTCGCAGACGTTCCTCGACCCGGAACCGCTCGATCTCGCGGTCCATCCCCTCCGGCAGAAGGCGCAACCGGTGTTCGACCTCCAATGCCGAACAAGCCTGCACGAGCAGCGCGTCATAGGCCTGACGAGCGGCGATCTTCTTGACCGCCGACGTCCCCGGCTCGAACGAGGCGAGCGTCCGGCGCACACGACGAAGGTCGGCCGCGATTCGTTCGATCGGCCGATGGTCGGACACCGGGGCAGGGGGACGAAGCCTGCGCAGCACCTTCATCAGATCGAAGGCCACCCCTTCAAGCTACCCCGCCTGCAGCGCCAGGAAGAGGTCCACGCGGGCCTCGAACTCCGCCAGGTCGATGCCGAGCAGGTCCTCCACGCGTCCCACCCGGTATCGCAACGTGTTCACGTGGACGTGCAGCTTGGCCGCCGCCGCGGTCCACGAGCCGGAGCAGTCCAGGAACACCTTCAGCGTCCCGGTGAGATCCGACCCGTGCTCGGCGTCGTAATCCAGCACCGGGCCGAGCAGCCTTCGCCGCAACGACGTCCGCAGCTCTTCCGGAACCCCGGCGAGCAGCAGTTGGTAGAGCGCGATCTCCTCGCCCGCCACCACGCACGTGCGACCGCCACGCCGTTCGCCGAGCCGGCGCGCGTGCGTTGCCTCCTCCGCGGCGCCACGCAGTCCACGCCATTCGACCGGCGAGCTGATACCGATCAGGACGCGGGACGACCCGAGGCCCGGTTCCATCACGCGCATCGCCTCGCGCACGTCGTCCGGCAGCGAGTCGTCGGCCTTGGCGACCGCGTAGACCGTGTCGCCGACGGGCGTCACCAACGCCTGCGGCAGCGTCTCCTCCAGCACCGCGGCCGCGAGGTCCGTTCGCTGGTCGGAGGTGACGGCGCTGATCACCCGCAGCCGGGTGTTCTCCAGTCCGGCGGCCGCCAGCCGTGACTCGACGTCCGCCGAGCCGGTCAGCACCGCGCTGACGAGCGGTCCGGCGGTCCGGTTCTCGATCTGGCGGCCCTGGGCCTGGCGCAGGCGTTCCAGCCCGACCAGGGACGCGAGCTCGGCGGCGGCCTCTTGCTGCGGCTCGCCGCCCACGACGAGGATCCAGCTGGTGAGCCGGTTGCCGCCGCGTTCGGAGACGGGCACGAGCGTCATGCCCCTGACCGTCTTCGGGAGCCGGTCGGCCTGCAGGAACTCTCTTACCAGCGTGACCCGCTCCAGCAACTCGCCGCCCGCCACGACCCGGCCGGCCGTCGACAGCACCCAGCACGGCGCGTTCAGCTCGTGTCCGCCCGCCAACAACAACGCGGGCAGTCCGGAGCCCTCCGCGACGACGTTCAACAGCCGGCGGTGGCGACTCAGGCCGACGAGCTCCATCGACACGCGTTCGGTGATCGTCGCGAACGACAGGTCGACCGGCACCTCCAGCAACGGCACGTGGTGGCGCACGCAGGCGTCGACGAGATCGGCGGGCAGCGAGCGGTTCTCGGTCTCGGACGCGGCCAGGCCGGCGACCCGGGCCGTGGCGAGCGAGTGGACGAACGTCTCGGAGTCCTGCGGGCTGTGGTGCCAGAGCAGGCCGGACAGCACGAGCTCCCCGCCGGACAGATACCGGCTGGGGTCGGGCAGCTCCGTTCCGTACACGCGGGTGACCGTGCGATCGAGCTGGTCTTCACCGGTTTGCAGGCTCAGGCGCAGTTCCGGCATCTGCAGCAACGTCCGCAACAACAACATGAGGGGTCACTTTCGTCCATTCGTGTTTGTAGGAAAGCACAAATTCGTTACGTGTAGGAGCCTGCTGATTCATGTGTCCGGCCGTAGAGGTGCGGACCTCTGGGTCTGTGTACTGGCTCACAACCAGATGGGAGGGCGAGTGACGATCTCCACGCATGTGCTGGACGCGGCACGAGGCAGGCCGTTCGCGGGCATCGCCGTGTCGCTGCAGCGCCGTGACGGGACCGAGGTGGGGTCCGCCGAGACGAACGCCGATGGCCGGATCACCGGATGGGGTGATGGCCTGGAGGCCGGGGTGTACCGGCTGGTGTTCGACACGGCGGAGGCCGCGCCGTTCTTCCCCGAGGTCGTGCTCACGTTCGACTACTCCGATCCGGCGCAGCACTACCACGTGCCGCTGCTGCTGTCGCCGTTCGCCTACTCCACCTACCGAGGTAGCTGACGATGGACTTCCTTCGACCGGAAACGCTTGCGGAGGCGTTGGAGCTGAAGGCCTCCCGGCCGGACGCCGTGCCGATCGCCGGTGGCACGGACGTCATGGTGGAGCTGAACTTCGACCACCGCAGGCCCGCCGCGCTGCTCGACCTGACCCGGATTCCCGAGCTCCAGCGGTGGGAAGACGGGCTGCGGGTCGGTGCGGGCGTCCCGTACGTGCGGATCATCGACGAACTGGGCGCGCAACTGCCCGGTCTGGCCATGGCCGCCCGAACGGTCGGGTCGCCGCAGATCCGCAACCGCGGCACGGTCGGCGGCAACCTCGGCGCGGCCTCCCCCGCCGGGGACACGCACCCGGTGCTGCTCGCGTCCGACGCGGTGATCGAGGTGGCCTCGGTGCGCGGGACGCGGATGATCCCGGCCGCCGAGTTCTACCTCGGGGTCAAGCGGAACGCGCTGGAGCAGGACGAGCTGATCGTCGCGGTTCACCTGTCGCCTGCCAAGGGGCCACAACAGTTCTCCAAGGTGGGCACGCGCAACGCCATGGTGATCGCGGTGTGCTCGTTCGGGATCTCCCTGTTCCCCGAGGAGAACCGGGTGGGCGCGGCCGTCGGATCCGCCGCTCCCACGCCGCGCCGGGCGCACGACGCCGAGGCTTTCCTGGCCGCGGAGCTGGACTTCCAGAACCCCAGGCCGTTGCTGGACTCGGTGAAGCGCGAGTTCGGGGACCTGGTCTCGCAGGCCGCGTCGCCGATCGACGACGTGCGGGGGTCGGCGGCGTATCGCAAGCACGCGCTCGCAGTGATGGCTCGCCGGACTTTGGGCTGGGCCTGGCAGGAACTCTTGGACGGGGAAAAAGCATGCGCGTGAACGTGACGGTCAACGGCGAGCAGCGCCAGGCCGACGACGTCTGGGAAGGCGAGTCGCTGCTGTTCATGCTGCGCGAGCGGCTCGGCCTGCCCGGCTCGAAGAACGCCTGCGAGCAGGGCGAATGCGGTTCCTGCACGGTGTACATGGACAACGTGCCGGTGTGCGCGTGCCTGGTCGCGGCCGGGCAGGCGCAGGACCGTGAGGTGCGCACCGTGGAGGGGCTGGCCGAGGGCGATCGGCTGGACCCGGTGCAGGAGGCGTTCGTCGAGGCGGGCGCGGTGCAGTGCGGGTTCTGCACGCCCGGTCTCGTGGTCGCGGCGCACGACCTGCTGGACCGCGTGCCGTCGCCGTCCGACCCGGAGATCCGCGAGGCGCTCGCCGGGAACCTGTGCCGCTGCACGGGGTACGAGAAGATCCTGGACGCTGTGCGATTG
The DNA here is from genome assembly GCF_053610285.1 of Lentzea sp. NPDC054927. Classification (NCBI taxonomy): domain Bacteria; kingdom Bacillati; phylum Actinomycetota; class Actinomycetes; order Pseudonocardiales; family Pseudonocardiaceae; genus Lentzea; species Lentzea sp. NPDC054927. The sequence goes on from NZ_JBSGXZ010000008.1 coordinate 15,162, forward strand.
GCGGCGTCGCGCCGATGATCGTTCTTGACCGCTGTGCGGTGTCCACTGTGGATTCGGCCGGAACCGAGCACGCGTCCGGGCACGTCGTCGTCGACGCCGGCCGGATCGTCTCGGTCGGTTCGGGTCCGGCGCCTCGGCCCTACGAGTCGCACACCTATGTCGACGCGTCGTCGTGCCTGGTCACGCCCGGCCTGATCAACACCCATCACCACCTGTACCAGTGGGCGACGCGCGGGCTGGCCCAGGACGCGACGCTCTTCGAGTGGCTGACCACGCTGTACCCGGTGTGGCGCGGCCTCGACGACTCGGTGACGCACGCGGCGGCTTCGGCCGGGTTGGCGCGACTGGCGCTGACGGGCTGCACGCTGGCCGCGGACCACCACTACGTCTTCCCGTCCGGTGGCGGCGACGTGTTCAACGCGCTGGTGTCGGCGGGACGGCGGATCGGGATCCGGCTGGAGGCCATCCGCGGGTCGATGGACCGGGGCCAGTCGCACGGCGGGTTGCCGCCGGACAACCTGGTCGAGGAGACCGAGGCCGCGTTGATCGCGACCGAGCAGGCGATCGGTGACTACCACTCGACCGCGGACGACGCGCTGGTTCGCGTCGCGGTGGGGCCTTGCTCGCCGTTCTCGGTGTCGAAGGAGCTGATGACCGGCGCGGCCGCATTGGCGCGACGGCACGGCGTCCGGCTGCACACGCACCTCGCCGAGACGATGGACGAGGAAGAGCAGTGCCTGGCGGAGAACGGGTGCACGCCGACCGAGTACGCCGAACAGCTCGGCTGGCTGGGCTCGGACGTGTGGCTCGCGCACACCGTGCATTTGAACGCCGACGCGGTGAAGCGCATCGGAGCGACTGGGACGGGCTCCGCGCACTGCCCGACGTCGAACGGGCGGCTGGGCACCGGGATCGCGCCGGTGCGCGACCTGCTGGACGCGGGTGCGCCGGTCGGGCTCGGGGTCGACGGTGCGGCGTCCAATGAGGACGGTGGACTGGTCGTCGAGCTGCGTTCGGCGCTGTACCAGGCACGTCAGCGGGGCGGACCGGGCGCTCTCGACGCCCGCAAGGCGTTGTGGATGGGCACGATGGGCGGCGCGCAGGTGCTGGGCCGGGCGGACGCGCTGGGCTCGATCGAACCGGGCAAGGTGGCGGACCTCGCGGTCTGGGACCTGTCCGGAATGGACTACGCGGGCATCGCGGACCCGGTGGCGGCTCTGGTGCTCGGCACTCCCCCGCCGTTGAAACTGTTGATCGTGGGCGGCCGGGTCGTGGTGCGGGACGGGGTTCTGCTGACGGCGTCGACCGACGAGCTGGCGCGTGATCTTTCCGCCGCCAGTCTGAAGCTTCAGGAGGCAGCGCGATGACCCTCACTCCCGCCGAACTCACCTCCGCGGTGTCGGGTGGCATCGGGACGTCGCCGCAGCGCCCGGACGGCAACCTCAAGGTGCGCGGCGAGTTCGCCTACGCGTCCGACCTGTGGCACGAGGACATGATCTGGGGCGCGACCCTGCGTTCACCGCACCCGTATGCCCGCATCACGTCGGTGGACATCACCGAGGCGTTGAAGGTGCCGGGCGTGTACGCGGTGCTGACGCATTCGGACGTGCCGGGGCGCAACCTGTATGGGTTGGAGCACAAGGACCAGCCGGTGCTGGCGGTCGACATCGTGCGCTATCAGGGCGAGGCGGTGGCGCTCGTCGGTGCCGACCACCCGGAGACCGCGCTGCGGGCGATGAAGAAGATCGTCGTGACCTACGACGTGCTCGACCCCGTGGTGGACATGGAAACCGCCATCGACGACACCCCGCTGCACCCCGGCGGGAACCTGGTGCGGCACGTACCGATTCGACGTGGCTCGCAGGACGTCCAGGCCGACGTCGTGGTCACCGGCCGGTACGAGGTCGGGATGCAGGACCAGGCGTTCCTCGGGCCGGAGTCCGGGCTCGCGGTGCCGGCCACCGACGGTTCGGTCGACCTGTACATCGCGACGCAGTGGCTGCACGTCGACCGCGACCAGATCGCCGCCGCGCTGGGGTTGCCGCAGGAGCAGGTGCGGCTGACGTTGTCCGGCGTCGGCGGGGCGTTCGGCGGCCGCGAGGACCTGTCGATGCAGGTGCACGCGTGCCTGCTGGCCCTGTACACGGGCAAGCCCGTGAAGATGGTCTACAACCGCGAAGAGTCGTTCTACGGTCACGTGCATCGGCACCCGGCCGTGCTGTACTACGAGCACGGCGCCGACCACACCGGCAAGCTCGTCTACGTTCGTACCCGCATGTACTTGGACGGTGGGGCTTACGCGTCCTCGACTCCCGCTGTCGTGGCCAACGCGGCGACGCTGGGCGTGGGTCCGTACGAGGTCGACAACGTGACCGTTGATGCTTATGGCGTCTACACGAACAACCCGCCTTGCGGTGCGATGCGCGGATTCGGTGCGGTGCAGGCCGGTTTCGCCTATGAGTCCCAGATGGACAAGCTGGCCGAGGCTCTCGGGATGTCGCCCGTCGACGTCCGGGTGCGCAACGCGATGACCGAGGGTTCCGTGATGCCGACCGGTCAGGTGGTCGACTCCGCCGCGCCCGTCGCGCAGCTGCTGAAGCTGGTGCAGGACAAGCCGTTGCCCGCCGGCACGTCGTCCGACATCCGCGAACTGCCCGGTGGCGTGTCCAACACGACCCACGGCGAGGGTGTCGTGCGCGGTGTCGGTTATGCGGTCGGCATCAAGAACATCTGCTTCTCCGAGGGCTACGACGACTACTCAACCGCTCGGGTGCGGGTGTCGATGGTCAACGGAGAGCTGGCCGCCGCCGTGCACACCGCCGCCTGCGAGGTCGGCCAGGGCCTGGTGACGATCATGCAGCAGATCGTCCGGACCGAGCTCGGCATCGAGCGCGTGACCGTGCTGCCGATGGACACCACGATCGGCAACGGCGGTTCCACGTCGGCGTCGCGCCAGACCTACGTGACCGGTGGCGCGGTGAAGGCCGCCTGCGCGATCGTGCGCGACCGGCTGGCGGGCCGCACCGACATCGGTTCGGAAGTGATCGACGAGACCACCGAGTGGCGGCACCGCGCGACCGAGTCGCTCGATCCCGTTACCGGACAAGGCAACGCGCACGTCCAGTACGGCTTCGCCGCGCACCGCGCCGTTGTCGACGTGGACGTCGAGCTCGGACTTGTGCGCGTGGTCTCGTTGGACTGCGCCCAGGACGTGGGTCGCGCGTTGAACCCGCAGGCCGTGGTGGGTCAGATCCAGGGCGGTTCCGCCCAGGGCCTCGGCCTCGCGGTGATGGAGGAGATCCAGACCTCCGGCGGCAAGGTGCGCAACCCGTCGTTCACCGACTACCTCATTCCCACCGTGCTCGACATGCCGCCGATGAGCATCGACGTGCTCGAGCTCGCCGATCCCCATGCCCCCTACGGCATTCGTGGCGTCGGCGAACCGCCCACCATCTCGTCGACCCCGGCGATCGTGGCGGCGATCCGCGCGGCGACCGGCCTGGCGCTCACCCGCGTCCCGGTCCGCCCGGAACACCTCACCGGTACCTGATCTCTGTTTTTGGGAGTTTCCTGCTGTGAACGCACATCTGCTCGCCACCATCGACCTGGCCACCCGCAACGTGGCCTCCGGCGGTGGCCCGTTCGGCGCGATGATCGTCCGCGACGGCCAGGTCATCGCCACCGGCGTGAACCAGGTGACGCCGAACCTCGACCCCACCGCCCACGCCGAGGTCGTCGCGATTCGCGCGGCCTGCCAGGTCGTCGGCGACTTCCGGCTGACCGGCTGCACGCTCATCTCCTCGTGCGAGCCGTGCCCCCTGTGCCTGTCCGCCGCGCTCTGGGCGCGGGTGGACAGGGTCGTCTACGCCGCCGACCGCCACGACGCGGCCGCGGCCGGGTTCGACGACCGCGAGTTCTACGAACTGTTCAGCAAGCCCCGTTCTGACTGGGACTTGCCCGTGCACCAGATCTCCACAGGCGAGGACAACGCCCCGTTTACCGCGTGGATGTCACTCGCAACCCGTATCGATTACTGACGGCCAAAAGCCTGTCTAGCTGACCGGAGCTGCATCGCACAAACGCGTTCCGGCGTTGGAACGCGCCCACCGGCATGGGAAAGGCCGTCCTCCATGACCCAGTTACGGAGCCGACAATCGACGTCGGCCCTCGACCAGTTCTTCCGCATCACCGAACGTGGCAGCTCGTTGGGCCGTGAAGTTCGGGGTGGCATAACGACTTTCGTCGCGATGTCGTACATCGTGCTGCTGAACCCGTTGATCCTCGGCGCGTCCGCCGACATCACCGGCGCCAAGCTCACCATCGCCGAGATCACCACCGCGACCGCACTCGCGGCCGGCGTGATGACCATCCTGATGGGACTGGTCGGCAACGCGCCGCTGGCGATCGCCGCAGGTCTCGGCGTCAACGGCGTGGTGGCGTTCCAGATGGCGCCGACCATGACGTGGGCCCAGGCCTTCGGTCTGGTGGTGCTGGAGGGCGTGTGCATCGTGATCATGGCCGCCTCCGGCGTCCGTGAGCGCATCATCAACGCGATCCCCGAGCCGTTGAAGATCGCGATCACCGTGGGCATCGGCCTCTACATCGCTTTGGTGGGACTGGTTTCCGCCGGGTTCGTGACCCACACGCCCGATGCCGTCGGGTCCACGGTCCCGGTGCGGATGGGCGTGGACGGCCACCTGAGCGGCTGGCCGATCGTGATCTTCTGCCTCGGCCTGCTGCTGATGATCGTCCTGATGGCCCGGGGTGTTCCCGGCGCCGTCCTGATCAGCATCGTCGTCGCCACCGTGGTCGCCGTGGTGGTGAACTCGGTCTTCACGATCAAGGGCTGGGGGCTGGTGACGCCGACGCTGCCTTCTTCCGTGGTGGGCTCACCGGACTTCGGTCTGTTCGGCAGGGTGGACCTGTTCGGCGGCTTCGTGTCGGCCGGCGTGATCGCGGCGACGATCTTCCTGTTCACCCTGGTGCTGTCCGGCTTCTTCGACGCGATGGGCACCATCACCTCGGTGTCCGACGAAGCGGGCCTGACCCGTGACGGCAAGGTCGAGGGCATGGGCAAGATCCTCATGGTCGACGGCGCCGGTGCGATCGCCGGTGGCGTCACGGGTTCGGCCCCGAACACCGTGTTCCTGGAGTCGGCGGCGGGCGTTGGCGAAGGCGCCCGAACCGGCCTGGCCTCACTGGTGACCGGCGGCCTGTTCCTGGTGGCGCTGCTCTTCACGCCGCTGGCCACCGTGGTGCCCGCGCAGGCCGCGGCACCGGCCCTGGTGGTGATCGGCGGCCTGATGATGACCCAGATCCGCCGGATTCCCTGGCAGGACACGGACTTCACCATCCCGGTGTTCCTGACCGTGGCCATCATCCCGTTCACGTACTCGATCACCAACGGCATCGGCGCGGGCCTCGTGTCCTACGTCGTGCTGCGCATCTGCAAGGGCCGCTGGCCTGGCTGGCTGATGACCGGCCTCGCCCTTTTGTCCGCCTTTTTCTGGGGGGTGCAGGTGATCCCGGGACTGTGCCGGGGGGGCCGGGCCGGGCGCCCCCCCGGCCGCACCTCTCGCCTGAGGGAGGTTCGGATGCGTGACCTGGCATCGACTTTGCTGTCGTGGGACCGGTTCGCGGTCGCCTCGGTGGTGGCCGTGCGGGGCAGCGCACCACGCCCGGTCGGCGCCGCGATGGCGGTCGGCCCGGCGGGCGAGGTGATCGGCAGCGTGTCCGGCGGCTGCGTGGAGGCCGAGGTGTACGAGCTGGCCCGCACTGTTCTGGAAACGTCCGTTTCGTCGTTGGCCACGTTCGGCTACTCCGACGACACGGCGTTCTCGGTCGGCTTGACCTGTGGCGGTTCGCTGGACGTCCTGGTGCAGCGCGACACCCCTTCGTTGCGCGCGGCTCTTCAGGCCTCTGTGGACGGACATCCGGTCTCGCTGCGGTTCGGTGTCGAGGGCCGTGTGTTCACCGAGTCGTGGCTGCCACCGCCGCGCCTGCTGGTGTTCGGCGCCATCGACCACGCCGCCGCCGTGGCCGAGATCGGGCGTTTCCTCGGCTACCACGTCACGGTGTGCGACGCCCGCCCGATCTTCGCGACTGCTGATCGTTTTCCCGCGGCGCACTCCGTTGTCGTCGACTGGCCGCACCGCTATCTCGCCGCCACTCACACCGATTCCGACACGGCGGTGGTGGTGCTGACCCACGACCCGAAGTTCGACATCCCGGTGCTCACCGAGGCGCTGTCCCGGCCGCTGGCGTTCGTCGGCGCGCTGGGCTCCCGCCGCACCCACTTCGAGCGACTCGACCGGCTTCGCGAGGCGGGCGTGCCCGAGGCCGCGATGGCCCGGCTGCGGTCACCGATCGGCCTGGACCTCGGCGGCCGCAGCCCGGCGGAGACGGCCGTGTCCATCGCGGCCGAACTCGTGGCCCTGCGCCACGGCGGCACCGGCCTGCCGCTGTCCTCACTGTCCTCACCCATCCACCGGACCCCGGAGAGTCATGGCACTGATCTTCCTCAACGGCGGCGGCATGCAGGGCGGCCCGCTGCACGACCAGCTCCAGGGCACCCCGATGGTGTGCCGGGCGCGCAGTGCGGCGAGGTATCGCTACTTCTCGGTGCGGGGCAAGTTCCCCGCGATGCACGAATCGGGGTCGGCACAGGTGGTCGGTGAGCTCTACGACCTGCCGCTGACCATCCTGCGCGACCACCTCGTGCCCGCCGAACCGCCGGAACTGGAGATCGGCGTGATCGAACTGGAGGACGGCAGCGCCGCACTGGCCACCGTGCTGCGCGACGCGGTCCTCGAAGACGCGTCGCTACTCCGATCGGGTGACATCCGGGACATCTCGTATCTCGGCGACTGGCGGGAGTTCCTTCATCGCGAGGGGTGAGGAAGTGGCACGGGGGTGCCATTGGCAAGGGGGAGTTGCCGCACGCGGCGGGACCAACCGAAGTGGTCCCGCCGCGGTGGACCTCATCGCCCGCTGCGCAACAACCCGCGCTCATATGCCACCGCGACGGCCGCCGCCCGATCCGAGACGCCGAGCTTCGCGTACACGTGCAGCAAATGGGTCTTCACCGTGGCCTCGGAGATGAACAGCGCCGCCGCCACCGCCCGGTTGGTCGATCCCTTCGCCACCAACCCCAGCACGTCCAGCTCCCGCGCGGACAACGCCTCCGACGCCGGCTCCCGCACCTGCCCCAGCAACCGCGTCGCCACCGCGGGCGACAACACGGCCTCACCGCTGTGCGCAGCCCGGATCGCACGCTGCAACTCGTCGCGCGGCGTGTCCTTCAGCAGGTAACCGGTGGCGCCTGCCTTGATGGCCGGCAACACGTCACGATCGGTGTCGTAAGTGGTGAGCACCAGGACACGGCACGGGTGTGCGCGCAACCGTTCGATCGCCGACAGCCCGTCGGAGCCGGGCATGCGCAGGTCCATGAGCACGACGTCCGGCGACATCGCCGTGACGACCGCGACCGCCTCGTCACCGGACGCGGCCTCGCCCACGACCTCGAAATCCGGTGCGGCGGACAGCATGCCGCGCAGGCCGTCGCGCACCACGGGATGGTCGTCGACGATCACCAGCCTGATCATGCGGGCACCCGCACAGCTCCAACGCCAGCCAGCACGCCTTCGCAGACCAGGCCAGCACGCGTGTCGTGCCGGCACCCGGCCCAGGACGCCACACCGTCGAAGCCACACCCGCCGCTCATGCCGACATCTGTCACCACGCCACTCCCCCGCATCCACCCGCCACGCCGGTTGTACGCACACCTGCTCCATGCCAACACCGGGCCCGGCGCTCCCGCCGGCACAGCGCACCCCACCCGCGTTCCGACCACTGCCAACTCCCTGAGCCCGCACCGCTCACGCCGTCGCCCGCCACGCCGGCACGACGCACGCACGGCGCGCCACTCGCGCCCCGGCCGCCGCCGACTCCCTGAGCCTGCGCCACTCACGCCAACACGGCCCCCGAGCGCGCCCCACTCACGCCGGCACCCGCGCCGAGATCGCCGTCCCCGATCCCGGCTCCGACTCCACGAACAGCGCGCCGGACAGGCGGTGCACGCGGTGGCGCATCGCGGGCAGGCCGAAGCCGTCCGAGGGGCGCGCGAGGTCGAAGCCCACGCCGTCGTCGCGCACGTCCAGGGTCACCACGTCCTCCATGTACGACAGGGTCAGGCCCACGCGGGACGCCGAGGCGTGCTTCGCCACGTTCGCCAGGGCCTCCTGGGCGGTGCGCAGCAGGGCGACCTCCACCTCCGGGTGCATTTCGCGCACGGCTCCGGTCAGCGTCACCGAGACCGGTACGCCGTTGTGCCTCGACCAGCCTGCCGCCACGTCGTCCAGAGCCTCGTGCAGGGCCGCCGAGTCCAGAGCGGGTGGTTGCAGGGCGTGCACCGAGCGGCGGGCCTCGGCCAGGTTCGCGCGCGCCAGTTCCGCGGCGACCGCCACGCGGCGTTCCCAGTCCGACCCGGTCGCCGCGGACAGTTGCGTGATGATGCCCGCCAGGCCCTGGGCCAGGGTGTCGTGGATCTCGCCGGCCATGCGGTGGCGTTCGTCCTGCACGCCTGCCTCGTGCGCCTGCACCAGCAACTGGGCGTGGAGGCCCTCGTTCTCCTCCAGCAGTTCCTTGCGCAGCCGGGACTGTTCGGTCGTCACGTGGCCGACGTACGTGAAGGTGCACGCCAGCACCACGAAGACGAGCAGCAGCAACCAGAACGCGGCTTCTTCGCCCTCCGGAGGGTAGCCACCGAACAACGACAGCGCCGCCAGGCCCGCGGTCAGCGCCACCACCACGAACATCCAGCGACCGCGCAGGACCTCGCTCGCGTAGACGTACACCGCGTACGACACCGCACCGAACCAGTGCTCCTGCAGGCCCAGCACCGCGTAGAACACGACCATGCCACCGATGAACACGGCCATGAGCCCAGGACGGTCGCGCCACGCGGGGTGCAACGTGAACCACCACGCCATCCACACGAAGCAGGACGCCACGACGCCGTAGGTGAACCAGCGTTCCGGTGCCGGCTGCGTCGTGAAGATCGCGTACAGCACCGTCGTGACGGTCAGCACGAAGTACGGGATCACCCTGGCGATCGCGGCGAGCCTGCGCTCCCACGTGTCCAACGCGGCCATGTCCACGAGCTACTCCCAGCGGAACGTTCTGGCCGCGACGGTACCCGCCACGAGGCTCACCAGCCCCATGATCGCGAGATGCCTCCAGTCCGGCGCGCTGCCCAGCCACGCCTGTTGCAGCGCCTCCACGCCGGGAGGCGAGTACGAGCCGATCGTCTGCACCACCGAGGGCAGCATGAACCGCGGCAGGTACACGCCGCCGAAGAACATAAGCAGCATGAACACCACCGTCGCCCAGCCACCGGCCGCCCGCGCGTTCGGGGCCAGTGCGGCTATCACCAGGCCCAGCGCGAACGTCCCCGCGCCTCCCAGCACCACGGCACACGCCAGGCCGAGTGGATGGTGAGGCAGGTCGACGCCAAAAACGACGTACCCCACCACAATAGTGAGCAGCACCGACAAGATCACCGCGGCGAAGTTGACCACCATCTGCGCCACCAGCAACCGCGCCGGGTGCATCGGCGTGGTGGACAACCGCCGCAGCACGCCCTTCTCCCGATAGGTCGCCACGACCGTGGGCACGCGTTGCAACCCGATGAACGCCAACGTGAACACGACCAGCGCCGACATGTACGTGTCGATGAAGCTCAGACCACCGAACTTCTCATCAGGCGTCCTCATTGCCGGAATCGCGCCCAGCACCAGCAACAGCAGGCTGGGGAACACGATCGCGAACAACGAGTTCAGCCGATCGCGCACGAACAGCCGCGCCTCGACCTCAATGATCCGCAACATCACTACCCCCGGTCAGCTCAACGTAGGCGTCGTCCAGCGAAACCTGGTCGACGCGGAGTTGCCGCGCCACGATCTGCTTGCGCGCCAACAGAGACGTCACCGCGTGCAGCAGGTTCTCCGACCCGCTGACCACGAGCTGCTCGCCCACCGACGTCACCTCGGCGACCTCCGGCAGCGCCTGCAGCAGAGCGACGTCCAAAGCCACGGACGGCACGAACCGCACCCGCACCGAACCGTCCACACGCGACACCAGGGCGGAAGGCGTGTCCAGCGCGACGATCCGCCCGTCGCGGAACACCGCCACCCGGTCGCAGAGCCGCTCCGCCTCCTCCATGAAGTGCGTGACCAGCACGATCGTCACGCCGGCCGCACGCACCTCCTCGATCACCGACCACGTGTCCCGCCGCGCCTGCGGATCCAGCCCCGTCGTCAGCTCGTCCAGGATCGCCACCCGCGGTGACCCGATCAACGCCAGCGCGATCGACAACCGCTGCTTCAACCCACCGGACAGCTGCCCGAACTCCGCCTTCAGATGCGACGTGAGCCCCAGCCGGGCGGACCAGTCCGCTGGCGACAGGTAGAACGACGAGAACAACGACAACGCCTCGCTGACCCGCATCCGTTCGGGCAGCTCCGACGACTGCAGCTGCACCCCGATCGCCGACCGCACGTCAGCGGGCGCCCGCCCCAGCACCGACACACTCCCCCGGTCCTGCACGCGCAGCCCCGCCACGCACTCGACGGTCGTCGTCTTGCCTGCCCCGTTCGGCCCCAGGATGCCGAAGATCTCCCCCTCGGCGACCTCGAAGGACACGGAGTCCACCGCGATCTTCGGCCCGTACCTCTTGCCGAGGTCGCGCACTTCGATGATTGCCATGCCGTCCACGATCGAGCAGCACGACCGGAAGATCATCGAACAGCCGGCGACACCCGGATCAACCGATCGGTTGATGCCGCTACTCAGACTCCAGCACGGCGGCGCGCAACGCGGCGGCCAACCGTTCGACGGCCTCCGGCACCGGCCCCGGCAACCGCGCGAGCAGGATCTGCCGCCGCTCGGCAGGCCCGCCCCGCACCGGCAGGACCCGCACCCCGGCAGGAACGACGGCCACCAGCGCGGCGGGCACCGTCGTGATGCCGAACCCCGCCTCGACCAGCTGCAACTTGGCCAGCCAGTCACGCGCCGTGTGGGCGACAACGGGCCGTTCGTCCAACCCTGGCCACACGCCCATCACCAACTGGTCACCGGGCCCGGCGATCCAGCGCTGCCCCCGCAGGTCTCCCACATCAATGAAGTCGTTGCGCGCCAACGGATGTGCGGCAGGCACCGCAACCCGCAGACTCCGTTCGACCAGCACGTCGGCCGCCAGCGCGGGCGTCTCGTCGTCGGGCGCACGAAACGGCGGTGAGGACGCGATCAACGCAACGTCCAATGTGCCCGCACGCAGCGCGCGAACCAACGCCGGTGTGCTGCCCTCACGCGTGACGACCGTGATCGACGGATGTGTCCGCCCCAACGACGACAACGCCTGCGGCACCAACCACGCCCCGGCCGTCGCGAACCAGCCGAGCCGGATGGTGCTCACGTCCTCGGGCAGCCCGGCCAGCTCCCGCGCACCCGCGTCGACCTCGTCCACCACCGCCGAAGCGCGCCGCAACACGAGCCGCCCGGCCGGGGTGAGCCGCACGCCGTCGTGCCGCCGCTCCAGCAGCTCAACGCCCGCGGCCCGTTCCAGCGACGCGATCTGCCGCGACACCGCGGACTGCGTGTAGCCCAGCGCGGACGCCGCCGCGGTCAGCGTGCCGCGCTCAGCGACCTCGCGGAACACCCGCAGAGCGACCAGCGACGCATCCGTGAGGGCCATGACGTCCTCGCATACCCAGGTTGACGTACTTTCGCTACCCGCATGCCCAGACCGAGCCTAGCGTCGAAGGCGTGATCAAAACAGAGTTCGGGTTCAGCAGCACCGCCGCCGAGGTCGCCGCGGGCATCGACCTGACCGGCAAGCGCGTGATCGTGACGGGTGGGTCCTCCGGCATCGGCATCGAGACCGCGCGAGCGCTGGCCGGCCCCGGCGCCGAGGTCACCCTGGCCGTCCGCGACGTCGCCGCAGGTGAGAGGACCGCGAAGGACATCGGCGGCAACGTCCGCGTCGCCGAACTGGACCTGACCGACCTCGCCTCCGTCGACACGTTCACGCAGAACTGGCGAGGCCCGCTGCACGTCCTGATCAACAACGCCGGCGTGATGGCGAGCCCCGAGCAGTACACCGAGCAGGGCTGGGAATGGCAGTTCGCCACCAACCACCTCGGCCACTTCGCCCTCGCCACGGGCCTGCACGACGCTCTCCAGGCGGAAGGCGCTCGCATCGTCGCCGTCAGCTCCACCGGACACATGCTCTCGCCCGTGGTCTTCGACGACGTCAACTTCGCGTTCCGCCGTTACGACCCGTGGCTCGCGTACGGCCAAAGCAAGACCGCCAACGTCCTGTTCGCGGTCGAAGCAACGCGTCGATGGGCGAACGACGGCATCACCGCCAACGCCGTGATGCCCGGCGCCATCTACACCAACCTCCAGCGCCACACAGAGGGACGCGGCAGCGGCACGGTAGACCCCAGCGTGATCAAGACGCCCGAACAGGGCGCCGCGACGTCGGTCCTGGTGGCCACCTCACCGCTGCTCGACGGCATCGGCGGCCGCTACTTCGACGACTGCGACGAGGCAAAGACCGTCGACCGCCGCGGCGAAGCCCCGCCGTTGCACGGTGTCGCCCGTTACGCCCTTGACCCGGACAGCGCCGCACGCCTGTGGACGTACTCCGAAACCCTCCTCGCGAAGGCCTGAACCATGACAACCGCACTCGTCACCGGCGCCACCCAGGGCCTCGGCCTGGCCCTGGTCGAGGGGCTCGCACAACGCCTGGCGCCCACCGACACCGTCTACCTCACCGGTCGCGACATGAACCGCGTCATGACCGCCGTCGGGTCCATGCCCGGCGGCGGCGCCGAGGTCCGCGGCGAGCTGTTCGACGTCGCCGACCCCACCGCGGCCGCCAAGCTCGCCCAGCAGATCCACGAACGGCACGGCGGCATCGACATCGTCTTCGGCAACGCGGTCATGCGCGTCGGCCCGGACGACGACCCGCGCGTCATCGCCGACCAGTACACGGAGGTGAACAACTTCGGCACCACGAGACTGCTCAAGGCATTCGCGCCACTGCTCAACGACAACGGCAGACTGCTGATCGTCGCCAGTTCGCTGGGCACGCTGCACTACCTGGCACCGGTGTTGCACCAGCGGTTCACCGAGCCGTCCACTTTGGACGAGGTGGACCACCAGATCGCGCTCTGGCGTGACGCGATCAAGGACGGCCGCGCGAAAGCCGGTGCGTGGCCGGGTTTCGTGAACATCCCGTCCAAGGTCGGCCAGGTCGCCGCCGTCCGCGTGCTCGCCCGGCAGCGCAAGGAATCCGACGAACAACGCGGCATCCTGATCGCCGCAGTCTGTCCGGGGATGATCAACACGCCGACGTCCGCGCTGTGGTGGAACGTCAGCACCGCACCGACTCCAGCGCAAGCCGCAACGGCGTTGCTCGACCTCGCCCTCAACCCGGTGAAGTCAGAGCACTACGGTGAGCTCGTCCGCAACGGCGAGGTGCTGCCGTTCAGCTGATGCGCTGGTCCAGCCCGTGCACCACCTGGTCGAGCAGCGTCTGGATGACCGCCTCGTTGTGCTCGTTGCGGCCAGGGGTGATCATCCGGGACGTCGCCTCGACCATCGCGTGCACGAGCATCGCCCGCAGCGGCGCGCGCTGCACCCCGGCCGTCTTGAACACGCCGACCAACGGTGCCAGCAACCGTTCGTGCTCGGCCCTGATCTGCTCGCGCGACGAGTCCGGCAACGTGTGCGCGGACAGGGCCACCACCGCCCCGTGACTGCCGTCGGTGATGATCGCCAGCTCGGTGCGCAGGTAGGCCTCGATCTTCTCCGGCACGGACGCGGCGCCGTTGACCGCGTCCTCCAGCTTGTCCGCCCATTCCGGCAGCGCGTCGGACACGATCGCGGCGACCAGTTCCTCGCGCGACCGGAAGTACTCGTAGAGGCTCGGCCGGGACAGTCCCACGCGTCTGGCGAGCGACGCGAGCGTCAGCGCCTCCGCTCCCTCGGTCGCGACGATGTCCCGCCCCGCGTCCAGCAGGGCGCGCAACCGGTTCGCGCGGTGCTCCGCCACGGTGTCGGCACTGATCCTCGGCACATCGGGATCGTATCGCGCTTGCTTTCCCGACGGGGAGTTGGAATAGTTCCCGACAGAGCGTCGGAATCAGGGAGGCCTGCATGTTCATCGCGACCAACCGGATGTTCGTGAACCCGGACATGTCCGAGGAGTTCGAGCGCTACTTCCGCGGCAACATGCACACCCACCTCCCCGGAGTCCCCGGCCTGCTGCGCAGCACGCTGCTCAAGCCGACGAAGGACGACCAGCCGTACGTCTCGGTCAACGAGTTCGAGTCGGAGGAGGCCTTCCGGGCCTGGGTGGCTTCCGACGCGTTCCGCGAGGCGCACAAGGGTCACCGCACGATCGCACGCCTCGTCACGGGCAACGAACCGGAAAGGTTCACGCACGCAGAAGACCTGGTGCTGCCTCAGCAGCGCACCGAGGCCTAGGCGATACTCCCCGTGTGGGGGATGCGCGTTTTCGAGTGCTCGGCCCGCTCGCGGTCGAGGTCAATGGACGTGAAGTAGCGGTACCCGGCGGGCGCTGCCAGGCGGTGCTCGCCGTTCTTCTCTTGTGCCCCAACGAGGTTGTTCCGGCCGACGACCTCATCAAACGGGCCTGGCCGCACGGCGGCAGCATCGGCGCACTGCGCCAGGCCGTCACGAGGCTCCGCACCGCCCTGGGCGACGCGAACTGCGTGCGCACGATCGGCACCGGTTACGCGGCCGAGCCGAAGGACCTCGACCTGCTGAGGTTCCGCGAACTGTGCCGGCAGGGCCAGATCGCCGAGGCGTTGAAGCTGTGGCGCGGTCCCGCTCTCGCCGAGATCGACTCGGCCTGGGTGCGCGACGAGGTGTCCGCGCTCGTCGAGGAACGCCGTGCGGCGCGGCGGAAACTGACCGTCCCGAAACAGATCCCCTCGCCACCGGCCCAGTTCGTCGGCCGCGACCACGAACTCGAAGAGCTCGACGCCGCACACGGACCGCTGGTGATCTCCGCGGTCAGCGGTGCCGCCGGCGTCGGCAAGACCGCATTGGCGATGCGCTGGGCCCATCGGGCAGCCGACCGCTTTCCGGAAGGCCAGCTCTACGTCAACCTCCGCGGGTTCGATCCGGCGATCGAGCCCGTCCGGCCGCAGGAGGTGATCCGGCGCTTCCTCACGGCGTTGGGCGTGTCGAACGAACGCATGCCGGACGACGACGCCGGCCAGGCCGAGCTCTACCGCGATCTGGTCTCCGACAAGCGTTTGCTGCTCCTGCTGGACAACGCCCGCGACGCCGGCCAGGTGCGGCCGCTGCTGCCGGACGGCGACCGCTGCCAGGTCATCATCACGAGCCGCGACCGGATGGGCGACCTCGCCGGCGCACGAGAACTGCGCCTTGGCACGCTCGGCCACGCGGAAGCCGCGTCACTGGTCACGGCCCGCATCGGCGCCGAGCGTGCGGCCGCGGAACCCGAGGCACTCGCCCGCCTGGTCGAGCTGTGCGGCGGTCTGCCGCTGGCGCTGTCCGTCGTCGCGGCCCGCGCGGCCGCCGACGCCCAGCTCCCGCTCGCCGCGCTGGCCGACGAACTCGCCGACGAGCAGACCAGGCTCGACTTCCTCGACACCGGCGAAGAGCTGACCAGCGTGCGCGCCGCGTTCTCGTGGTCGTACCAGCGCCTGAGCGCCGCGGCCGCCCGGCTGTTCCGGCTGCTCGGCGCACACCCCGGCCCGGACTTCTCCGCGGCGGCCGTGCTCAGTCTCGTGGGCGCGTCACCCGCGCTCGACGAGCTCACCGACGCCCACCTGCTCCAGCGGACGGAGAACGGGCGCTACTACTTCCACGACCTCGTCCGGCTCTTCGCCCGCGAGCTCACGACCGACGACGAACGGCACGACGCGCTGCGCCGGCTGTTCGACCACTACGTGCACAGCGCCCACCGCACGATGCAGACGCTGCACCTCTCCCGCAGGGTGTTGCCGCTCAGCGACCCGCTGCCGGGAGTGACGCCTGAGACGATCGGCGCGGAGCGGGGCTGGGCCTGGTTCGAGGCCGAGATCGACGTGCTGATCGGCCTGGTCTCGGTCGCGGCACAGGAGGGGTTCGACACCTCCGCGTGGCAGCTGACGTGGTGCATGACCAACGTTCTCGACCGCACGGGCCGCAAGCACGAGTGGACGGACGTCACCGAGATCGCGCTGGCGGCGGCCCTCCGGCACGGCGACGTGTACGCCCGATCCCAGATGCGTGAGGCGCTGGGGCGCGCCTACCGCCGTGTCGAACGTTTCGACGACGCGGTGACGTTGCTGAACGAGGCGATGGACGACTACCGCACCCTGGGCGAGACCCTCTCCGTCGGCACCATCTACCAGGTGCTCTCCGCGCTGTACGGCGACCAGGGGCGCCACGCCGAGGCGTTGGCCGCCGCACATCAGTCGCTGGCGCTGACCGAGGAAGCGGGATCCGCCGCGGGAGTCGCCGCGTCGCTGAACCAGATCGGCTGGTTCAGCGGCGAGCTGGGCGACCACCGCGCCGCCGTCGAGTACTGCGAGCGGGCGCTCGCCCTGCTGCGGGACACGGGGCACGCGTTGGTCGAAGCCGCGGTGCTGGACAGCCTCGCCAAGGCACGGCGCAACCTCGGCGACCTGCCGGGAGCGCTCGCCGCCGCCGAACGCTCGGTGGAGCTCATCGCCACCACCGGATCCCTGGAGGACGAAGCCGAATCGCTGCGCGGTCTCGGCGACGCCCACCACGCCTCGGGCAACCGTGACCAGGCCCGGCAGGCGTGGCAACACGCGCTGGCCCTCTACGAGCACCTCGAACACCAAGGCGCCGAAGACGCCCGGCGGCGTCTCACAGAGTGGGCAGCAGCGCCTTCATCCGGTTGATCTCGTCCGACTGCGTGGCGACCACGTCGTCCGCCATCTCCTCGACCTGGACGTTCGCACCGGCCCCGCGCACGTCCGTCGCCATCTTGATCGCACCCTCGTGGTGCTTGATCATCAGCTCCAGGAACATCCGGTCGAAGTCCTTGCCCCGCGCGGCCCCCAGAGCGTTCAACTGGTCCTGCGTGGCCATGCCCGGCATCGTCGCGTGATCGGCGTGCCCGCCGACGATGTTGAACGTGCGCTGCCACTGCTTCATGGCGCCGATCTCGGGTTCCTGGCTGTACCGGATGCGGTCGGCCAGGCCCTTCACGGTCTCGTTCCCGGCGCGCTCGGGGGCGAACCTGGTCATCGCCAGCGCCTGCTCGTGATGGGCGATCATCATGTCCACGTACTGCCGGTCGGCGTCGTTCGGCGGTGGTGGAACCGCACGGGAAGCGTCCGACGGCGCCAGTGTCGGCGCTGACCCTCCAGGCGTGTCCGGCGCGATGACCGGCACCGCATCCGGCTCCGATGTACAGCCTGCCAACAGGGCGAATGCCGCCACGATGACCACAACCGCAGAACGCATGGGACGGAGAATACCGTTCATGAACTCTGAGCCGTCGCCTTGCGGCGGGGCGTTGACCACGTGGGTCTTCCCGTGGCAGTACCCGTTGCACCGTCAAGCGATGGCTTACATGGGTTTCCATCGGGCTCGTTTACCGTCACGGTGCAACTCACCGAAGACCTGCTCTCGACGAGAGCCGCGAGATTGCGAGCGGCATTGAGATCCCGGTCCAGGATCAAGCCGCACGCCTGACAGTGGTAGGTCCGCTCGGCGAGGCGCAGCTTGGCTTTCACCGCACGACAACCCGAGCACATCTTGGAACTGGGAAACCATCGATCAGCGACACGCAAGCACACGCCCGCCCAGGCGGACTTGTACTCCAGCTGGCGACGAAGTTCTGCCAAGCCGAGTCCAGCGACGTGGCGTGCGAGCTTGCGATTGCGCAGCATGCCCGCGACGTTGAGGTCCTCGATCACCACGGTGCCGTAAGTGCGGACCAAACGAGTCGTGAGTTTGTGCAGGCCATCGCGCCGCGCGTTCGCCACTCGCGCGTGCAGTCGCGCAGTCTGGGCCTGCGTTTTCCGCCACCGCTGCGATGGCGACTGACCTATGCGCCTGTCTGGTCCTGTTCGGCGGGAAGCCTGCCGTCGCAACCGACGCAGCGTGCGCTGGGCCAGCTCGAGATGCTTGGGGTTGGGCAGCACCTCACCGGTCGACAGCACCGCGAGCGACTTGACACCGAGGTCCACGCCTACAACGTCGTGCGGATTGGCCGGTGACGTGGCGGTGCGGTGGATCTCGACCGAGAACGACACGAACCACCGGCCCGCCCGCGAGGAAATTGTCGCGGAACGGATCCGTGCGGTGCCACGTTCCACGCGCCGAGCCAGTTTCCTCGTCGATTCATGTGTGCGAACAGACCCGATTCGGGGCAGTTTCACATGCCGGCGGTCGTGGTCGACAAGGCCGAAGACGCCGGTGGTGAACCTGCACGACGACAACGCACGCTTGCTCTTGAACCTCGGGAAGCTCAGCTTGCGTCCTTTGCGCAGACCTCTGTTGGAGTCGGTCCAGTTGCGCAGCCCGGCGGCGAGGTTGGCCAACCCCGAGGAGTACGCCTCTTTGGAGTTTTCACTCCACCACGGCGCCACATCGCCCTTGGCCAGGTTCCAGTCCTTGCGCAGTCCGTAAGCGGACCAGTTGACGAGTGGCGTAAGCGCAGCGGTGTCCAGATCGTAGGAACGTTCGGCAGCGCGCTGATCAAGGTTGGCCTTGACCCGTGCCAGGCCCCAGTTGAAGGCGAACCTCTGCGCACCACAGTGCGATCGCAACGCTGCGACCTGCGCGAACGTGGGATCAAGCGCATACCGATACGCCTGCAGAACAGGGCTCACCGCACGATCGTATCGAACAGGTGATCGACACTCTTGTCCACCCTTTCATCTGTGGGCAAAGCGTGCAGAACCCTCCGAAAGACGCTGGCCCTTAGCAAGGCGAAAGGGTCATACTCCCCCTCACCAACCCGTACTGAGGGGGTACAGCAGTGACTTCACGCGAAACGGCCCGGCGGCGCAGAACGCCTTTCGCGGTTCTGGGGGCGCTCGCGCTGACGCTGTCAACGTTGACGGCGCCCGCGTTCGCCGAGCCTGACCTTCCCGCCGATGGCGCGGGGCTGAGCGAGGCTCAGCTCGAGTCGCAGGCCGAGGGTGTCAACGGCCTTCCGGGTGTCGACGAGATCAGTCGCAGCCGCAACATGGTCCTGGTCTCCCACCTGGACAAGCAGGCTCCGCTCGACGCAACGCAGACCGACATCGCGTTCCAGGGCAACTACGCGTTCGTCGGCAACTACAACGGCTTCGTCATCTACGACATCCGCAACCCGAAGAAGCCGTCCATCAAGAGCCAGGTGCTCTGCCCTGGCTCGCAGAACGACGTCTCGGTGTACGGGAACCTGCTGTTCCTGTCGACCGACTCGTCGCGCAACGACAACTCCTGCAACAGCGTGTCCCAGCCCGCGACCGAGAAGTCGTCGTGGGAAGGCATCAAGGTCTTCGACATCAGTGACAAGGCGGCACCGAAGTACGTCGCCGCCGTCGAGACCGACTGCGGTTCGCACACCCACACGATGGTGCCGGCCAAGGACAAGAAGAGCGTCTACCTCTACATCTCGTCCTACTCGCCGAACGCCACGTTCCCGGACTGCCAGCCGCCGCACGACAAGATCTCGATCGTCAAGGTCCCGCTGAAGGCCCCGGCCTCGGCGTCGCTGCTCAAGGCACCGGTGCTCTTCCCGGACGGCGGTAACCCCGGTAACCCCGGCACCATCGAGACCGGCTACACCTCGGCCACCTCCGGCTGCCACGACATCACCGTCTACCCGCAGCTCGACCTCGCGGCGGGCGCGTGCATGGGTGACGGCGTGCTGTGGGACATCTCCAACCGGGAGAACCTGGTGGAGATCAACCGAGTCCAGGACGACAAGCACTTCGCGTTCTGGCACTCGGCGACCTTCAACAACAGCGGCACCAAGGTCGTCTTCACCGACGAGCTCGGTGGCGGTGGCGCGGCGACGTGCAACGAGAAGATCGGCCCGACGCGTGGTGCCAACGGCATCTACGACATCGTGGGCAAGGGCAAGGACCGCAAGCTGGTCTTCAAGTCCTACTACAAGATCCCGCGCATGCAGACCGACACGGAGAACTGCGTCGCCCACAACGGCTCGCTGATCCCCGTGCCCGGCAAGGACATCATGGTGCAGTCCTGGTACCAGGGCGGCATCTCGGTGTGGGACTTCACGAACTCGAGCAAGCCGCGTGAGATCGGCTTCTTCGAGCGTGGCCCGATGCCGAACGGTGGCGGCGGCGGTACCTGGTCGACCTACTGGTACAACGGCTACATCTACTCCTCGGAGATGGGCCGCGGCTTCGACGTGATCGACATGCGCGACCCGCGCACGTTCGCGGCGAAGTTCTTCCGCACGGACGAGCTCAACGTGCAGACCCAGGGCAACTTCTACCGCGGATAGGTAGAAACGCCTGAATCAGCGCGGCTGCCGTTTCTCGGCAGCCGCGCTGACTGCTGTCAGGACCAGAGTCACCGCGACACCACCGAAAACCGCCCAGATCGGTGAGCCGACGTCCAACGCCCACGCGGCGACGACGGCCGTGAGCCCGTAGCCGGCGCCGGTCACCGCGTACATCATCGAGAACCCGGCCGCGTGCGCGCCGACCGGAAGCCGTTCGCGCAACGCCAGACTCCGCGTCACGAGCACCCCGGACTGGAACAACCCGGCCGCCAGCAACGCCCCAGCGATGCCCGGCAGGTTCGGGAACAACGCCACCGCACCGACACAGGTCGCGGTGATCACGAGCAGCACCAAAGCCTGTGTGCGGAACGTTCCCGGCCACGGCCGCAGCCCGTACAGCACCGCACCCAGCGCGCTGCACGCCGCGAAACCCATGAGCAGCGGCCCGATCCACCCGATCGCGATCCCCCGGTGCTCCAGCAACGCCGGCAGCACCAGCTCCGCGACCGCCAGCTGCGCCAGCGCCGCCGCGCTCACCAGGTAGATCGGCCACGCCGACGCCACCACGCGCACCTTCGCCGTGCCGGAGCGGGAAGTCACGTGCCCGCGCGGCAGGATGAACACCAGCCAGGCCGCGACGACGATCAACGACACCGACACCACAACGGGCGCACGGCGATCGACGCTCAACGCCAGGATGGTCACCAACGCGGGCGCGACCGCCCACACCACCTGCGTGATCATGGCGTCGAAGCCCATCGCCTTGGGCACCAACGAGTCCGGCACCAGCCCGAGCAGCATCGCCCGCAGCCCGCCCGGTGTCGTCGACGGCCCGGCACCGGCCACGAGCGCCGCGATCACCAGCACCGTCACGTTCGTGGTCAGTGCCAGCGTCGTGAACGCGGCCGCGCCGACGAGCAGGCCGACCGACAGCTGGCCCCGCATCCGCGACGGGTCGAGGCAGAGCCCCAGCAGCGCCGCGCCGAGCACCTCCCCCAGCACGTAGACCGCGACCAGCGACGCGGCCAGCACGTACCCGCCGGGCAGTCCCCTGGTCAGGAACACCATCATCAGCGGCGTCATCGACATCGGCAGCTTCGCGGCGACCGTGACCACGGCGCACGCCAGCACGTCCCGGTTCGCGAGATCGCGATAGCCGGCAGCGGAGATCGTCATCTGAAATCCTCCGAGGAGACCCCGGCCTTCGGGGCGGGGAGGAATTGGGCCGCTGTGGAGCAGGACCGGGACAGCCGTGTCGGAGTCAGGACGGCACGGTGTCCAAGCCCCACCCACATGACGGCACACGGCTTGATAGTTTGTGAACGGTGAATGGTCAGGTGAAGCGGGCTTTCAAGTTCCGCTTCTATCCGACAGAGGCGCAGGCTGTGGATTTGTCGCGCACGTTCGGGTGTGTCCGCAAGGTGTACAACCTGGCGTTGCAGGCACGTACGGAGGCGTGGACGCTGCGTGGGGAGCGGATGGGTTATGAGGCCACGTCGGCGTTGCTGACCGCGTGGAAGCGCACCGAGGATTTGGCGTTCCTCAATGAGGTCTCGTCGGTGCCTTTGCAGCAGGCGTTGCGGCATCTGCAAACTGGGTTCACGAACTTCTTCGCCAAGCGTGCCCGGCACCCCAGGTTCAAGTCGCGGAAGAAGTCTCGCACTTCGGCGGAGTACACGCGGTCGGCATTCCGATGGCGTGATGGGGTGTTGACGCTGGCCAAGATGTCCGAACCACTGGACATCCGCTGGTCGCGGCCGTTGCCCGAAGGTGCGTTGCCCTCCACGGTGACCGTGTCGCGGGATGCGGCTGGACGCTGGTTCGTATCCCTGCTGTGCGAAGATCCCGGCGTGACGCCGTTGCCTGCCACGGATTCGGTGGTAGGCATCGATGTCGGTCTCGATCACCTGCTGGTCCTGTCGACCGGGGAGAAGATCGGCAATCCCCGACACGAACGCGGCGACCGGCAACGCCTGGTCAAGACCCAGAAGGCCTTGTGTCGCAAGCAGAAAGACAGCACCAACCGGGCCAAAGCTCGCGTCAAAGTCGCCCGCGTGCACGCCCGGATCGCCGACCGGCGTACCGACCATCTGCACAAGATCACTACTCGGCTCGTGCGTGAAACCCAAACGCTCGTGATCGAGGATCTGGCCGTGTCGAACATGGTCGGCAACCACCGCCTTGCCCGTGCGATCGGCGATGCGGGCTGGCGGGAGTTCCGGCGTCTGCTGGAGTACAAAGCCGGCTGGTACGGGCGGGACGTGATTACAGTGGATCGCTGGTTCCCGTCGTCCAAGCTGTGCTCGGTCTGCGGCGCGCTCGCGGCGGAGATGCCGCTGCACGTGCGTACGTGGACCTGTGGCTGCGGCGCGACCCATGATCGGGACGTGAACGCGGCACGCAACATTCTGGCCGCCGGGCTGGCGGTGACAGTCTGTGGAGCCGGTGTAAGACCTCAACGGAACACTCCGGGCGGGCAATCGGTGACGAAGCAGAAAACCCTGCAGCGCGAGCCGTAGGTATCCCCTCGTTCACGAGCGGAGGAAGCCAACTACTCGCCCAGCTCCTGGAACAACGTCAGCTGCAACCCGGCCGGCGCCGCCAGCCGGGCGTTCAGCGAGTTCCACGGCGTGCGCGTGGGCTCCGCGATCACCTCGGCCCCGGCGGCTTCGAGCTCACGGGTCGTGCGTTCGGAGTCGTCCACCTCGAACGCGACCCTGATGTGCCCGGCGACGCGCCTGCCCACCTCGACGTCGTCGATGAACTCCGCGTGCGGCGGGTCGGCGAGCTCCAGCGTGGCCCGCCCGGCCTCCAGGATCGTGACCCGCCCGCCGTCGGACGCGAACGCCGCCCGTTGTTCGAGGCCGAGCACGTCGCGGTAGAAGCGCAGGGCCTCGTCGTAGTCGGCGGCGGTGACGACTAGACGGAGTTCACGAACACCGGTCATGCACTGATCATCGCACCAGCCGTGTGAGGATCACGAGAACCAGGGTGATCCCCGCCGTGACGTGGATCGGCGCTGGTCCGAACGTCGCAGCGAGGACCGCGGCGGATCCGAGCGGCAGCAGGTACTTGCGCAGCCCTGCCTGGCCGGGACAGTCCTGCACGTACCAGACGCACACGAAGAAGACCGCCAGCGGCACCGTCGTGAACGCGGCGATCGTTGTGCCCGGTGCGTGCGAGAGGTGCAGGTCGTAGTCGACGCTGGCCGCGAGACCGGCACCGAGCGCGGCGATCGAGCCGAGGATGAACAGGTGCGCGTAGCCCCACAGGAACGCCTTCTTCAGCGAGTGCAGGTGGGCGGGCGCCTCGAAGTAGATCCACCACACCGAGAACACGATGACCAGGCTGGCCACGGCGAGCGAGATGAGGTTGACGCCGCTGTCGAAGCCCTTCTGGAACGCCATCGTGGTCGACAGGATCGACTCGCCGAGCACGATCAGCGTGAAGAGGCCGTGCCGTTCCGCGATGTGGTGCGGGTGCCACGTCGTCGCCTCGTTGCGCTCCGCCCACACCGGCACGAGCAGCTCACCGATCATGAAGAGCACCCACAGCGGGAGCTGGAGGCTCGGCGGCGCCACGACCACCCACAGCACCCAGAGCACCTGCATGCCGGCGATACCGGCGGCGTAGCGGCGGGTGCAGCTCTTGTGCGTGGGGTTGTCCCGCGAGGCCCTGAGCCAGTGCGCGACCATCGCGAGCCGGATGACGACGTAGCCGCTGACGACGATCCGGTAGTCCTGGTGCTCGAAGACGGCCGGGATGCCCGCCGCGATCACCAGCACACCGGCGATCTGCACCATCGTGATGATCCGGTACAGCGTGTCGTCGTTGTCGAACGCGCTGGCGAACCAGGTGAAGTTCAGCCACGGCAGCCACAGCGCGAAGAACGCCATGCAGAACGCCAGCAGGCCGGCGCCCGCGTGGTTCTCGGACACGGCGTGGTGCAACGAGGCGGCGGCCTGGGCGACCGCCACCACGAAGCTCAGGTCGAACAACAGCTCCAACGGCGTCGCGACCCGGTGGGTCTCCGCCGTGTCGCGCGCGAGGAGCTTTCTGATCATCCAGGCACCACCATGATTCGGGACTCACTGAGGTCGAGTGCGACCTGCGTGCCCGGCCCGAACGCGGCAGCGGTGTTCGACGGCTGGTCGACGCGCAGCACCTGCTCGCCCACCCGCACCGAGATCCGCGTGACCGGCCCGAGGAACGACTGGGTCAGCACGTCGCCCACGATCTTGCCACTGGCGTCGCCGTCATGCGCGGAAACGCCGATGTCCTCCGGCCGCACGATGACGCGAACGTCGCTTCCGGACGGCTGGTCGTGCTCCGCCGCGACCGTGACGCCGTTGACGACGACCGTCTGGCCCTCGGCCTTGGCCACCACGCTGTTCGTGACACCGACGAACTGCGCCACGAACGCCGTGGCGGGCTGCCGGTACACAACGGACGGCGTGTCCAGCTGTTCCAGCCGGCCGTGCGACATGACGCCGACCCGGTCGGAGACGGCGAGCGCCTCCTCCTGGTCGTGCGTGACGAACAGCGTCGTCATGCCGAGCTCCGTCTGGATGCGACGGATCTCGTCCCGCAGCGAGACGCGGACCTTGGCGTCCAATGCGGACAGCGGCTCGTCCAGCAGCAGCACGCGCGGCTGGATCGCCAGCGCACGCGCCAGGGCGATGCGCTGCTGCTGGCCACCCGACATCTGGTGCGGGTACCGGCCACCGAGGTGACCGAGGCCGACCAGCTCGAGCAGCTCGTCCGTGCGCTTGCCGCCGTTGCCGGCCTTGCGCAGCTTCAGGCCGAACGCCACGTTCTGCGCCGCGGTCATGTTCGGGAAGAGGCTGTAGGCCTGGAAGACCATGCCCATGTCCCGCTTGTTGGCCGGGACCTTCGTGATGTCCTTGCCGCCCACGGTGACCGTGCCGGAGTCGGACGTCTCGAAGCCCGCGACGATGCGCAGCGCCGTCGTCTTGCCGCAGCCCGACGGGCCGAGCAGCGACACCAGCTCGCCTTCCGCCAGTTCCAGATCCAGACCGTCCAGCGCCGTGTTGCCGCCGAAGGACTTGCGCAGTCCCTTGAGTTCCAGGTGGCCCATTGTCTCAGTTACTCCCCGGCAGAACTTCTTCTTCGGCAACGGTCTGACGGCGCCGCTGGCCGACGTAGGAAAGTGCGAACAGGAGGACGAACGCGAAGAGCAGGCACAGCAGTGACACCGCGATGGACACACCCGCGTTGCGCTTGCCGAGCAGGTTGACCTGCACCTGCAGCGTGTCGAAGTTGAGCAGCGACGCGATGGTGAACTCGCCGAGCACCAAGGCCACCGAAAGCAGTGACGCACCGATGAGCGCGACACGGATGTTCGGCACGACGACCTTCCACAGCACCGTGAACCACGACGCGCCAAGGCTGCGTGCGGCCTCCGCGAGCGTCTTCAGGTCGATCGCGGCGAGACCGGCGTCGACCGCGCGGTAGGCGAACGCCAGCACCAGGATCGTGTACGCGAAGGTCAACGTCAGCGGCGAGTCGCCGAGGAAGTAGTTCACCCACGCGTAGAGCGGCGCCATGCCGACCACCAGCACGATCGCGGGGATCGCGAGCGGCAGCAGGCACAGGAACTCCACGAGCCGCTGCAGCTGAGGAAGCCTGAGCCGGATCCACGCCATCGTCGGCACGAGCAGCACCAGCATCAGCACCGCGCTGGTGACCGACAGCAGCAGCGAGTTGACGAGGGCTTCCATCAGCCCTTCGTCGTCGACGATGGACGTCCACGACTCGAGGCTGCGGCTGCCGCCCCTGCCCCGCGTCGAGAACTCCGCCATCGCGATCAGCGGCAGGATGAAGTAGACGCCGAGGACCAGCAGGACGACCGTGCGCAGGACGCGCTGCTTCACTAGCGAACCCACTTGGCCACCCTCTTCTGCAGCAGCACGTTCACGCCCATCGCGATGCTGACCACGATGACCATGCCGAGGCCCAGCGCCTTGCCCAGGTTCTCCTGGCCGAGCACGACCTCGCCGGTGAGGAAGCCGCGGATCTGCAGCGGCACGATCGGGCTGCCCTGCGAGACGAGCGCGGCGGCCGTGGCGTAGGCGCTGAAGGCGTTGGCGAACAGCAGGAGCAGCGCGCCGAGGAACGGCGGCAGCAGGATCGGGCCGCCGACGTGCCGCCAGAACGTCCAGCTCGTGCCGCCGAGGCTCGCGTTCGCCTCACGCCACTGTGGACGCAGGCCGTCCAGCGCGGGCAGGAACACGATGACCATCAGCGGGATCTGGAAGAACGTGTAGACGAGCGTCAGGCCGGGCAGCTCGAACAGCCACGCGCTGCCGGCGAACAGGTCGATGCCAACGTTGTCACGCAAGAACTTCGTGACCAGACCCTCGAAGCCGACCGTCGCGAGGAACGCGAACGCCAGCGGCACGCCACCGAACTGGGCGAGCACACCGGACCCGGCGACGACGACTCGGCGCAGCATGCCCTCGGACTTGCCGACCGCGATCGCCCAGGTGAGCAGCGCGCCGAAGACCGCGCCGATGACCGCGGTGAGCGCGGACAGCTCGATGCTGCGTACGAAAGCGTCGAAGACAACACCGGTGAACAGGCTCTTGAGGTTGTCGAGTGTGAACGCGCCGTTGGAGTCCTGGAAGGCACCGAACAGCACGAGCACCGTGGGGTAGACGAGGAAGATGCCGACGAACGCGAGAAACGGCACCGCGACGAGCCAAGCGGCCGCAGATGGCCGACCGGCGGCCCCACCTTTGATCTTGGTGGAGCCGCCGGGCGTCGTCGCTACGGGAGCGACTGAGGTCATCCGATGGCCTGCGCCCAGGTCGCGGTCAGCACGGCCTTGGCCTTGTCGGCCTGCGCCTGCGTCTGGAACACCTGCTTGCCGTCGGTCTTGGGCAGCTTCTCCTTCGCCGCCTTGTCCGCCTTGTCACCCATCTTGTCCAGGCGAACCGGGCGGGACATGCCCTTCAGGTAGAGGTTCTGGCCCTCGTCGGAGTAGAGGAACTCCTGCCACAGGCGCGCGGCCGCGGGGTGCGGCGCGTCCTTGCTGACGGCCTGGTTGTAGTAGCCGCCGATCTGGGCCTCCGCCGGGACGACGACCTTCCAGTCGAGCTTGCCCTTGAGCTTCTCGGTCTGGGCGGCGTTGGTGTAGTCCCAGTCGATGACGACCGGCGTCTGGCCGGACTCGATCGTCGCGGGCGACGGGTCGACCGGCTGGAAGTTGCCGGCCTGCTTGAGCTGCTTGAAGAACTCGACACCGGGGGCGATGTCGTCGGCGGAGCCACCGTTGCCCAGCGCCGCCATCACGACACCCGCGAACGCGGCACCGGCCTGCGTCGGGTCGCCGTTGAGCGCGACCTTGCCCTTGTACTCGGGCTTGAGCAGGTCCTTCACGCTCGTCGGCGCCGGCACCTTGGCGGCGTCGTAGCCGATCGACATGAAGCCGCCGTAGTCACCGTAGTAGGCACCGTCCGCGTCCTTGAGCTCCGCGGCGATGTCGTCCCAGGTGCTGACCTTGTAGGGAGCGAACAGGTCCTTGTTGGCCAGAGCCACGTTCAGCCCGAGGTCGAACACGTCCGGCGCCCGGTCGTTGCCCTTGAGCTGCTTGGCCGCGTTGATCTCTTCCTGGCTGGACGCGTCCGGCTGCGCCGAGTCGACCTTGATGCCGTACTTGGCCTCGAACGCCTTGATGATCTCGCCGTAGTTCGCCCAGTCCGGGGGCAGCGCGATGACGTTGAGCTTGCCCTCCTTCTTGGCGGCCTCGACCAGCTTGTCCATGCCGCCGAGCTCGCTCGCCGACTTCGCGGTTCCGGCGGCACCAGCCGGCGTCTCCTTGGCGGGCGGGGCGCCACAGGCGGCCACCGCCAGCACCAACGCACCGACACCGATCAGTTTTGTGGTGACGTTCCCTCGCTTCAGCACAGGCGGAGGATTCGCGCGGAAAGCTTTCGTTGTCAAGCCAGCCGCGCCGGTTGAGACCTTCTCGACTCCAACCGTGAATTCTTGGCGCCCTAGGGGTTGCCGCCGAATGCTTTCCGAGCTTCACTCAAGTGTTCCGCCGTGATCCCGGTGGCCGGGTCGACGTCGATGAGTGCGGTGGTCAGAGGCTGTCGCTTGTGGACGAATTCCCGGTTCCTGTCCCGGTGCAGCCCGAAGTCGTCGTCGAACCACACCAGCGGCCGTCCGTAGGCGTACCGGGCGACGGGCGGGTACTTCCAGCCCTGTTCGGCGTGGAACTCGACCACCGTGAGCTCCGGCAGGCCCAGGCGCGGCCCGATCTCGGTGTTCGCCCGGTGCATCCACGTGGTGACCCAGGCGAGTTCGGCGTCGAATTCCTCCGCCAGCTGTCTCAACTGGTCACCGTGGGCCGGGTCGAGCCAGATGCGCAGCTTGCGCCGCCAGTGGATCTTGATCTCGAACAGCTGGTAGTTCGGCGGCTTGGGATGCGCCGCCCACGGGTTGAGCGGGCCGTCGACGTCGATCAGGATCAGCGGTTTCACCTCGCCCAGCATGCCCCGCCGCCTACCCTTTGTCGCATGAAACGGCTAGCGCTCCTGCTGTTCCTCGCCGCCACGCTGGCGGGCTGCGGCGTGATCAGCGACATGGCCGACCTGCAGGTCCGCCTGAAGGACGCCGGCTACACCAGCGTCTCCACCGACCACGGTTCGGTCAACGGATCCGACCGCCTGGAGGTCAGGGCGGCCAGCTCGGACCCGGGCCACTCCACCGACCAGATCGCCGAGATCGTCTGGGACAGCTACCCCCAGCACCTCGACCAGGTGTCCGTCACGCTGAACGGGACCTACGAGGTCTACAGCGAGGACGACCTGAACAAGGCATTCGGCGACCGCCAGGTCACCGAGAAACCCGACGACGACGCCGACACCACGCGCACCATCGTGACCTGGCTGATCGTGGGCGCGGTGGTGTTCCTGCTGTTCCTCGTGGGCCTGATCGTCCTCATCGTGTTCCTGGTGCGCCGCTCACGCCGCACCAAGACACAGCAGTACCCGCCGCCGCCTGGCTGGCCACCCGCCGCGTAGTCGAAATCGCGATTCCCTGTTCGTATAGGTGGCATGTTCACCGAACAAGAGATCGCCTACCTGCGCTCGCAGCCCCTGGCCCGCCTGGCCACGATCAACGAGGACGGCCAGCCCGACGTCGTACCGCTGTCGTTCGACTACGACGGCACGCACTTCTGGGTGGGCGGCGTAGGCGCGCAGGTCCTGCACACCCGCAAGTTCCGCAACATCACCGCCGGCCGCCGCAAGGTGTCACTGGTGATCGACGACCTGGCGTCGTTCGACCCGTTCGTCGCACGGGCCATCCGCGTCTACGGCATCGCGGACGACCCGATCGACCGCACCGGCCTCGTCGGCCCCGGCATCTACAGCCGGATCACGCCGACCAGGGCGTGGGCGTGGAACATGGCGGGCGAACCGGCGGGCGAGACCTGGTACGAGCCTCGCCGCTCATGAGGCCCGCCGCGCCGAGCACACCGCCGACCCACCCCACCGGGCGCCGTAGAGCAGGCCGGGCAGCAGTCGCCGGAACCGCAGGTGGATCTCCCCCGCCCGGTCCACCTCGTGCTGGGTTCCGCTCGGTTCGGCGTCAGACCGCTGCAGGACCCCGTCGAACGTCCGCACCAGCCGTTTGCGGTCGTGCTCGAACCGAACGCGCAGGTCGAACACCTCGCACGGCCGTTCAGGCACATGCAGAACGCACGGGTGCATCACGTCGCGGTTCGACAGCCGGTACCGGATCGCGAAGTCGTGAGTCGCGCCGCGCGTCAGCGGTTCAGCGGGAAGCAGGGTGAAGCCCGGACGTTCCACCGCGGAACTGCGGTCCAGCAACGTCCCGCCGTACAGCAGATGGACGTCCACGTCCCGCCTCCGCACCGGGAACGCCGACCCGAACTCCAGCTTGTCCACGCCGTCCCCGTCGACGACGACCTGATAGCGCTCCAGCACCTCGGGCTGTCCCTGGTCGAGCGCCACGGCGACGCTCAGCTCCGCGGTGTGCCAGCCGGCGGCGTCGCGCGGGGTGGTCGTCGCGGCGAGTTCGGCGAGCTGGTCGACGGCCTCGTCGACGCGGCGGCGCACGGTGCGGGAGTCGCGGTCGACCACGGCCGCGACCCAGTTGACCCGGTCCTGGTAGAGCGGGTGCCGGACATCGGAGACGAGGCCGAACGCGGCCCGGGTCGCGAGCTGCAGGTCCTCCGGGAGCTGCTCGATCAGCTCGGTCAGCCGGGAGACCAGCTTCTGCCTCGCGGCGGCGGGCCCGTCGGCCCTGGTGATCCCGCAGGCTGCGGCCAGTGCCGGACCGACCTTGTCCACGATCCGCCCGGCGTGTACACCCCGTCCCTTGCGAATGGTCTTCAGCTCACGGACCAATGTCGCGTGCGTCGTCATCTCCGCTCTCCCTCCCCTTGCCCGCTCACGTGCGGCGGAGGCAGGTTGCGGCGGGCGTGTGGACGAGAAGTGGACACACCGTGGATCGCCTCAGACGTGCTCCGGTCTCAGGACCGTCCGCGCGACCGACGAGGCCAGCGCGATGCCCAGCCGGACGCCGTCGCGTTCCAGGAACACCCGCGAGGTGCCGATGCGGTCCAGCGCCGGCTGGTCGACGACGCCGAGGCCGAACGCGATCATCTCCGGACACGACGCCGTCGCCGCCAGCCGGGCCAGCGCGTGAGGCCAGCCCTGATCTGTCGCTCTGCCGTCGGAGATGAAGAACACCATCGGGCGGCGCACCCTGATTCGTTGTGCTTTCAGGCTGTTCACATCGCGCTCGATGGTGGTGCGCAGGAGGGTGAACGCGGAACCGAAGTCAGAGCCCGATTCCTGGCGCGGCCCGATCGGTTCCGCCTGGTCGAGCGCGGGCAGGAGAGGTCGCACGACCAGCGGCCGTTCCGCGAAAACCACCACGCAGAGCCGAATCTGGGCCGTGGCGCGCCGATCGGCGTGCACCACACCGCGGAACTCGCGCATTCCGGCGTTCACCTCGTCGATGTGGTCGGTCATCGAGAACGACACGTCGCACACGACGTAGCAGGGCAACACATCGGACACCATCCGTCTTCCTCCCAGCACCAAGCGTGACGCGGAGAACGGTTACCGGATCGTGTTGATCGATCGTGGACAAAAAGATGATTCGCTGACACGCCAAAGGGCTCTTGCGCGACATTCCTCCCAGATGGAGGCTCAGGCACCAGGAGGACGGCGTGGAATTTCTTATGCTGGGTCCGTTGGAATCGTGGCACGGCAACGCATCCGTGTCCTTGGGCGACCAGCAACAACGTTTCATCCTCGTCGTACTCCTCTTGCACGCGAACAAACCCGTGTCACCCGAACGGCTCACCGAGACCGTGTGGCCCGACAACCCCGAACGCAGAACATTGGTACGCGGCTACATCAACAAGCTGCGCAAGGCGTTCGAGCCCACCGACGTGGAAATCGACACGACGCCGACCGGCTACGTGCTGCGCGTCGACGAGAACCAGATCGACACGGTCCGCTTCGACCGGCTGCGCGAGAAAGCAGCACTCGCCTTGCAGGACAACGACCAGCGCAAGGCCGTCGACCTGCTGCGCGCCGCTGTGGCGTTGTGGCGCGGTCGTTTCCTGGACGACATCGACATCGACCGGGTCGGTGGCGCCGCCGTGATCTCGCCGGCCGAGAGCTACAGCGACGCACTCGGTGACCTCGCCGAACTGGAACTCCTCATCGGCGACCACCGCTCGGCGCGCGACCGCATGCGACGCGCCCTGCCGACCGATCCAGCCAACCAAAGGTACGCAGAACTGTTGATGCGCGCGCTGATCGCGGGAGGCGACGGCGTGGGAGCGATCCGCGTCTACAAGAGCGCCCGCACCGCCCTCGCGGACGCCGGGTACGAGCCGGGGTCGGCGCTGCGAAAGCTCGCGGCACGCGCCGAGCACGGTGAGCCGGTCAGCTCGCTGCCGTCGCGTCCGGGAGGGTTCACCGGCCGGTCGGCCGAGCTGGAGACGATCGAGGTCGCCGCGGCGGGCACCGGCGAACGGCGGGCTGTGTGGATCAGCGGCGCGCCCGGTGTCGGCAAGACCGGCCTGGCCGTCGAGGCCGCACACCGGTTGCGCCACAGGTTCCCGGACGGCCAGCTCCTGGTGCGGCTCAACGGGTTCACGCCGGGTGTGGCGCCGATGTCCGTGTCGGACGCGCTGACCCAGCTGCTGACCGAGCTGGGTGTCCCCGCCGAGCAGATTCCGGACACGGTCAGCCGCAAGGCCACCGTCTACCAGTCCCAGCTCTACGGCACGAAAACGGTGGTGGTGCTGGACAACGCGCTCTCACCCGAGCAGATCAGGCCGCTGTTGCCCGAGACGCCGGACTGCTTCGCGATCGTGACGAGCAGGAAGATGGGCGATCCCGACATCAGCGAGCACGTGCGGCTGGCGCCGATGCCGCCGCAGGACGCCTCCAACCTGTTCCGGGCGCTGACCGACCCGTTCCGCGTGCGCGGCAGGGCGGCGGACGTGGCGGGACTGGTGAAGCGCTGCGGGTACCTGCCGGTGGAGATCACCATCGCGGCTGCGTTGCTGCGCAGGCACGACAGGTGGTCGCTGGACCACCTGCTCGGTCTGATGGAGGAGCAGGGCCCGTTGCGGGAGATCGCCGCGGTGCAGGTGTCGTACCTGCAGCTCAACGACCAGCTGCAGCAGGTCTTCCGGCTGTTCGGCCACCTTCCAGGGCCCGATGTCCATCTCCTCGGCGCAGCGGCGCTGGTGGGCCGCGACGTCGCGGACACCCGCAAGCTGCTCGACGACCTGCACGAGGTCTGCCTGCTGGAGGAGGTCGCGCCGGACCGCTACCAGATGCTCGACTCCGTCAAGGAGTTCGCCGCCGGGGAACCCCCGCCCGCGGACGCACTGGACCGGCTGCTGGACTTCTACCTCGTGACGCTGGCGAACGCGGTGAGCCTCGCGTACCCGTTCGACCGCGCCGCCCTGCCGTCGGTGGACCGCACGAGCCCGTACAGCCTGCGGTTCACGCGCGAGAACGAGGCGTTGGCGTGGATCACCGCCGAACGCGACAACCTGATGGCCGCGATCCAGCACTCGGCTGCCGGCCACGCGTGGCAGCTGGCCGCGTTGATCTGGCGGCACTTCAACACGGCGAACCGGTTCGAGGACTGGGTCGAGGCCGTCGCGTCCGTGCGTGCGGACGACGACTACGGCCAAGCGCACGTGCTGCTGCGCCTTTCCTTCGCGAACAACCGGCTCGGCCGGCACACCGAGGCCCTCGGCCTGGCCGGACAGGCACTGCCGAGGTGGTCCCGGCTCGGTGACCTGGCGGGTGAGGCGGCGACGTTGTGCGCGCTGGCCCTCGCCGCCATGGCGCTCGGCACCCACGACGAGGCGATGCGGCATTTCGAGGCCGCGCTGGCGAAGTACGAGCTGTGCGGCGACCCCCGCGGCCAGGCGCACGCGTTGAGCATGCTCGGCTATCTCAACGAACAGCACCGCGAGTACGAGGTGGCGCTGCGGCAGCAGACCGACGCCGTGCGGTTGCTGCGGGAGGTCGGCCACCTGCAGGGGCTCGCCCACGCGTTGAACAACCGCGGCGCGATCCGGCAGCACCTCGGGATGCTGGACGAGGCCATCCCCGACCACATCGAGGCGCACGAGATCGCGGTCCAGGTCGGGGACGGCTGCGTGGCCGCCTACGCGTTGACCAACATCGCCGACGCCCACCGGCTCGCGGGCCGGCTCGGCGAAGCACTGCACCACCACGAGCTGGCAACCACTGCCGCGGCCGGGGTGGCCGACACGGACCTGCGCGCCAGGTTGTTGCGCGACAGGGCGTTGACGGCACGGGACGGCGGCGATCTGGCCGCGGCGCTGCGCCTGTACCTGACGCTGCTCGACATCGCGACCGGCACGGGCAACCGCACGCACCAGGCCCACGGTGAACTCGGTGCGGCGCGGACGATGCACGCGCTCGGCAGGCACTCCGCCGCCCCGCCGCACTGGGACGCGGCCGAGGCCGTGTACGCCGAGCTCGGCCAGCCGGAGGCGGAGGAGGTGCGGGCCGAGCGGGCGGTGTTGACCTGCGCGTGCGGTCAGCGGTGAGTCAGAAGTCGTTTCAGGTCGGGGTAGATCTCCCTGACCGCGCCGTGGTTGTGCCACCTGCCCAGGGTTCTGGCCAGCTGCCGCAGGTCGGTCCGGACGGTCGCCGAGTCGACGTGCGCCGCGTCGTCGATCGTCTCGGCGAGCGTCCGGCAGCTCTGGTCGACGTCACCCGACAACGCGTGGGCGAGCGATCGCCTGGCGCCGAAGCGGGCCCTGGTGCGGCGTGACGTCGCGGGCACCAGTGCGAGCTGCCGGTCCAGCACGCGCGCGGCCTCGGCGTTGAGGCCGAGGTCGCTCAGCGCCCATCCCCTGGCCAGTTCCAATGGATCGGGCGCGCTGGGACCGAGCGCCGGGTACGGGCTGTCCGGCAGCGCGGAATCCATCAGCCGCACCGCGCGGTCGAACGCGCTCTCCGTGGCACGACGATCTCCGGCCAGCGCGTGACCCTGCGCCTCACGCCGGGCGGCCAGCGCGAGGACGCGTGCCCCCGCGCTGCCGATCCACTGCGCCTGCTGGGCGAGGTTGATCGTGCTCTGGGCGTCCTGCCGGTAGAACGCGAGCCCCGCCTCCCGCACGAACGAGTAGCTCGCGATGTCCGGATCCGCTGCCGCGCGCGACAGTTCCGATGCCTGCCTGGTCCACCACAGCGCCGCTTGCTCGTCGCCGGCCTCCTGACTCATCCAGCCGGTGTACTCGGCGATGCGCGCGGCGAGCAGCAACAACCTCGTGCCGACCGGTCCGGTGTTCTCCCTGGCCATCCCGTGCACGGTGTGCTGCAAGGCTTTCAGCGGTTCGATGAGCACCATCGGGCTGGTGCGCAGACCCAGTGCCCGCAGGTTCTCGAACGAGACGCGCATCCCCGCGATCACCTGTTCGTCCGGTACCGCCCGCTGCCCGCTGCCGGCGAGTGCGCCGACACCGAGCATCGTGCCGGCCACCAGTACCCGGCGGCGGGCGAGCGCCGGTGCGTCGTGCACGGCGGCCTCGATCAGCCGGCCACCGACGTCCAGCACGCCGTCGCACAGCCTGGCGATCGTCGGCGTCGGCGGTTTGACGTCGTTCTCGATCTTGCTGAGATAGCCCTTGCTGTAATGAATCAGCTTCGCCAGCTGTCCCATCGACAACCCCGCGGCGATGCGGTGTTCGCGCAGCAACTCCCCAAAACTTCCGGCCACGATTGCCTCCCGCTCCGTCAGCCGAGTACACCATCCGAATGTGTTGAGGGCAATCGCCCTGGCCATGACAAAAAATGGCCAGGGCGCAATTGCCGCTAGCTCACCCGTACCACGGGTTGCCGCCGCCTTCCTGGGTTTCCGTGGTGGTAGTGGTGGTGGGAGGCGGCGGCGGGTTGTCGTCCGCGCTGGCCGTGCCGCCACCGGAAACAGCCGCGGCGACGGCGAGTGCGGTCACCAGCGTGGTGGCGCCAGCGACGAAAGTGGACACGATTCTGGACATGACGAATCCTCCGAAGGAAATCACGATTGATTTCGGGATTTCGCCCGCCGTTCTGCGGGCTACTTCGAGGATTCATCTTCAAAAACCGTGAAAACAGGTGTTTCCCGTTGCCCGCCGAGGCGGTCAACACGTCCACTCCTCATCCACTTCTGGTCAACACCGGGCGCGGATGCTGCGCGCAACCGGCCGCCGGCCGGTCTTGCAGGAGGAGGTAGGAGTGATCGAATCCGCGACCTACGACATCGCCGTGTCGTTCGCCGAGGAACAGCGCGCCGTGGTCGACGAGGTGGTCGAGGCCTGCCGGCAGCGCGGCCTGACCGTGCTGGAGGGCAACGACCTGCCTCAAGCGCAAGTGCGCTTCTTCGTGCCGTTCGTGTCCACTGTGGACGACGTCCCGCCCAACAGTGATGACCACGTGCTCCCGGTGCTCACCGGCGAAGCCCCCGAGTCGTCCACCTACCTGCGTGCTGACGAAGGCCTGGTGGACGCTCTGGTGAGCCGGGTGGAGGCGGCCGAGACCGCCGGCAGGGACCGGGTGACAGTCGCCGAGGTGTCCCTCGCCGACGTGACGGTGGCAACCGCGATCGAACAACCGCCACCCGCGAGCACCGGCCTGCGGGCCCTGGCCGAACAGTTCGCCGCCGCGTCACCCGAACTCACCAAGCGCGGCCTGGCCGGCACCATGCAGCTGGGCGACAGCACGATCGCCGTGCGCGTCGAACAGGCAGGCGACACCGTGTACGCGCTGGAAGTCCAGCGCGGCGCCGAGGAGACCGTGAACTTCGTGGTGCTCGGCGGCTCCACCGAGCTGTTCCCCACGCTGTGCCAGCGAATCGAGGACATGCTGACCGCGACCGCGTGACGCGAAAAGGGCGGTGCCCCCGACCGGGGGCACCGCCCTTTCTCACTGCTTCCTGGCCCGCTCGACCACTTCCTCGAGCCGCAGCGGGCTGGGAGGGTGATGGCTCAGGCACAACGGCGCCCGCATCCGCCGGAACCCGAACGTGTCCCCGGTGACGTAGAACTGCCCGCGCTCCAACCGCGAGATGTCCGCGATCGAACTCCCCTTGGCCCGCGCCATGTCCACGGCCGCGGCAATCTGCGCAGGGCTGTTCAACCGCCCGAAGAACTGCGTGGTCGCGTTGCCGGTCACCTGGTTGTGCACGCCTTTGGGCGCCTGCGTGGCGAGCACCAGCCCAAGCCCGTACTTGCGCGCCTGCGAGGCCAGCAGGATCGTGGTCTGCAAACTCGCCGTGACCCCACCGGAAGGCGCGATCGTCTGCGCCTCGTCCATGACCATCAGCCCGCCGAGCGGCCGATCCACCGCGGGATTGCGCTTGATCCAGGCGAACACCTCCAACTGCAACTGGCTGATGAACCCCTGCCGCTGCTCCTCAGAAGGCAACCCGACAAAACTGATCACCGAAACCCGCGCCCGCTTACCCGGCGACGGCCGGAGCAACACCCCGGGATCAGTAGGTTCCCCTTGCCCGCCAAGCAACGGATCGTTGACCATCGCGGCCCGCAACGTCTCCGCGAGATCAGCCGCCGTAGCCGCCGCGGAGTGCAACTTGCTGACACCCTCCGGCAACTCGGCCAACAGATCCACGAACCCGTTCAGGTCCCGCCGATCCTCCCGCGCATACCGCTTGAGGGCCTCGCGAAGCACAGCCCGCCCTCGCACCGCGAACTTGGTCTCGTTGGCAATCCGCGCATGCGGCACCAACCGCGCCACCGCAGCCTCCACCGCAGCCGCGAACTCGTCCTCATCCCCCCGAACCTCGGCAAAATCGGGCAACGGATGAAAACTCAACGGCCGCCCACCAGCCCGCCCCGGCGTCCACACCACGACCTCGGTGCCGGCCAGGTACTCAGCAGCCTTCGCCTCGTCCCCAGGCCGCCACTCCCCCGGCACCTCAGGCCACGCATCCCCAAGCCGCGCCAGGTCGTTGTTGGGATCCAGCACGATCGCCGAAACCCCGCGCAACGCACACTCCTCGACGATCCGGCGCAGCAACACCGTCTTCCCGCTACCCGACCCCGCGAACACGATCACATGCTTGCGCAACGACTCCAGCTCGATCCGGATCTCCCCGTCCATCCCGAGCACGATCTCGCCGCCGGCTGCAGGCTCCTGAGCCTGGACCGTCGGCTTCGGTTGCGGCTGTACCGGCGGCTTCGGCTTTGGTTGCGGCTCCGGTGTGGTTTCCGGCGCCGGCTGCGAAGTCGACTTCGGCGCGGTCTTCGGCGGAGGCCGAGTCTCCTGGTGCCCGCTCCTGCCCCTGCTCCCGGTCCGCGCGGGGTCGGGCAGGATCACCTGCAGGAACGTGTTGCTGCTGGCCGGTTTCCGCGCCACCAGCCAGGCCAGCAACTGGTGCGACTGCGAGGACCACATCTCCTTGAGCGCGATGAAGGTGCGCAGATCGTCGTCGGACACGTCGATGCTCTTGCCACCGCGTTTCTCGAACTCCGCCACCTCGCCCTTGGTCTTCGCACCGGTCCAGCCCTTGGAGCCGTTGCGGATCAGCACGAGGTGCCGGCCACGCCCGCCCGCCGCCGCCGCCCGCGCGTCCCGCAACCTGCGCAGCACCCGGTTGCCGTGGCTGCTCGCGATGAGCCGGAAGACCCAGCGCTCCTCGACGTCCTGTTCCTCGTCCACGGTGTGCCGCAGACACGCGTGCAGGCTGTTGTCCTCCGACTGGGGCTCTGGGTGCCATGCGAGGTCGTCGTTGCCGATCTCGGTGACCCACGACCTCAACCCGGCCAGCAGCAACGCCGGCATCACGTCGTCCTCGTTGTGCGGCTTGACGTCCGCGGCAGCGAACGCGGCCTTCGTCCTCAACCGCGCGAACTTGGCGTCGAGGTCGGCGAGGTAATCCGGTTCCGGCCCCGCCGCTGCCATCGGCACGGGTTCGACCGGCTCGAGGATCTCCTCGGACTTCGTCTCCTGGAACGAAAGCAGCTCGCGAATTTCGCCGTGCAGGCATGCTTCCGCGTGCGAGTGGACGCGCTTGAGCAGGGTCCGCGGAGTTTCCGTCTGCCATCCGTCACCGAAAGCTTCCGGCGACACCGGCCAGGTCGGATGGGGAGGTGTGATCCCGTGGCTGTGGTAGATCACTCCCAGCCACTTCTCCACCAACGTCCGGGCGATCGCCGGATCCATGATGGCGCCGAGGATCGGGGTCGTGGTGAAACGATCGCCGACCGTGTCACTCGCGACCTTGCGCAGCTTGGTCCAGGTCGTCGGCAGACAGGCGACGATGGTCAACGTTCGCCGCGTGATCTCGCGCAGCTGCATCAACCCGTCCGAGATGAGCGCGATCTCCCGCGCCGCCTCAGGACTGATCTCGTCCTCGATGAGCTCCTGGGTCTTGTTGACGACGGTGTCCAGCTGGTCGATCGCGATCACGCAAGGGCCTGTCATCGCCAGCACACGCGAGATGTCCCGCACCAGCTGCTGCGCGGACTTCGACCTGGCCGACAGACCCCACGTGCCGCGCTCGCCCTCCGTGTCGTCGAGCCCTTCGAGGTAGGTGCGTCCGACCGCGGTGTGTTTGGACGCGTAGAGCACCAGCGCGCGGATCACGTCCTCGCACTCGCTCGCGATCCGCGCATCGACCTTCCACAAGCCGCTGATGAGCGCGCCGAGGTGCTCGGACGTCAGCGGGGCCTCGTTCACGATCGCCCGCGTGACCTCCTCGGACACGTCGGCGCCCCGGCACAACTGCCTCAGCAGCACAAGAAGCTGCAGTTCGCCACCGTCATCGGTCCTCAGCAACTCGCTGCGCATGGCGTCGGCGACGTCGTCCCAGAACATCGCCGCGGAAGACACCTCGATCAGGAAGAAGTAGCCGCCCGTCTCCTGCACCATGCTGCGCACCGTGCCGAGCAGGTGGGTCTTACCCACACCTTTGCGCCCCTGCAGCACGAGCCCGATGGGGTTGGAACCGGTGCTGTCTCTGGCGTCCGCGATGGCGCTCCTGATGCGGTGTTCCGCCCTCGTGTGCAATCCGTCCACATGGGATGGTGACCTGCGCCAGACGTCGTCCGGCGTCTCCGCGGAGTTGAAGCGCAACGCGGCCAACGCCTCCCGCAGCTGCGCGGTCATGACTCCTCCATCGCCACGAGATGCAGATCCTCACTACCGACCCGGATCGCCGAGGCGTGGTCATCGGCAGTGAGCACTTTGGTGTTGGACTCAGGCGCCAGGTGCACGGTCCCGTTCTTCATCATCTTCACCAGCACGTCGTCGACCTCGCTCTTGTCCGCCCCGTCGAGCCTCGGGCGGATGCGGGCGAGCCGGATCCAGTCCTGCGGCTCGACCGCCAGCTCCTCGTACACCCCACGGATCAACGACTCCAGGTTCCGGGACCGGAAGACCTCGACGAGCGTGCCGCGCATCTTGTGGTGCAGGACGAGCTTCCGCAGCAATCCAAAGGCGGCACGGGTGTGCGAGGGCGTTCTCGGCGGCAACTCACCGTTGACGAGATCCTCCAGGCACCAGGAGATGCCTTCGTCGGTGATCTCGTGAACCATCGGCGTCACGTTCTCATCTGTCCGAATCAAGCCGGCCTTGTTCAGCTTGCCGCGACCGGGCTTGCTGAGCCTGACGTGTTCGTTCAGCTCCGTGTTGAGCATCCTCCGGTTCTCCAACACCAGCACCATCAGCGCCGTACGTTCAGGGGCACCAAACTTCTCCGGCATCACGCCGCCTTTCAGTCCGTGAACGCGTTGATTCGTCGATCGATCCGGGTGAGCAGGGCGCTCACCTCGGCACGCAGACGCGCCGGCACCGCCACCCCTGCTCCGTCGCGGTGGGACTTGCCGAGAAGCAGCAGGTCGGCGGACTGGTCGCGGAGCAGGTCCATGTCCCCGTCGTCCAGCGCCCCGACCATGGTTCGCACCGTTTCCTCGAGGAGCGCGAACCGCCGCGCGTGCGGTAATTGGTCCGGCAACTCGCGCAGAGCCGCCTCGGCACCCCGCATCGCCTCGAGGTCCGGTTCGGTCTCCGGGGCGGGCGTCGCCTTGATGAGGTCGTGCAGTTCCCGTGCCACCCGCACGGGTCGTGCGGTCGGGTCGAACTCCAGGTGTTGCAGGCTGCGCAGGAAACCGGGCAGCATTTCGCGGCTCGTGCCGCGGGTCAGCAGGCAGAACATCTGCCGCTGGGCGCCGTCCGGTCCGAGCGTGCGGCGCACGAACCGTTCCGCCTCGGTCAACTGCCACCGGCTCAGCTCGCCGTCGACCACGAGGCACAGGTGCTCGGCGGGGTCACCGATCCTGTCGAGGAACTCGGGGTCGCCCGACACCGATCTGTCGGCCGTGACCCCGAGCAGCCGCAGCTCGGTGATCAGCTCCGTTCCCGTGCGCCACAGGGTCCTGGGACTGGACACGAGCAGGTCCCGGTCGAACTGACGGCGCCGCGAACGGGCAGCAGACACGTAGGCGTCGCGGTTGTCGGCCAGCAGATCGGTTCGGTCGTACTGGTGCGCGATCACCGCGGCGACGGTCTCCAGCGCGAACGAGATCTGGTCCGGAGCAGGAGGACGCTCGGCCATCACGGGAAGCAACTCGCCGAAGCTCCAGTAGGAGATGTACGGCACCGTCAGATGCCGCACCATCTGTTCCGGGGTGACGCCTTTGACCAGCCAGTTGCGAAACAGGGGCTCGACCACCCCGATGCACTTCTGCTGCCACTCCTCGGCCCGCTGGTACTCCATCCGGTTGTCGAGCCGGGACAACACCGGCATCACCTGATGGCGCGGCCGGTCGTACGGCAGCCGGTCCCTCGCCATGTCCGCGAGGTGGGCGATGTCCACCACCTCGTTGAGGTTCTGCTCGTTGGCGGTGAACACCACCACCAACCGGTCCGGCAGCTGCGCCGTGCAGATGCCCGCGATGTCGGAGACCCCGGTGCGGCTGTCGATCAGCACGAAGTCGTACTTGGCGGTCCACTCCTCGCGGCGGTCCTCGAGGAACTGGCCGAACCCCTGCTCGTAGAGATCCGCCCAGTCGATCTCCTGCATCCGGTACATGTAGCTGGCGTCGAGCTTGTTCCCGACGACCTTGCCCGCGGCCATCAGGTCGAGCACGCCACCCTCGACGTCGACCCGAACCGTGTGCGGGCCGGGCACTTCCACCTTTCGGATGAAGTCGTGAGCGAGATCCACCACGCCGCTCTCGGGCATCTGGGAGAGGTGAGGGCGGAAGTAAAGATGAAGACCCGGTGCCTCCAGGTCCCAGTCGACGGCGAGCACTCGGTAACCCCAGCGTGCGAGCAACACCGCGGTGTTGGCCAGGGTGAAGCTGCGCCCGACGCCGCCTTTGTAGGAGTAAAACGTGATCACGGTTCCGGACATGGCTTGAACCTCGGTAAGGGCGGGCGCGGAGTGACGATCGGGTCGGGACGCTCGACGATCGGCCAGTCGGGCCGCCATTCGGGAACCTGGTCCGCCAGTTCGACCAGATCCCGCGCCAGCTGCTTCACTTCTTTGTGGAACTGGAAGTAGTGGACGGTCTGCTGATAGACCGGATCAGGATGCGCATATTCCTTGAAGTCGTGGTATTTGCGCATCCGTTCCTCCTCCGGGAAGTTCTCCGAATCCGAGTAGAGGATCGGATAGATCAACCCCTGGGGGATGCTGGGAGTCGCGAAGCCGAGCATCTCCTCCCGCGCCCGCATGCTGTACAGCTCCGCCATGCACCAGCCGGAGGTGAAGTAGTGCGGCGTCATGACCTGGATCAGGATCTTGCTGTGCCGCAGCGAGGTCTGCAGGTTGTTCGCCCACTCCACGGCCCGGGGCATGTGGCGGTCCATGTAGACCTTCGGAGCTGGCGCGCACTCGTCAGCGAGGCAGTCCTTGAGCTTGTTGTAGAAGTGGTTCAACAGCCATTTCTGGACGCTGCCCTGACGGCTGTAGCTGATGAAGAAATCGAACTGATAGCCGGACACAGCGACCAACAGTAGATGCGGCTACCCCGCGATAAAAGACAAAAAAGTGGGCATTTTCGGCCGTTCCGACCAATAATTGGACAAAAAATGGGCGTTGGAGCCGAACTCGACCTCGAACAGCAAGAAGCCCTCGATCATGTTCGATCGAGGGCTTCTTGGGATGAGTGGACGATACAGGGATTGAACCTGTGACCCCTACCGTGTCAAGGTAGTGCTCTCCCGCTGAGCTAATCGTCCGAGCGGATGACGAGACTCGAACTCGCGACCCTCACCTTGGCAAGGTGATGCGCTACCAACTGCGCTACATCCGCGTGCCCCGTGGTTTCCCTTGGTGCGAGAGGAACTGTATCCGAAGGGTCCGACGAGTTCCAAATCGGCTGATCTTGAGCATCGGGATGCGACGGGCCTGTCCGTGACCCACCTCTCACGTACCGGTCGTTGTTGCGACATAATCCGACAACGGCCAGGTTGAAGGGGAGCGAGCGATGGACGAGGTGCGGCTGACGGCCGGGTCGTCGGGCAAGCCGCTGGTGCGGATGTTCCTGAGCTTCGCGCGGGCGGACGAGGCCATCGCCGTTCGGCTGTGGGAGCAGCTGGCGACCGCGACCGCGGTGGACCGGGTGTACGAGTTCGAGCTGTGGCGGTTCGACCAGGCGTTGCTGGTCGGCAGCGACTGGGACGCCTGCGTTCAAGACGCGCTGACGTCGTGCGAACTGGGTGTGCTGGCGTTGAGCGACGCGTTCCTCGGCAGCGAGTACATCAAGAACGTCGAGCTGCCCGCGCTGATGGACGTGCCCGGCAAGCGCGCGATTCCGTTGTCACTGCGGCGAATCAGCCCGCACGCCGACATGCGCGGGTTGGAACACAAACAGGTTCACGGCCACCAACGGCCGTTCGAGACGGTGCACAGACAGGCCGCGCAGACCGCATGGGTACACGATCTGGTGAACCAGATTCACCGCGTCCTGGCCCGCGCCGCACAGGCGGAAGGGACGCGCTGATCCCGTGGAGAAGCTCTCGCCCAACTCGGCACGCACGCGCCTGGACCGCGTGCCGCTGACCGTGCCGGACCGCGCGTTGCTGGCCACGTTGCTGCGGGTGTTGGACGACCAGGCCGAGCTGTCCGTCGAGCGGGCACACGAGGTGCTGTTCCCTGGACGGACGCCGGTTGCGGCAACGAAAGCGTTGGAGCGCCTCGTCAAGAAGGTCAACGGCGCCGCGGAGGGAGAGACCGTCGACCTCCGTCTGGAGGTCAGCGGCGCGAAGAAGCTGGGGGCACGTGGCCGCGTGCTGGGGTTCGTCGCGCAGCGGGTCGACCAGCCGCGCGACCCGCTGCGGTCGTTCAACGAGATCGGCGACGCGCTCATCCTCGACCGGCCCGCGA
This sequence comes from Lentzea sp. NPDC054927, assembly GCF_053610285.1. Classification (NCBI taxonomy): domain Bacteria; kingdom Bacillati; phylum Actinomycetota; class Actinomycetes; order Pseudonocardiales; family Pseudonocardiaceae; genus Lentzea; species Lentzea sp. NPDC054927. The sequence continues at coordinate 59,611 of NZ_JBSGXZ010000008.1, forward strand.
CGTTGATCGGACCCCGGCGAGTCGTGCTGTGCCACGCACCTCAGGACGCCGAACTCGCGGGCCGGCTGTGGGATCTGCTCACCGAAGCGCTCGCCTGCGGCCAGGCACAGATCACGGTGTGGCGCCCTGACAACGACGTGCTGGCCGGAGACGACCGCACCCAGCACTTCCGCACCGCCGCGGCACAGGCGGATCTGGCAGTGGTCGCGCTCAGCAACGCGTGGCTCGGCCAGACCGCGGCTCACGAGACGTTGTTCGACGGCACAGGCCTGAAGATCGTGCCGGTTCGGCTGCAGGCGCTGAGCCCTCTCGCGGATCCGGCGGGCTTCGGCAGCACGCCCTTTCCGGACGACGCGGACGGCAAGCCGTTCGAGGAACTGCGCGGCGCGGCGGCCAAACGCTCCTGGGCCAACGGGCTCGCGGACCAGGTCCAGCGGTTGCTGTCCAGGCACGCGTCGAGCCCGCCGGACATGGGCCTGCGCGATCTGCGGTTGCTCAAGGCCGACAGCGGGGACGGCTACTTCCCCCTGGACGCGAGCCGAGGCGCCATGGAGCCCACCATCCTGCCCGGCTCCTGCACGGACGCCCGCCGCGTCAACGACGTCGTGTCGTTCCTGCTGAACTGGGCTCATGACCCGGACGGCACTCCCCTGGCCGCGCTGCTGGGCGAATACGGTGCCGGGAAAACGATCACCTGCCAGGAGCTCACCGAGCGGCTGCGTGGCGGTGACCATCCCGAGCCGCTCTACTTCGACCTGCGCCGCGTCGGCAATGTGAGCAACGGCGTGCCCACGCTCACCGAGATCCTCACCGAGTGCATCGCGCGGGGATGGGAGTCCGGCGACGCCCGCCTGCCCACCGGCGAGGAGGTCATCGCGCGGGCCAAGTCCAGGCCGACGTTGTTCGTCATCGACGGTCTGGACGAGGTTCTGGTCCGACTCGACGCGGCGCAGGGGGTGACGTTCACCCACGAACTGCTGAAGCTCCGTCCAATCAGGACACGCGACGGCATCCGCGCACCGTTCGCCGGCAAGGACACGAAGGTCTTGCTGTCGTGCCGCACACACTACTTCCGCTCGTTGCGCGAACAGTCACGGCACTTCCTCGAACACGACCGCGACCTCTCCCGAGCCGAGGACTACACGGCGCTGATCCTGCTTCCGTTGACGGACAAGCAGATCCACGACTACCTCGACAAGACCCTGGACCGTGACGCGACCCAGGTGATGGACATGCTGCGCGCGGTCCACGACCTCTCCGACCTCGCCACCCGTCCGTACACCCTGGCCAAGGTCGCCGCGCAGGTCCCGTTCATCGAACGCCGCTTGTCCGAGCAACGTTCCGTCCACGCGGCCACCATCTACCAGCAGGTGCTGCACGACTGGCTGGCCCGCGACAGCGGCAAACATCACCTGCGCCCGGACCACAAGCTCAAACTGATGGCCCGCCTGGCCGCGTGGTCGTGGCGCCGCGGCGACCGCCGGGTCGACAGCGGTGATCTGGACGATTGGCTCGACGAGCAACTGGCCACCGACGACGTCCTTCAGCGGCGCTATCGGAACGTCTCACGCGACCAGTTGGAAGAAGATCTGCGCACGGCGACGTTCGTGGTCCGCAGTGACGACAACGGCCCTGACCGCCCGGACTTCCAGTTCGCCCACAGCTCCATCCACGAGTACTTCCTGGCACAGCACCTGTGCGACGCTTTGCGCGACGACAGCCGCGACGACTGGCGTCTGCCGATGCCGTCCGACGAAACCCTCGACTTCCTCGGACAGCTGATCGCCGACGCGGACGACCAGGCAGCGCTCACCCGCCGTCTCGCCGAGTGGCGCGCGCCGTACGTGGCGGAGACGAGCGAACTCTGGTTGCGCTACCAACTCCGTGCCCGCGAACACGACTGGCCCCACTCCACGATCGCCGCCTGCGACCTGACCGGCGCCTCGTTGCGCCACTGGCGGTTCCGCGGCACCGAGACGGCGCCGCTCAACCTCACCACGGCGGTGCTGGCCGGCGCCGACCTGCGCGATACGCGGTGGGATCACGTGACGTTGCGCGACGCGAACCTGCACGGCGCGAAACTCGAGCGGGCGATGCTCAACCACTCCGACATGATCTCCGGCGACCTGAGCGCCGCGAACCTCAAGGGCGTCTTCCTGCGCCAGTGCCGCTTGGAGGGGGCCGACCTGTCCGGCGCCGACACTCACGCGATCATGCACGTCGGACCGGACGTGACACTGCCCGCTCCGTCGCCGCCGAGCCGCACCAGGCTCCAGAGTCGTGCGGGCCGCTCCGATGCTTTGAACGGCGTGGCGTTCAGCGCGGACGGCGCCCGCGTGGCGGTCGGCAGCGGTCAGGCGGTGCGCATCTGGGACGCCACAACAGGTGACTACCTGGTCACCTACACCGGCCACACCGGCATGATCCACGACGTGCTGTTCAGTCCTGACGGGAGTCGGCTCGCCACCACCAGCCACGACCACACCGCGCGCATCTGGGACACCGTTACCGGCGAACAGCTGTTGATCCTCAACGGCCACACCGATTGGGTGCGGGGCGCGGCGTTCAGTCCTGACGGGACTCGGCTCGCCACCACCAGTCACGACCACACCACGCGCATCTGGGACACCGTTACCGGCGAACACCTCCTCACGCTGGCAGGACGCACCCGCCGGTTCTGGGACGTGGCGTTCAGCCCCGACGGAACCCGGCTCGCGACAACCGGTAGCGGCATGGACGCGCGCATCTGGGACGCCACCACCGGTGTGCACCTGCTGACCCTCACCGGTCACACCGGCGTGGTGCACGACGTGGCCTTCAGTCCTGACGGACTCCGGCTCAGCACCAGCAGCGGCGATGACAGCGTGCACATTTGGGACGCGGTGACCGGAGATCCACTGCTCCGGCTCGGCGGACACGGCAACTCGGTGTGGGCGGCGAGGTTCAGTCCCGACGGATCGCGAGTCGCCTCGGCCAGCCTCGATCGGACCTCGCGCGTCTGGGACGCGGTGACCGGCGAGGAACTGCTCGTCCTCACCGGTCACAGCGACGAGGTGTACGAGGTCGCGTTCAGCCCGGACGGCACTCGGATCGCCACCAACAGCGCAGACCACACCACGCACGTCTGGGACAGCACGACGGGAGAGCACCTGCACACCCTCGCGAGCAACTCCGAACGGCCCGCGGTGGCCGCGTTCAGCCCGGACGGCGCCCAGCTCGCGAGCACCGGCGACGACAAGGCGCACGTGTGGAGCACGGTGACAGGCGTGCATCTGCTCGCCCTGACCGGTCACACCGGTTCGGTGAACGCCGTCGCGTTCAGCCCCGACGGCGCCCGGTTCGCCACCACCGGCGACGATCAGACCGTGCGCCTGTGGGACAGTCCCACCGGCGAACAGCTCCGCGTGCTCACCGGCCACGCCAGCGAGGTGAACTCCGTCGCCTTCAGCCCGGACGGCACTCGGCTCGCGACCATCGACGATGAGCACTTCGTACGCGTCTGGGACAGTTCCACCGGCGAACACCTGCTCATGTTCGACAGCGACGGATCGACCATGTGGGGCGGCAAGAACGCCGTGATCTTCAGTCCGGACGGCGCACGTCTGGTCACCACGGGGCAGGACCACTACGTGCGCATCTGGGACAGCGGGAACGGGGACCTCCTTCGCGTTCTCGACGGAGAAACCGATTGGGTGTGGACCGCGGCGTTCAGCCAGGACGGCCGCCGACTCGCGACCGACGGCATTGACGGCACCGCCTCCGTCTGGGACCCGCACACCGGAGAACACCTCTTGAGGCTGGCGGGCCACGCCAAGGGCGTGCAGGCCATCACGTTCAGTCCGGACGGCCGTTGGCTGGCCACTGGCGACGGAGACAGCCGAGTACGCCTGTGGGACAGCACAACCGGAAAACAACTGTTCGACCTCGACCTCGACCACAGCGGCGAGGTTCGAACCCTGACCTTCAGCCCGGACGGCCGCCAGTTGGCCACCGCGTGCGACGACGGCACAACGCGCGTCTGGGACATCGCCGGCCACCGACTGCTGTGGCTCGCCGCTCAGTTCCCGGACGGCGCCGCCGCGTCGTGGTCGCCCGCCGATGATCGACTGATCGCGACGATCGGGGACGTCTGGAGGTACCTGCGCGCCGCGTGCTACGACTCGCAGGGTCGTGTGATCGGTGTGCAGCCCTACGAGCGCTACTACTCGTTGCCTGAGGCGCAGCACGAATCATGAGCAACAACGCGAAAGGCTCCGACCAATTTGGTCGGAGCCTTTCGGTGCTTCGAGTGGACGATACAGGGATTGAACCTGTGACCCCTACCGTGTCAAGGTAGTGCTCTCCCGCTGAGCTAATCGTCCGAGGCGGAGACGGGAATCGAACCCGTGTACAGGGCTTTGCAGGCCCTTGCCTAAGCCACTCGGCCACTCCGCCAGGAGCATGACTCCACAGCGGACAGTCGCTGGGGAACCACAGAGCGGATGACGAGACTCGAACTCGCGACCCTCACCTTGGCAAGGTGATGCGCTACCAACTGCGCTACATCCGCGTACATCACTGACTTCGTGATGTTGAAACAACCTTATACGAGGGAATCAAGCGGGTTTCACCGGGGGTACCCGCATCGCCTTCGCGGGCCCCCTACCTCGGATTATTCAGCTCAGGTCGTTCGAGATGAGGTGCGTCAGCGCCTCGTCGACGTTGACCCAGAGGTGCTCGTTGCCCGGCACGACGACGTCGTAGGTCCGGTCGAGGAAGTCTGCGAGTTCCTGGGCGGACGCCTCGAACATGGCGTGCCCGGAAGGCGAGCTCAGCTCGATCACGACGACCTCGGGGTCGTCGGCGGCAGGGCGAATCCGGACGTCACCGTCGCCGGCGTCGGCGATCAGACCGTCTGCGAGCAGGTCGCGGGCGTACACCCACTCGACCCAACCGGCGCGGCCGGTGCGGAACGCGGCGACGACCGCGTACGGGTCCTTCGTGTCGTATCGAAGCTCCACCTGGACCGGGACCGCAGGTGTCCTCGGCGCCAGCAGGTCGAAGACCGCTGTCGAGCGGAGCGTCACGTGATCGTTGCGCATCGTCGTTACCCTCTTCTCCCTTCCCGGTCAATGAAACGACCGAGCACCTTAGTTGTGACGTGCATGTGGCGAGGAACGCTCAGGAAACGGGCGCATATCACCCCATCGGGTCAGCTTGACTGCGTAACGCGACGGTTTGCACGCGCTCCGTGTCCTCCTCGCTCGTTAGCCCGCGTTCAGCCACTCCCATCTTGCTGGGTCTAACCTGAACCCGGTACCGGCTGTTGCGCGAATGTTGGACGTGAGGACATCTCTGGTGGCTGACTCGCCCGGTCCACCCGTTGCGTCACGCGACGGCCGGCCGACCGATTTCGGGCTCGTGCAAAGGCTCGCACAGGGCGATCGGTCGGCGTTCGGTGAGCTGTACGACAGGTACGGCACACCGGCATATTCGCTGGCCAGACGCATCTGCGTAGACCCCGAACTGGCCGAGGACGTTGTTCAGGAAGCTTTCCTCGCGCTCTGGCGGCACCCCGCCAGGTTCGACCCCGCCCGCGGAAGTTTCGGCACCTGGTTGATGACCTTGGTGCACCACCGCGCGGTGGACGCCGTACGTAAGGAGAACACTCAGCGTCGTCGGACTGTTCCCCTCACCGACGACGTTTCACCACCGGCCGAGGGTTCCGACCACGCAGCGTTGATCAGCGTGGTGAGCGCCGAGGTCAGGGCGGCGTTGCGGACGTTGCCGGAAGAGCAGCGCCAAGTCATCGCACTGGCCTATCTCGGCGGCTACACGCAGTGCGAAGTGGCGAAGCTGACGGGCGTGCCGCTGGGGACTGTGAAATCGCGCACGTTCGCGGCGATCAGACGTCTGAGAGGCACGTTGGGGAACTTGTGGGCCGGCGAGACCGGCGAGACGACGGGAGTGCACCGGTGAACGGCGAGTTGTGCCCTCACGAGGAGCTCGCCGTCGGCTGGGCGATGCACTCCTTGGAACCGGACGAGGAAGCACTGGTCCGCGACCACCTGCCGTCCTGCGACACGTGCCAGCACACGGTGATGGCGACGCAGGAGGTCCTCGCGGGCATCGGCGGCGCGGTCCGCCACGAGCAGCCACCGCCCCGCCTGCGCGCGAGGCTGATGGAACAGATCGAGCACATCCCGCAGGAGGCGCCGGTCCAGCACCGCCCGCGCCACGCGGCCGCCACTCCCCTGCGCCCGCAACACCGCCGCCGCTCCGGCCTCGTGCTGCTGGCCGCGGCGGCAGCACTCGTCGTCCTGGCCGGCGGCGGCTACCTGGGCGTGCGCGTGAACCAGCTGTCAGGCCAGGTAGCAGCCTCAGAAGCCCGCACCAACGAGCTGAACAAGGCGCTGTCCCTGGCCGCGGACCCGAGCACGAACAGGGCGGTCCTGCGCACGACCTCCGGCGACGAGGTGGCCGTGGTGCTGTCGAACCCGACCTCCGGCGCCGTGATGCCGACGAACCTGAAACCGAACGACTCGGGTCACGTTTACGTAGTTTGGGGTGCAAGTACGAAAGCGCCGGTACCGTTGGGAGTGTTCGACGTACACGCCGGCTCGGCCGACCCGCAACTGCTGTCCTGGTCGGCCGACGCACACAAGCACACGAGGTTCGCGGTGTCGCTCGAACCCGGCCGCCAAGCCCCGCCGAATCCCTCGGAGGTGCTGGCAGGAGGCCAGGTTGCACCCGCCTGAGTCCCAACAGGATGATCGACACATGACGAAGCCCGACGTGCAGCCCGGCTCAGACGAGCACCGCGGCTGGCGCCACTGGTTCCACCGCAACCCGGCGCTGAACATGGCCTACCGAATCGGCGTGGGCGTGATCGGCGGCCTGGTGCTGATCGCGGGCATCATCATGATCCCGTACCCCGGCCCCGGCTGGCTGGTGGTCTTCGCGGGCCTGGCCATCCTCGCGACGGAGTTCGAGTGGGCAGGCCGAGTCCTGAAGTTCGCCAAGCGCTACTACGACCGCTGGGTGGCGTGGCTCAAGCGCCAGCCCTCCTGGGTCCGCGGCCTGGTGATGGCAGGCGTCTGCGCCATCGTCCTCGCCACCTGCTACCTCCTCAACGTGTTCGCGCTGGTCGGCGGCTGGTTCGGCGTGGAGTGGAGCTGGTTGCAGAGCCCGATTTTTGGTTCTCGTTGATGATGTTGTAGGCTATGGCCACACCGCGAGAGCGGCACAGCACCACAACAGAACACGGGCGTTTAGCTCAGCGGGAGAGCGCTTCGTTCACACCGAAGAGGTCACTGGTTCGATCCCAGTATCGCCCATTGCAGGTCAGAGGCCCGGAACCAATCAGGTTCCGGGCCTCTGACTTTGTCGTACAGCAGCAAAGTACAGTTGCGGATCAAATACCGAGGCTTCCGCTCAACTGCTGTAGTGCTTTCCGCGTCGACTCGGCGGACACCTCGGTGTAGATCTCCATCGTGACCTCCATGTTCGCGTGCCGCAGGATCCGCATGATCACCCGAGGGTGCACGTTCAGCTCCGCGAGCAGCGAGGCGCAGCTCCGCCGACCGTCGTGCACCGTGATCTTGGGAACGCCATTCTCGCAACGGCGGTCCCATGATCTGTTGAAGTTGCGGGGCTCGATCGGCGTGCCATGCCGAGTGGTGAACAGCAGGCCGCATTCCTGCCAGGCGACGTCTGCGGCGCAGCCCAGTCCAGCCTGCCCACCTCGTCTCGATACCGCCGCACCCTGTCCGCGTACTCGGTGGCACTGACGGTCCAGCGCCCCTGCTGCTGAAGTTCGGTGAAACCGCCGCTGTCGAGCGCCCACGGCTCAACTGCGCGCGGCAGGGTTCGGTAGCGCCGCAGTCGGGAGTCCGACACGAACAGAGACACGCCCGCGACGCGTAACCAGCCTGGTTGCTCGATGCCGAGCAACGCGCACCCGAGCAGGTCCGACACCACTACCTCGGGCGACAGCTCGTCCTCACGTGGATACGACAACAACGCGGAAAGCCGAGCCACACACTCGCAGGACTCGCTCGCCGGCTTCGAGTCGGCTGAGCGGAAGCGCCCGTAGGCTCTGCCACATGGGTGCGGACTCCGAACGGTTCGCAACGCCCCGGATGGCTGCCGGAGCGTTGTTCGTCGACGACCAGGACCGCATGCTGCTGGTCCACAAGACCTACAGCAACGGATGGGACATCCCTGGGGGCTACGTGGACGTCGGCGAGTCGCCGGCGGCCACATGTCAGCGCGAACTTCTAGAAGAAATCGGGTTGGTCCGGAAACCAAGGCGCCTGATCGCGGTGGACTGGGCACCGAACGACAGCGAAGGCGACAAGGTGCTTTGGCTGTTCGATTGCGGCGACCTTGGCGACGATGAACAGCGCATCACTCTCGATGCGGCTGAGCTGGACCGCTGGGAGTGGGTGCCAAAGGATCACATCCCGAACTACGTGATCCCTCGCCTTGCCAGACGACTTGAACAAGCGCTCGCAGCCCATCGAAGCGGCCACGCCGTCTACCTTGAGCACGGCCGCCGCTGAGTTCCTAGATTCACCCTGGCGTGTAACTCAGTTGGAGACGCCACCGGCCGCTGGTTCACTTTCCGCTATACGTAGCGGAAGGATCCGGTGGTGAGTGAGCCCGGGAACGTAGACGAGACCCCAGCAGCTGCCATGGTGGCTGCCTCGGAGCAGTCTGTAGGGCGACCTGGCCCGTACCGGCACGATCCGGCGCTAGTACCAAGGCTGGTACGGCTAGCTGATGCGTGCTGTGAGAACGCAACCGATCTACTTAACGCCTCTTTGAGCGTGCGGGCACTCGTGGCTCAGATGGATTCACCGGCTGACGCCTCGGCTGTGCAGGTGCTGTACAACACGTTCTGCTACCGCATTACCGTTGCTCCGGTAGACGCCGTCGCGGGTGCAACGCTGGGGCCCGTGGACGGTCAGTCGTTTCTGCCGTTTGCGATGCGGGAAGCAAGCGACGACATACGCCAGCTGTGGCTAGCTCTGGCCGAGCACGCAACTCATCCTGTGGTGCGGGCCAGGTGCTGGGACATCGCATTCAACCTGCATCTGCTGACGAACGGGCGTGACACCGCTGAGAAAGCCGCCCGCGCATACCTGCAGACCATCGGCACTGCGCTTGGGCCGCGGGCACTAGCTGACGGGCTGTTGCGGGGCTGGACCCTTGCACGGCAGGTGCGGTTGGTTGACCTGGAGCACGAGATCGCTACGGCCATGATCAGCGTGGTTGAGGACGTGCTTACCCTGGACGAAGACGCTTATGGTGCGATCCCTTTGCTGGCAGCGCTGATCGCGTCCCCACCGCGCGGGAGGTCGCCTGCACCGGCGGACCCGAAGATTGATCAACTGCTGGACCAGGCACTGATCACCTACCCGCAGATTCACGTCATCAAGGACATGGCGGTCCTGGTACGTAAGCGCGCAGCCGATACCCCTGCCCGCGTGGAGCGCGCTAACCGGCATCTGGTGGGCGCCATGCTCGCCGACGCCGACGCGGCGGTCGAACCCATGCTCATCCTTGTGCTCTACAGCGAGGCCGCCTCGCAAGCACGGGCCCTTGGCCTGTTCGATCTGGAAAAGACTGCGGTCACGAAGCTACAAGCCGCTCCAGCACCCACCTGGGAGTCGACCAAGTTCGAGATCGACTTGCCCTCAGCGTTGTTTGAGGCCTACATGCCAGGCTTCAAGGACGCCACGAACTGGCAGGAAGCACTAGGAATTTGGTTGCACCCCACCGATGCACCGTCTGGCCGCTACGAGAACAACAAGGTCACCGCAGAGCGGACGCTACAGGCATCTGCGATCCGCGCCAGCATCACCACGGTCGTCTTTCGCTCCGACAACCTGCCGGCCCGAACGCTGACCTCAGAGCAGCTGCTCGATCGGGAGTTGGCGCGCCTGGAAACCATGCAGATGGGCAGCGCTGGGGTGTTCCTGGGCAACGCGCTATTCACCATCCGGGCACGCTTCGGCATACCGTCACGCGCCGAACTCGAAGAGTTCCTGCGTGACTTCGGCGCCGCGCCTGCACTTGTCACCGCACTGGCCACCGCGCTGCAGCTCTACTGGGCCGGCGAGTGCGACGCGGCCGTGCACCTAGCTGTACCCAAGATCGAAACCGCAATTCGAGCCTTGCTGATGGAGCTCAACGAACCCGTATACCGCACCCAAACCGGCGACGCCGCAGGACGGTTCCCCAGCTTGGACAACCTGCTGCCCCCGTTGGTAGACAATGACTTCGACCCCGACTGGGAACGCTTCCTACGCACCCTATTGCTCAACGAGGGTTTCAACATGCGCAACCGCATGGCACACGGATTCCTCGACGCCGTCTCACCGATCGACGCAGCCCTCGCCCTACACGCATGCGCCATCATGGTCCTGCTGTCCAACGATCAAGCAGCCGCTCGTGACGCCACCACCGTCCGATCCGCCTTGGCCAACCCGACCGGCCCGCAGCCACGACGACGCAGCCTGCGCAAGCGCATCACCGCAGCTGCCGTAGCCGCGTGGTTCGAAATACGCCGCACGTGAAGCAAGGTGGGCCGGTCAGCACAGTGAACCGGCCCACCCGTTACGGATCATGTCCAGGTGGCGGTGACTTCGAGGAAATGATCTCGGATTGCGTTGGAGCAGATCTACGATCCAATAGACAAATCATCTATACGCTGGGCACGTTCAAACAAGGGCACTGCGTCGTCCAGCTGACCGAGATCGACTAGCACGATGCCAAGGGCGACCAGGTCGGTGGCGACTTCGGGATGGTTGGGTCCGTAGGCGGCTTCATCAACAGCCACAGCGCGTTCGAGCAAAGGCACCGCATCCTCGAGCTGACCGAGATCGACTAGCACGTTGGCGAGATTGACCAGGTTGATAGCAACGTCGGGGTGATTGGATCCGTAGGCGGCTTCGTTGATCACCAAAGCGCGTTCGTAGAGCAACCTGGCCTCCTCAAACTCACCAAGGGCGACTCGCACAGCAGCGAGGGCGGCCAGGTCGCTGGCAACCTTGGGATGGTTGGGCCCGTTGGCGGCTTCATCAACAGCCACAGCGCGTTCGAGCAAAGGCACCGCATCCTCGAGCTGACCGAGATCGACTAGCACGTTGGCGAGATTGACCAGGT